>CAVEIY010000007.1:0-31873 GCA_963615825.1 Flexilinea sp.
ATATACTGGTACAGGATCGTCGCAACCTCAGCACGGCTTGCGTAGTCGTTTGGCCGCAGTTTGCGAGTTGTTCCGCCATCACCGTGAACAATTCCCTCCTGCACAGCCCAGCGCATTGCATCCACCGCATAGCCGCTGACCTTAGAAGCATCCGCGAACTCATTCAGCGTTCCCGTTGCCGCAGGTGCTCCTGCATAGCGGTAAAGCATCGCCACCAGCTGTTCGCGCGTAACCGGATCGTCCGGAGCAAACTTTCCGCCGCCATAGCCGTACACAACGCCATTCTGGGTTGCCCAGATTACAGCATTTGCATACCAGGCGCCGTCATTCACATCAGAGAACTTAGATTTGCCCGTTACCGCAGGTCTGCCCGCCCAGCTGTACATGATCTGGGCCATCTGTGCTCTGGTCAGATTAGCGTTGGGCTGGAAGTTGCCTTTTTCATCGCCGACCATGAGCTTGCTCTCAATGACGTAGTCCACCTGCAGATGATACCACTGCTGCTTGTCAACATCCCGATAGCCGTAAGCAGGGCAGCTCTTTCCGCCGTCACAAGCCTTCAGCTTCTCAATCGCTTCATTTTTTGTTGCGCCGCACACGGTGCAGGTATAGGTCTTTACGCCTTCTGCCGTGACGGTCGGCTCCTTGGTCACCTTGCCCTTGTCCCAGGTGTGACCCTTAGCAGGCACCTTTTCGGGGGCCTGTAGGATTTCCTTGCAAACAGAGCATTTGACACCAGCGGTTGCACCGTCCTTGGTGCACGTGGCTGCTACCGCAGGGATCTCCACCTTGGTGTGGCCAGTTGCCGGAATTTTTTCGCCAGCTTTCACGGTCTTGCCGCAAGTCTCGCAGATCTCGTCACCGGTGTAGCCAGCTTCGGTGCAGGTAGCTTTCTTTGCGTTCTGAATCTTACAACTATGTCCGGTCGCCGCCACTTCACTTCGCCGCTCCTCTTCACCGCAGCCACAGCGATAAAGGTCATATCCCGCTTCGGTGCAGGTCGGCGCAACGGTTTCGACAAATTGGAAACTGTGTTCATGCTCACTCTCAAGCTTCGACTCGGCGATTTCTTCATTCTCATGGGTCAATGTAAAGTTCTGATTATTGGAATATGTCGTTTCCAGCTCCAGGTCATCTGCCACTACGTATACCACAGTGTTATTCGGCACATCGACTTCAAACGAAACAATCTCGCCGGTTTTTACTGCAATTTGATCAACAGTCGTGGACGCAAGCTCTTCCCCATCCGGTGAATCCTTACGCAGATGAACCGTAATATTGGTCAGATCCGCAAAGCCCCGGTTGGAAATATATGCAGCAACCTCCGTCAGTTCTTCGGTCTGCACCGCTGTTACATCCTCCACAGAAACATCCATGGTCGGCAGTGTGCAGCTTGCCGTATTATCACTGCTATCCGCATCATTTTCCGCTGTAACGGTTGCAGTAATCTCTCCCGGGACAAAGTCACTGGGAATCTGATAAGAAATCACATACATTTCCTCTTGGCCGGGCTGGAGTGCTTCCGAAATGCTCTGAGTTTCCAGTTCCTGACCACCGGCTGTCAGCGTGATGGCAGCATTCTCCATTGCCGTCGTGCCGGTATTCTTCACCGATGCATACATAACAAGTGTACCATTCGGATTCAGCGACAGCACATCATAATCAAGGTCCGTCATTTGCAGATTGCATTCTTTTTCAACCTGGTACAGCACAACCCTTGCGCTTTGAACGCCGTCCTCGCCCACAAGGCTTTCTCCTGCGACACTCTCAATGGTTCCATCCTCCAGCATATTACCGCTCAGTGCAGAAATATACCGATCCGAGTGAAACAGCGCCACCGGCTCTCCCCATGCGCCGCCGTCGTTGATATTTGCATAAACGGTGGTAGAGAAATCGTCATTCAATTCCGTATAGAGAATTGCTGCTCTTGTTCCATTGCTGACCGCGTAAACGCGATCCGTATCCACAGCCAGGGCAATCTCGTTACTTCCATCCGTCAAAACGCCGTTACGATACCAATACACAACATCGTTTACCATAAACGGCTTTGTATCCGGCACATCGTTCTCCGAAAGCTGCTGAATTTCTCCATTTTGCAGCAGGAAAACCTCCTTGTCTGTGCTGGTTTTCGCGTCGCCATCCGTATCCTGGGAGAAGTAGACAGAGAGTGCCTCCGCCGCATTCGGCATATACAGGCCATCCACCGCTCCAAGCTCCGCTGCAAGCTCTGCCTCGGTCCATGTCCCGTCGCTCAGGCTGGCGCTCATAAGCGTCGTCGTTCCGCTGAGCTGAAGCGGGTCGTTTTCCGAGTTTTGCAGCCAGACTACCGTCGGCACGCCATTGACTGCCGTAACCGTCGGAAGGAAATCCGCCGCTTCATTGGTTTCCACATTTGCAATGTCGGTAAATGCCTTTGTCTCCGTATCAAAGCGTGCATATCCGATTTCCATCTCCTTGCAATAATCTGCATAGGTATCTGTATCCGTCAATACGCTTCCCGTATTCACCCATACCAGATATGCCGTATCCTGGATACAGCGCAGTACCGGCGACGCATCCGCCGTTCCGTCCTCCTGGACCACAGCGGGCGTACTCCAGCTGGAGCCATTGTAGACGCTGTAATACAGTGCCGCACGGTTGACGTCCAGAGGCCGTACCTCTTCCGACACGCTACCAACCCAAACCATCAGCTTTGTCCCATCTGCAAAGGAAACAAGCTGGGGCTGGCTGGCGGCGTAGGTATTGTCCTGGATAATCTGCCCGGCAAAGCCGTTGTCATCCACCACAGTTGCCTCGCCAGAGTTCGCCTCGAATGTGCTGTAGTTCTCACTGTCCAGACGGGCAATCGGTTTCATTTCAATCGAAGCGTTGCTTTCATCAGCCGCTTCACCGCTGTACGGGCGGAAACCGCCGCCGCTTCCGCCGCCAGAAGCACCACCGCCGCCGCCACCGCTTGAATAGCTTTGGTCGTCAGGGAAAAGCACACCGTTTTTCATTAGATAATACTGGTCGCTCTTGTATTTCCAGACTGATCCAGAAAATGGCCCCACTTCAAAATCCACAAGATTAATCTCGAAATCCGCATAGATGTCCAGCTTCGTGCGGTCAAAGGGGAGCAGCTGCCCATCCACATGTCCGGTGCCGGAGCCGCTGACGCCAATAGACGCCGATCCACTGAGTCCTGCCGCCACCTTGCCTCCCAAGGTCAGGCTGGCTTTCCCGGCAAGGCTTGCATTGGTGTCCGCCGGCTTGATGGTTACATCTGTTCCATTGCAGTCTTTTCCGGTGGAAAGCGCCAGCTCCAGCTTTGTTTTCAGTTCAAGCTTCCAGAACCACGGTACCGGTGTAGCGTAGTGCTGCCGCGTGGTGGATATACCGCCCGATACATTTGCCAGCATTCCGGAGTCGGTAAACTCCATGTTTACCAGCTCTCCATTCTTTCCCAGTTTATAGGTTCCCTCGACATATCCAAGCAGTTGGGTATCTACCGTAACCGCAAAGGAGTTTTTCTGTGTGACCGCCCCAATTCCGTTCTGTTCAAGGTTTTTAATCAATTTATCGGGATCCTTGTCACCAATCATCGTGAAATTTTTGCCCAGTACCCTATCTACATAATCAATTAACGTTACTTTATGATCACCCTCATCCTTAAACTTTACACCCAATGTTCCCTTAAAGGTACCTGCTGTCTCACTTGTGGGCATCAATTTTAGTTCAACCGGTACGGACTCATTGAACATATCAAAGGAAAGCGACATGTCTCCCCACATCTCGTCCACGGTGTCATTCTTTGGATTTGTTTTGGTAGTCGACTCTCCGCCGTCGATTTTCATTGACTTATGAGATTTCAACACTTGCAGAAGGCTGAGCTTCATGCGATAGCGGTTTCCGCTACCATCGGTATAGCACAGGCTGACAGGGTTATCATACGATTTTGTAAACGTGCCGCCCAACAGCAGGTTCGTGTTTTTGCCCTCATGCAGCGTCATGGTGTTGTCGCCCTGTTCTAACCAAATTTTACCAGTTTTTGCGCCGTTCCAGTTGATATCCACATAGAAGTCATACGGAGTCAGGTTGTTTTCGTATACCGTTTCGTAGGATGCCATAACATTGGTGTATTTTTTTAAGCCATTTCTTCTAACTGCCGCAAACTGAACAAACGGTTTTTTTCATCCTCCGGGACGAGTACCACCCCGTTGCATTGATACACCAATTCTCTGGGAATCTTGCATGTAAAATAGCCCTCTTTGGAGATGGAAACCTTGCTTGCATCCGAGACGGGAATATTCGCGCTGAGTCGGGTTCCTGCTTTTGCCTTTTGGGTGTAGGTCTGTTCTCCCACCTGGAGCGTAACATCGCCGGTATAATAGTCGCGGTCCCCACTGCCCCAAACCTGGTACCACACACTGGTCTGTGGGGAGTCGTACTCGCCCTCGTCCAGCCCGATTGAATTATAGTGGATAGTTGCGTTACGGAGGGGATCGTTCATTTCTCCAATGTATATGTTAGACCAGTTCTCCTCAAAACCGCCATAGTACACATTTTCTAGATTTTCACAGGCTCGAAAAGCACCACTTCCGATTTTGGTTACACTCAATGGAATCAGAACACTATTCAATTTAGGACAGTTGTAAAACATAAATGAGCTAATACATGTTATGCTATTTGGTAGTTCTATGCTGTTTAGACTGCTACAACAAAGAAATGCCTGTTCATCAATGGTCATTATGCTATTCGGCAATTCTATACTGCTTAGGCTACTGCAACCACTAAATGCACTTTTTCCAATGGTCGTTACCCCATCCGGAAGTTCTATAGTGCTCAGTCTACTGCAATCATAAAATGCACTATCGCCAATAGTCGTCACACTAGCAGGAATGGTTACGCTACTCAGATTGCTACAATAACAAAATGCCTTCAAAGCAATAGTCGTTACCCCATCTTCAATTATGATGCTCTGAATTGTTGTACGGCTGCTATACCACGGCATAGAGTCGCTGGTGTCGTAGTCCGTCATTGCACCAGTTCCAGAGATCGTCAATGTCCCCCCGTCATCCAGCGTCCACGTCAGATTCTCTCCGCAGGTGCCGCTGGTTTCCACATCATCCGCTGCACTGACCGGAACCACAGCAAACACCAGCATGACCTGCAGCACGGCCAGGAGTAGTGCCAGTCCTCTCCCGATCCTCTTTTTTACTTGATTCATGTCTTTTCCTCCTTATTGTCGTTCTATCCGCTTTCCAGGCGTTTCACGATCCTCCTTCCCAATTTCCAGCAATGATTTACATAGATTACATTCTATTCTATTATATATAAGTCTTCTCCCACATTCAACCATTTTGTCTAAACGACACATTTTCCTGCAAAAAGACCGTTTTGCGAGTTCCGGAAAAACGATGCTTCTCTCCCAAAAGCGAAAAATCCCACATTGCAAAGCTTCCCGGATATGACAAATCCCGCTTTTCGATAAAAGTGTTCGAAAAGCGGGACTCATTCAATTTTCAGGCGGCTCTTTATGGATTGGTTATTGTCCCAATTGGAAATACAGGATCATTGGAAATACAGCAAGTGTATGCTTTCTCGGTTGCCAGTTTGATGTTTACCGTTCTGGCCCCCGCTTTGGAATAGCCAGTTGCAATCGCAACAGCTACAAAGTTCGGCATCATACCAGTAATATATACATCTTTTCCTGGCGCGGCGACGGGAAGAACTGCGTTGGAAAGCATGCGAGACAACTCTCTTTGATCCTTTGCAATACCGGTTTCATGGATGTGGACTTTTATGGAGGTACCTGTTTCGACTACATTGAATGCAATTCCAGATTCCTTGCCAAAATCATCGCTCATGCGCAAAGGCCGTACACGGACATAGTCGTTCAGAGGCGGCACAAAAATGCAGGGAACAGCGGGGAGCACTGCATTTGCAAAGGCAGTAAAGATCCAGGATGCGCCGCTGCCCTGGAAGGCAACTTCATCTGCACCGCCTGCACGTTTTTTGATTTCTTCAGCGCCCAGGGAAAGGCAGGAAGGCGCGCCCCAGTCCGACTGCAGCAGCTTGGGCATGCCGGGAGGCGGTTTCATTCCGGGCGGGAGCGTTGGCTCTGTCTGCGGAACGTGAAGCGCTTTGCCGACCTCTTCGATATTAATGGTAATACGATTCGTGCGGGGGGTATCTGTTACTGCATCATCCTGCCAGCATGCATATGCCTGCGGCAGATCATGGGGCAGTGCAGGGGCAGCGGCAAGATAATCGCGGCTGACCGAAGATACAGGACCGTTACTTGCCGGGTAGAACGATTTGTCATCCTGCGCCCGAGTGGCATTGGGATCAGCAGGCGTGCAGGGCAGCGAAATATCGGCCAATTGGCGGAGGTGCCAGATTTTCCAGCTGCCATCCTCCTTGATCAAATCAAACCCAACTCTTGAACGGATGTGGTCAGTAACTCCGGCATCCGCGCGGTAGCTCATGGTGATGACAATGCTCTGTGCGGTTTGGCCATCCTGTGCAATTTCTATGTAGGGACTGGTAGAAAGATCTAACGTCATGTCGCCAATCCCACTGTTGCGCGCTGCCTGGGCGTCTCCATATGCATCCACGTAATACCGATAAACGGCTTCCCGACCAATACAGGCTCGGTCTTCCATGCCATAGGCAATATCATCCCGTTTTGACCAGTAATTATCGAGCAGTTCTTTCCTGCAGTTTGCGTAAGAGAGATAAAACTGGGCAGACATCAAATTTTCAATTGCACGGACATCCTTTGCCCGGGTGTCATTTTTCCTGATCTCATCCAGATCAGTCTCTGCGCGAGCCAGTGCTTTGGCAACAATGTCATTTTCCTGCACCGCCATTTTCACGCGGGCAGAGGTCGTCATGGAGTGCATCGGTTTATAGATGCGGTCTGTTTCAGCGTAGCTCATATGAATAGCCTCCTTTCACGATTTCTCCGGGTTAGGACTGTCGAGGCTGCCAGAATCATCCGCATCCTTGGGACCTGATCCACCCATGCCCGGAGGACCATCGGGCTGGAATACAAACGGGAGATGCATCATGTACTCTGGGACGATTCCAACATAGTCCAATGCCCGCGCTTTGTGCTGGCTCAGAAGCATTTCTTCAGTATAGGTTTCATAAGGCTCCGGGTATTTGGGTTCAGATGGGACTTGCAGTCCGCCACCGGAACCGCCGGGCATACCGGGCATTCCCTGCATGCCACCCATCGCAAGATTGCCTGGAGGGGAATCGCCGCCAACACGGGGCTTACGCAGCTCCATAGGCCCGGGAGGCAGGATACTTTCGTCGAAAGCCTCCGCAAATAGCTCGTTGACATCCATGTGCCAGATTTTCCAGTCGCCAGCCTCGTTCTCGTTGATGAAATCTACATACCAGATCTCATATACGCAGTCAGAAAGTTCTCTTTTCCCAGCCCGGGATTCGCGCATAATGTGCATCAAATTCCAGATACCCTTGGCAGTATGCCCATCCTCTGCGATTACAATGTAGGGGGTGCAAAGCATCATACAGTCAGAAAAACCGGTACCGCGCATTTGTGCGGCTGTATCTGCACAGTATGCATCCCCCTGGAGTTCATGGAGCTTTGCATCCTGCTGTGCAGCAACACCGTCCAAATAGGCAAGAATGGCGTCACGTCCCTGATAAAGGAACCCGGGGAACCGGAGCCCAACATCTTGACGATCAGACCAAAATTTTTGAAAGGCCTGTTTCTTTCGCTGACTGGCAGTATAATGGGTAAACCTTGTCATTAGATTTTGAAGCTGTAGATTGCTGAGCGCGATTTTCGCCTCGTGCAATTGTGCAATGCTGTCCTCAAGAACTTTTTCACTCTTTGCTAAGTTGTCCTGACTTGCAGTCAAGGCAGCAGCGGCCTTCCCGTCTACATGACGGCTATAGTAAGCAGTGTAGTCAAGCATATTTTCAGCATTTAAAACAGATTCGCTATAGGAATAATCCCGCATGCTTACTCTGCCTCCTTTCCTGCAATCGGTTTGATATAGGAGCGGCTATCATCCCAGGTTTCGTATCGAAGCGGAAGCTCAGGCTCGTTTTTCGGCACTGCCTTCGGACTAAATTGCGTGCCCTTCTGCTCGATCGGGACACTGCCAACGAAATGAACGCCGACATCGTGACTAGGGATTATTTCATCGGGCATGAGCCGGGTGGGAGTTGCATTGAAGCGTCCGCCCATATGGTCGCCTCCAGGCTCTACACCGGCGCCGGAGCCAAATACCCAAATTTTCCATTGACCATTTTCTTTGCGAACAACGCCGGAAATTCCGGTATTGCCAACCGAGGACTGACCCATAGGATACCCGTCGTCCATCAGCTCAGTTTGATAGCTAAATGCGCCCCATGCAACCTTGGCAGTTTCGCCGTCACCGGCAATTTCAATGTACGGCGTATGGAGCATGTTGAGCACCAGATCTCCGATTCCGTAGTTTTCGCGGGTATTTTCCACGTTCCACATATCTGCAAAAAGCCGCAGCTTTGTACTTTTGAATTCACTGGTGCTCTCCAGATAGTAGTTGTTGACCGCTTCACGTCCGGCATACATGTTGTAAATAATGTCATAACGATCCCGAATCCAGAACCAATCCATCTCCTGCGGCTGCATTTGTCCCCGGTATAGATAAGTATGGGACGTTAGAGCGTTTTTGGCATCTTGATAGTCAGCAGCACGCTGAGACAGCTTTTTTCCCAGCGCAATATTCTCTTGTGCTTTTTTTAGGTTTTCCATTGCTTTTTGATTATTTTGCAACGCTTCCTGCGCAGCATCGTCAATTTTTTGAATCGCAGCGGTACGCATTTCGTTTAAATCCGGCATGCAATCGACCTGCCTTTCATAAAAAAGTTCAATTTACTATAACAAGGAAGAATCATGGTGTAAATCTGCACTTTCTTAATGAATGCACAAAATCACGCCTTTTTGCGAATTTCACATTTCCGTTGACGAGATTAGATACCAAACGATATAATAAAAGCGGATGGTGATGATATGGAGGATGAGAAAAAAAGGCCGGAGCAGACTCTTTATAGCGCCGAAAATGCACTTGTTATTGACCGTTTGCTGCATAAACGGATATTCCAAGGGCTGTTGCGCGGAGACTCCAGCTATCATAAAGAATTGTCCGTTGTTTATGGAAAAAAAGATTTTAGCGACATTAATGACGAGAGGTACCACCTGTATCTAAAGTCACCCTATTTTGCACTCTTGAAAATTGTAGAGATTGGCACGGATCAAAATAATCATAACGATATGTTTGGCTGGGAGCGCACAGAACATGCCACCCGATTAGACGCATTGATCCACGATATATTCGAAGAGGCGTTGGATTTTTTGGGAGATGCATACCATCTAGAGGTGGACGGGCATGAGTGCGTGCTGATGAATTTCGCGGAATTTGATGAATCAGACATAGAATTCAGCAGCGAACACAAAACCAGCTTAATTCGATACTGTGCAGAGCAGTCTGCGTTTACCCTGGCATCAAACTACGGTATTCAGGTGGCGGTTGCCATTACGTCTGTCTGCAAAACCGCAGAAAAAATTCAGCGGCTTTACAGAGAGGTCAAACGCCTGTCGGAGTATCAGCAGGTCCTGGATTATCGGGAACGGTTTATCACATATTTTGATGTGCATAAGCGCGTGCTCAGCCGGGAGCAGAAGAATAGGCAGAAGGAATTGGAACGCAAGTATCTGATGGCTGTGATGTCGTTTGAATACAGTGCCGCAAAGGAGTATTTGATTGAACTGATCAATTGCTGTAGTGAGGATCGCTTTTCAGCGGTAGCAGGACTTCAGCTAAAGCTGATGAATCATATAAATTATGCGCTAGGAAGCCAATTCTTTGACCTGTATACGACGGAAACAGATGCCTATCATATCATCGATACTGCACACCAATTGCAGGATACCCGTTCCTTGGGGGTTACTAAAAAACTGGTAACGATGCTGTTCGATGGCTTGGAGCAATTCCGCATAGACCATTATCTCAGCGACAATGCCAGAGCAATTAATGTTATTCGGTATATTGAAAGCACCTATGCGAATCCGAATCTCGATGTGACAATGATTTGCAACACGAATCATATCAGCCAGCAGCATCTAACCAAGCTGCTGAAACAGCATACAGGCAGAGGCACGTTAGAGAACATCCATTATATTCGGATTCAGGAAGCCAAACGGCAGCTTGATGCAACAAATGACCCGATTACAGTGATCTCTGACCGAGTTGGCTATACAAACCAGTGGACATTCTTTCGCAGCTTCAAAAAATTGGAAGGAATTACACCAGGGGAGTATCGAGAGGTTCAGAGAAAAGATAAAAAATAGTGTGAAAAAAGTAAATATGCGTGAAACTGAGATAGTTGCTGGATTGTGAGAATTGCCTTTTGGGGGACCGTTTGGTAGACTAAATTCAGTCATTCTGAGAAGCTGCGGATTCAAAGAAACAGACAAGAAAGGACTGGATCGAATGAAAAAGAGTTTGCTTTCCATATTGCTTATGATTGCAATGATTGCGTCGGTACTTCCTGGGTGCGGGTCCGGCACATCCGCTGCCAGTGATTCCGAGCCAACAGCTACGTCCAATCGCGTTTCGCAGATGGAGTCTGCACCGGCAGAACCATCACAGACTGAAGAAGCGACCGTGAAAGACAATTCTACACCGGAAATGGTTTCGACAGCGGAACCGGAGCCAGCAGTTGAAATCAGCTATCCGCTTAACATGGATACCACCCTTCAGACCTGGGCCACCATGAAAGGGACCTACACGGCAGCCTTTGAGGAGTGGAACCAGTGCTATATTCTGGATTATGCTGCCGAGGCAACAGGGGTAAAACTGGATGTAAGATCCGTCAGTGACACGGTTGCATCCGAGCAGTTCCAGCTGCTGATTGCTTCTGGCGACTGGCCGGATTTTATTCCGATGACATACTATACTGGCGGAGCATCGCAGGCCTATATCGACGATGTTATCATCGAGCTTACCGATGAACTACTGGCGGAGAACGCGCCTGCCTATCTTCAGCGAATTGCAGAATCCAACGAATCAACGCAGAGAGCCGTATATGAAAGCGGAACGCACCTTTCTGTGTTCTCCGTTATGGACGAGCCCCTTGTCGGTGCCGGGCTGGTGATTCGGCAGGATTGGCTGGATGGTCTTGGTATGGACGCACCTACTACACTGGACGGTTTTACGGATGCACTCTATGGTTTTAAGGAGACCTACGGCGCCTCGGGAGCCCTGAGGCTCTACACGGAATTCTCTCTGGAGCAATTTAATGCAGCATTTGATACCAGATGCGTGGGCTATGCCAATACGAGTATTCCCGTCTATGTCAATGACGGAACGGTTACATGCTCCTTTGTGGAAGACAACTACCGCACTTTTGTGGAGTGGATTGCACAGCTGTATGCAGATGGCATTGTGGATCAGGATTTCTACAGTCTGAGCAACGGCGGTCCTGACCGATTTGGCGATATTGTCGCCGGAAAGAACGGTCTTTGGAGCGATAATGCGGGTACGGTAAACGACTGGACCAGATGGTCGGATGATCCAAATCTCCTGGATGCAGAGGCAATTGCCGATCCCCTGGGTAAGGACGGAACAAATACTTGGAAAGATGAGCTGATCGGCGTTGGTGACATGATGGGCATTACAGGATGGTGTATTACAGCAACCGCAGAAGATCCTGCGCTGATTCTTCAGTATTTCAACTACTTCTTCACGGACGAAGGCAGTATGATGGGCAACTATGGTGTAGAAGGCATTGGCTATGAACTGGAAGATGACGGAACGGTCAAGCTGCTGGATGCAATCACCAACAGCGAATATGGCATCAACGCAGGTGGCGCAATTTCCATCAACTCCATGCTGAATCTGGTTCCCCACTATCAGTATGAGAAGCGTCTGTTCAGCACGCTGGATGAGGATGCAATCGAAGCCTATGAAATCTACAATGATCCTTCCATTACAGGAGAACATTTCTATCCCAACGCTGCCGCGCTGACCTCTATGGAAAGCGATGGCATTATTAACGAGGCAACGGCAGTTCTAACCTATGCCCAGGAAACACTGCTTGCATTTATGACCAATGCAGCGGAAATCAACGATGAGACGTGGAGTACCTTCCAGAGCACCCTCAATGATATGGGTCTTCGTGAAATCCTTGATGTCTATCAGAATGCATACGATGAGTATGCAGCAGGCGAAAGATAATTGAATCATTTGGTTCATTGATTTACGTAAATATATGCAGCACTCGATTTGAGTGCTGCATATGTTTCAGTCAGAAAAAGAGGTGCAGCATGAAACCACGCTATCATTATATCAATTCTCCAATCAAGATTCGGAATACGATTTTAAAAAGCAGATTGATCTATCCAACGGCTCAGCCGCACTATTTGCAGGGACCGGAGTCGTACCCAGCAGATCCTGTGGTCAGTTTTTACTGTCAAATGGCAAAAAACGGCGCAGCAATGGTATTGATGCACGATCTGGCCAATGATTATCAACGCTCCATTGCAGCCTATGACATTCCGCATTTTGCGATGTATGATCTGAAGGATAAGGGAGCACAAAATTACTTTACACATTTTGCATATATGCTTCATTATTATGGATCAAAAGTATGTATTTCGCTTCAGCCAGAACTCCCAGCCCATTACAGTGTCAATGAGGGGGGAGATCATGTAAACTACCATGGCGGATACATGAAGAATAGCGATGATGATTTGGAATTCTCATTTGGTGCATTGGTCGGCCCGGAGGGCAAGTGCCCGGGAATGACAGAGATCAACCGTGCAAGCCATGACAACGTGTTCTTATCACAGGATAAAATCGATGAGTATATTGATGTGGTTTTAAATCGGATCCGGATATATCAAAGCTTTAAGTTTGACGCGGCGGTCATACCGATTGATCTGATGCTGAAATTCTTCTGCGCTGCCACAAATCATCGAACGGACGAATATGGCGGGAGTCGTGAAAATCGCGCAAGATTTCCAGTCTACATGATGGAACGCCTTCGGAACGCTTTAGGGAATGATTTTATATTCTATATCAACGCACCGTACGAAGGCGATAATATGGGCGTAAAGATGTCCATGGAGGAGGTTGTTGGCTTCCTAAAGCTGCTGGAACCGTATGCGGATGTCCTGTATTTGCGCTCTGCATCTGGAGATTTGGAGTTGGATGATTCCTATGCTCCCGGAATTGAGATGGGAAAAACACTGAAAGCTGCTGGAATCCAGACGCCAATTGCAATTAGCACGCCATATATGAATCTGGAAATGCTGGAAAATGTGATTGCCTCCGGTGCTGCCGATTTTATCCAAACATCGCATATGTTCCTGTGCAATCCGGAGCTGGGGGACATCATACAGGAAGGGCGGGGTGAGGACCTCATTCCATGTATTCTCTGTCATAACTGCAGGGGTGTTGCATTTACCAATGACTTCATGAGCCACTGTACGCTAAACCCCCGTATGGGAATGGAATACCGTGCAGATAAAATGATTGCCCCTGTCACAAAGCGCAAACGTGTCGCAATTATTGGGGGCGGTCCCGGTGGGATGAACGCAGCATTGTATTTGAAGCAGCGTGGCCACGAGCCAATTCTATTTGAGCAGTCGGATGCATTGGGCGGCGAACTCAAGCGGGTTGCGAATTGCGATTTTAAGTGGAGACTGAATCGCTATCGGGAATTTCTCGTGCATCAGATGGCAAGAAAGCAGATAGAGGTTCGGCTAAATATGCAGGCGACGCCGGAAACGATTGAACAAGAGAATTTCGATGTTGTGATTGTGGCAATCGGGGGATCTCCGGTTATGCCGGATTTGCCCGGAATTGAGTACGCTTCCATGAATGTATATTCGGCGTTCCAAAACGAGGAGAAGTTGGGGCGAAATGTGGTTGTAATTGGCGGCTCAGCAGTACCTGCGGAAGCAGCCATCTATCTTGCGCGCGCTGGACACAATGTGACTGAGATTTCAAGGAAGAACATTGTCGCGTACGAGTTGAACCCAATCCGTGAGCGGGGCAATGTTAACAGGTTTTCGTGTCAATGCGGCGTTCACCATATCCGGTCGGCAAGGACAATCAGACTGGAAAAGGGGCGGGTTTTCTATCAGGTAGCGGATGGACCAATCTGCGCCGTTGCATGCGACGATATTGTTGTATGTGGTGGACTTGCGCCAAAATGGGACGAGGCAATGGCGTTTTTTGGCTCTGCACCTGAGTTTTATGCAATTGGCGATTGTAAGGAGAACGGAAGTATGCGCACAGCGATTTTTGACGCATATGGTCTTTGCATGAATATTTGAGTGATAACCACAGTTGACTTGGCATTCTGTTTTTCACAAGACTGCATAGCCAAATACGAGATTTCTCTAAATCATAAGACAATCATGCACAGCGGCCGGGGCTGCCATTATACCTGTATGAAGTTTATTCGGTTCAGAAAACAAGGAAAAACCGCTGATTTCTAGCGAAATCAGCGGCGATTTGTGTTGTCGCAACACTATAGATATCGGATAACTCTATATTTTCCACTCATCATCATATTCTTGTAAGGTGATCTGGGGTATAATCTTCTCTTCACTATGCGTTTCCCCTCGATTTTGCTCTTCTATGTGTACAGCCATGGAAAGATCAATTATTAATTCGCGCACCATATGTGCCAGTTCAATAGTTAATTTTTGCAAATCTCCATCTGAAATGTGATATGTACCATCATCATCAAAATATGGTGCTTTTATTGAATATAGTAATCCAGAATGCACTTTAACATACTTGTGTTCCAATGCATTTCGTAAAGTATTAAATTTTTGAAGTTCAGGATGTTCAGAATCGCCAAATCGGGTATTAAAGTCTTTATATATCCACTTTATAGACAAAAGTGCAACGTTATTAGTTATATCAATCGCAGCATGCTCATATTTATTACTTCCATGTCCACTTTTGTCTTTCCATATGCTGTGAAAGGTAATATCACGTTCTTTGATTCCCAATGCCCAATACATATTTACAAAGAAAGCAACCTTATCGAAAAGTGAATATAGCAATCGAAACGCTGCTTTTTCCTGCTCAATATGGATTGAATATTGTGGATAATCATAAAGATTAACCAGGTATGTGTCCTTATCTGCATAATGCGGCTCATCGTAAGAAGCCTGACCCTGATAACACAAATACCGAGCATAAATGAACTCTTGCTTTATTTGATTAAATATTCCAAAATAAATTGGAATATCTTTTTCTTCAATAGGTGTTACAATTCCAGGCAACTGCAGGGTATCTGCAGCAAAACACAAATGCTCTAAAATCAGATCATTCAAAGGGTTCAAAAAGAGATGGTTTTTTAGGCACCAATTCCGGTAATCTGTTTCCTGCTTACTGTCCCAAGTGTATTTTCTGATGTGTAACGGCTTTTCAAGAAAATCACTCACATATTGCTCATCATACCCATTAATTACTCTCTGAAAATGCTTTTTTGCCGATGGATGAACTTCGTTATCGGAAGCCGTTAATGCTAACTTCAAATACCTATAAGCGAAATGATTGAGATAGTTTCGATGACTAGGGTCATGTACTATCATAGAATAGCATAATAATGCAACTCCAATGTTACCAATAGCCATAGTAAAACTAGGATCAATCTCCAAGGCTTTTCGGTAATACCGAATTGCAGATATCTTCCTTCCGCATTGCTCCACAATATTTGCGTAGTTAGTCAAAAGAGGTAACTTCAATCCTGTCACATATGGCTTATAGCGAGGATTGTCTAATTCCTCATTGGATAAAAGCTCAAAGCATCTTCGAAAATAGTACACTATTTTTTCTTGTGTGCTATCTCCTGCACATTCTGGAATATGCTCTATTAAATCGCTGTATGATGTGCCGAGAGAATAGTAAATAGGAGCATATTTATAATCGTCAGGATGCTGTCTAATTAAATTCTCACATTCTTTAATAAGTAGCTTAGTCGCATTCCAATCTTCAAGATCAAGTGCTTCATCAAATTTGTTCGCGTATTGAGTTGATTCTACTGCAAATGGGTTTTCAAAACAATCTGTTTTCATAGACAATATCCCTTTCACATTACTATCGCTCCCGGGATTTATTATACTTCAATGTACCTTCTTTGACAATCTGCTGTTACAATGGTCTCATCACCACGAAAGGAGCTGAGGCTATGCCGATAACTTATCCAACAGAGCTCAAAGTCAAGACCATCCGCCGCTACGAAAAAGGCGAATCAATCAAAGCCTTAAGTCAGGAGCTACACATCTCGCAAAGCACCCTATATCAATGGCGTAAAGAATATTGTTCCATTAAAACATCCAATCGCACCTACACACCTGCCGAGTTTGATGCACTCTCTCGTCGGTTGCAAAAGCTGGAACATCACATAGAGATCATTCGCCAGACCGGATATTTGTCTAGTGTCCCCTTGCAGAAGAAGCTTGCCACCCTTGAAGCGCTTTACAATCACCCGGATAATTCATACAGCGTTCATGAATTGTGTGATGCTCTCGAAGTTGCAAGGGGAACCTTCTACAATCACATCTTCCGAAAAGCAGACCGCAGCAAATATCAGGAGGAACAAGCACAACTCATGTTGAAGGTCAAGCAGGTATTTGATGACAGCGAACAGCGTTTTGGTGCAGAGAAAATCCGTACGGTCTTGGCCAATCGCAACATTCATGTTAGCAAGAAGCGTATCTCTGCCATCAGGCAGGAACTTGGGTTATACAGCGTCCGGACAGATGCAAAAAAGCAGTTTAAGAGAAAACAACAGTCTGCAAAACAAAATCTGCTGAAACGGGAGTTTTCAGCAGACCATCCTAATCAGACGTGGGTCAGTGACATTACATACTTCAAGGTCAAAAGCTATTGGCTTTACCTCTGCATCGTTCTGGATTTATACTCCCGGAAAATCATCGGTTGGCGAGTATCCAAGCACATGAGTACGCATCTAGTTACAGCAACTTTCAAGGCAACATTTCAAGAACGTGGAAGCCCACAAAATCTGACTTTCCACAGTGACCGTGGCCGTCAGTATGTTTCAAAGACACTAACCGCTCTATTTCAGCAATGTGGGGTAAAGCAGTCTTTTTCCGCAACTGCCAGACCACTAGATAATGCCGTAGCCGAGACGTTCTTTTCCTCATTTAAACGGGAGGAAGCTTACCGAAAGGATTATACATCCGAACAGCATTTTCGCAGAAGCGTGGAAACGTATATTCAGTTCTACAATGAAGTGCGCCCTCACCAAACGCTGAACTATAAGACGCCGCAGGCGTTTGAGGATGCCTACAAGTCTGTTTTTTCGGAAAGCGGTGTCTAAATAGCCGCTTTGCGTAGAAATATTAGTTTTGCGTTTAGCGAGTTTTGGAAACATGACGGTTCTCCCACCAAAAGCGAAAAGTCCCACATTGCAAGGCTTTCCAGATATGACAAGCCCCGCTTTTCGATAAAATTGTTCGAAAAGCGGGACTCATTCAATATGGTTGCGGGGGCCGGATTTGAACCGACGGCCTTCGGGTTATGAGCCCGACGAGCTACCGAACTGCTCCACCCCGCGATATTGCTTCTCAAAGTGCTACTATTATAGCGCACAGTTGCTGTCTTGTCAAGTCCTTTTTGCACATTTCTCTCTACTTCGTTCTCGCATACAAATTATTTTCCCTCCCCATTGTCCTCGCGCCCAAAACAGTGTATACTGAATGCATCAAACACATTTGGAGGGAGCGCTATGCCCACATTCCAGAAGGAATCCATTCATTTTCCGTCCGCAGATGGCACATCCCAGGTTGCCGGTTTTTATTACACCCCCGCCGAGCAGCCCATTCGCGCCGTGATTCAGCTGAGCCACGGAATGTGCGAATATATCTGCCGGTACGAGCCGATGTTTCAGGTACTCTGCGAGGCTGGCATTGCCGTCTGCGGCAACGACCATCTGGGGCACGGCGACACCAGCGCACCAAATGACTATGGTTTTATGGCGGAACAGGGCGGCTACCGGTTCATTTTAAAGGACCTGTACACCATGAACACACTGGGCCACAAAAAATTTCCCGGCGTTCCCTATTTCCTGCTGGGGCACAGTATGGGCAGCTTTTATGCCCGCTGGTATGCAGAACTGCATCCGGAAACCATTGACGGGTTAATCATCAGCGGCACCGGCGGTCCCAGTCCGCTGATGCCCTTTGGACGGCATTTGGCCGGATTTCTGGCAAAGGTCAAGGGTCCGCGGTATGTCTCAAACTTTATGGTAAAATGCAGCATGGGTTCCTACTGCAAAAAGATTCCCGATGCCACCTCCGGGAACGCATGGCTCAGCCGGGATCCCGCAGTATGGGAAAAGTATGCCGCCGACAACAAGTGCAATTTTTCCTTTACCGTCTCGGCTTATCGGGACATGCTCACTGCCTACACCCATGTCAACACCAGCGACTGGGCCGGACGGCTCCCGAAGTCTCTGCCTGTTCTGATCTATTCCGGAGATTGTGACCCCGTGGGGAACTATGGTAAGGGCGTACAGGCGGTATATTCCATGCTGCAGCATGCTCAGCTGGAGGACGTAACCCTCAAGCTCTATCCCGGCGGCCGCCACGAAATGCACAACGAAACCAACAAAGACGAGGTATTCTCCGATCTGATTTCCTGGGTTTCGGCCCATATTTCCTGACAGTCTCATATCGGGTATCACAGGACGGTATAGACTTTGAACTGCACCCCATTTGTTAGACAGTATCATGTACTATCTAATAATTGGGGTGCAGTTCGTTCTGCTGTATTTTTACATCACAAATCCGCCGCTGACATCCAGCAATGTGCCGGTAACAAAGCTCGCCTGTTCAGACGCCAGATACCAGATGGCATCGGCCACCTGCTCCGGTCTGCCCAGCTGCTCCAGCGGCGTCTCCTGCCGCAGCTCTTCCATAACCTCCGGTGCAACATTTTTCACCATGTCTGTCTGGATTACCCCAGGGGCAACTGCATTGACCCGGATGCCGGAAGGACCCAGCTCCTTGGCCAGCGCCTTAGTCATGCCAATTACCGCTGCCTTGGAGGTAGAATACGCCACCTCACAGGAGCTTCCAACCCGTCCCCACATGGAGGACACATTGACAATCGCGCCCTTCTGATTTTGCAGCATACCGGACAGCGCCGCCTTGCAGCACAGGAACATGCCGGTAACGTTGACATCCATCACCCGGCGAAACGTCTCTGCGGATACCCAGTTGATGGGGTTATAGTCCACAATTCCGGCATTATTCACCAGCACATCCACATGGCCAATCTGCTCGAACGCCTGATTGACCGCATCCTCCTGGGAAACATCACACTGGATGCCCACTGCGCCGGTATCCTGCTCCAGCTGCTGGGCCAATTCCGTGCTTTTCTCATAGAGAAAATACACCCGATCTCCCGCCGCAGAAAATCGCCGGACTGCAGCGGCCCCGATTCCTCGGGTGCCGCCGGTAATTACCACGCATCTCATACGCCGGATTCCTCCTGCATGCCCTCCGGCATAGGGAACTCTCCGGCTGGCGGGAAGCCCTCTGGAATATCTCCATCATGTGGGAAGCCCTCAGGGAATTCCCCCTCGGGGAACGCTCCTTCTTCCGGGAACTTTTCCTTATGCTTTCCCTTCTTGCCCTTTTTCCCCTTGCCCGGGAAGCCGCCGCTGGGGAACCCGCCGCCAGGGAAACCACCCGGAAAACCACCGGAGAATCCGTTTTCCTGCTGCTGTGCCGGTTCATCCTCCACCGTTGCGCCAATGAACTGGGAATTATAGAGGTCGTAGTAGAAGCCCTTTTTGTCGAGCAACTGCTGATGGGTACCCTGCTCAATAATCGTGCCGTGATTCATCACCAAAATCAGGTCTGCATCGCGAATGGTAGAAAGCCGATGGGCAATTACAAAGCTGGTTCGGCCCTCCATGAGCTTCTGCATAGCCTTTTGGATCAGCACCTCGGTACGGGTATCTACCGAAGAGGTTGCCTCATCCAGAATCAAAATGCTGGGATCGGACAGGAATGCCCGTGCAATGGTCATCAGCTGCTTCTGGCCCTGAGAGATGTTGGTTGCATCATCGTTAATCACCGTATCATAGCCGTGGGGAAGGGTCTGCACAAAGTGGTCCACATAGGCCATCTTTGCCGCTGCCACAATCTCCTCCTCTGTGGCCTCCTTGCCGGAGAGCACATTATAGCCATAAGCAATATTGTCCCGAATGGTGCCGCTGAACAGCCACACATCCTGAAGCACCATGCCGATTTTACTGCGCAGCTCCTCTCTGGGAATCGAACGGATGTCCTTGCCGTCAATGGCAATCCGTCCGCCGTCAACTTCATAGAACCGCATCAGGAGATTTACCAGCGTTGTCTTGCCTGCGCCGGTCGGGCCGACAATGGCAACCTTTTCGCCGGGACGAACCGTGAGATTCAGGTCCTCAATGAGCTTGGTATCCGGCTTATAGCTGAAGTTCACATGCTCGAAGGAAACCACCTTGGGATCTTCCAGATGCTGAATCGGCTCCATATCCGGAACGGCCTCTTCCTCGTCCAGCAGCTCAAACACCCGCTCCGCAGAAGCAATGGTGGACTGGATGGTGGAGGCAATGGAAGCCGTCTGGGTGATGGGCATCATCAGCTGCTTGGAATAGGCGATGATTGCCGTAACGTCGCCCAGGGTAACGATCATCCCCAGCGGCCCACCGCCGACGATCCAGATACCGCCCAGGATACACACTGCCACATAGTTCAGGTTGTTAATGACCATCATTGCCGGCTGAATCACACCGGAGATAAACGCCGCCTTAAACGAGGACTGGAACAGCACCTCATTTTCCTTCTCAAATGCCTCCATGGCTGCCTGCTGGCGACCGAAGAGCTTTACCACCGTATGACCGGTGTACATCTCCTCAATCTGACCGTTGAGGTTGCCGGTGGACGCCCACTGGGTGGTAAAATACCCCTTGGCCCGGGATGCAATCACCTTGGTCATCAGGAAGCACAGCACCACCGTCACCAGAGAGATCAGCGTCAGCAGCCAGTTCCGGTAGAACATGAAGAACAGAACGCTGACCAGGGTGATGATGGCAGAAATGATCTGGGTCAGGCTCATTTGCAGGGTCATGGAGATATTCTCCACGTCATTGGCAACCCGGGAGAGGATATCGCCGCGGGAATGGGAATCAAAATATTTAATGGGCAGCTTTTTCAGCTTGATATCAATGGCGCGGCGCATATCGTAAACCAGATTCTGCGATACGTCGATCATAATAAACTGCTGAATCAGGTTGCACACCACAGTCAACGCATACAGCAGCCCCACAATCAAGGCCGCATGCCGCAGTGCCGCAAAGTCAATTCCGCCGCCAGCCTTTTTTGCATTGATGCCGTCGGTGATGATATCCACCATATCCGCCAGCTTATTGGGCGCATAGGTGCTGGCCACGGTATAGGCAATGGTCATCACAAAGGTCAAAAGAATCAGGGGAAGCTGCGGCTTTAACAGCTGCAGCAGCCGGGACATGGTGCCCTTAAAATCGGTTGCCTGCTCGCCGCCGGAGATAAACCGGCTGCCTGGACCGCCGGAGAAGCGCTTCTGACGCTGAAGCTCCAGTTCTCGTTTTTCCTTCTCGACTTCTTCGTTTGCCATTTACGCCACCTCCTCTGCACTCAGCTGGCTGAGCACGATTTCCTTGTATACCTGGCAGGACTCCATCAGCTCCTTGTGGGTGCCGATTCCTGCCACCTTGCCTTCGTCCAATACAATAATTCGGTCTGCACCCAATACCGTGGTTACACGCTGGGCAACGATCAGCACCGCAGCGTCCTTGGTTTCACGGCTCAGTGCTTGACGCAGCTTTGCATCGGTCTTAAAGTCCAGGGCCGAGAAGCTATCGTCAAAGATATACACATCCGGCTTGCGAATAATCGCCCGGGCAATGGCAAGCCGCTGCCGCTGGCCACCGGATACGTTGGTGCCGCCCTGAGAAATGGAGGACTCCAATCCCATGGGCATGCCGGACACAAAGTCCTTGCCCTGTGCAACCTCCAGTGCATGCCACATTTCTTCCTCAGTGGCATCCTCCTTACCGTAGCGGAGATTCGAGGCAACCGTACCGTCAAACAGCAGGGCCTTCTGGGGTACGACACCCATATGACTCCGCAGCTCTGCCTGACTCAGTTCCCGGACATCTATGCCGTTGATTAAAACCTGGCCCTGGGTTACATCATAAATTCTGGGCAGCAGGTTCATCAGCGTAGACTTGCCGGAGCCGGTAGATCCGATAATCGCAGTGGTTTCTCCGGGCCGGGTGATAAAGCTTACATGCTCCAAAACAGGGCGGTCTGCACCGGGATAGCAGAAGGACACATCCCGGAACTCCAGCCCCTGGAACTTGCCCAGCTGCTTTTCCTCCGCCGCATCCAGATCCTTTACCGTCGGCTCATACTCCAACACCTCGTTGATACGGCCGATGGAGGTCATTGCCCGGGGGATCATATTCATCATCATGGAGGATGCCATCACGCTCATTAAAATCTGGGTCAGATAGGTGACAAAGGCGTTCATTGCGCCGATGCCCATGCCGCCGTTGTCAATCCGAATGGCGCCCAGATAGTAGGCCGCCAGGGTTGCAATGTTCATCACCAGCGTTACCATGGGCATCATGGCCGTCATGAGCTTATGGGCATGCACCGCAATTTTCAGCATTTTCTCGTTTTCGGTGTCGTAGCGTTTTTCCTCATAATCGGTACGCACAAATGCCCGAATGACGCGAATACCCGACAGCTTTTCCCGCAGCACCTGGTTGAGCACATCCACCTGGGTCTGCTGCTTTTTAAACCAGGGGTGGGACTTCTTCGTAGTCACCACCACCATAACCGTAATCACCGGCACCACAAACAGCAAAATAGCCGAGAGCTTAACATCCTGCCGCAGGCACATGACAATGCCGCCCAGCAGCAGAATCGGTGTGGTAATAATGGTCCGCAGCAGCATCTGCATCATCTGCTGAATCTGGTTGACGTCGTTGGTGGTTCTGGTAATCAGCGAGGGGGTGCCGAACCGGTCCAGATCCGACTGGGAAAAGGACTGCACCTTGGTAAACAGCCCCAGCCGCATATCCCGACCATAGGCCAGGGACGCCTTGGTGGAATAATAGGTGGTGCCCAACGTACACAGTCCCACCAGGATTGCCACAATCAGCATCAGCACGCCGTAGGTAAGAATTTTCCCCACATCTCCGGTCATAACGCCGTCGTCAATGATCTTTGCGTTCAGCGCCGGAAGGTACAGATCGGAAAAGGACTGCAATGCGATAAATACAATCGTCAGCAGCACCCATTTCCAATAGGGTTTGATATACCGTAAAAATGTTTTCAATGCGCTCACTCCTTGCTCTGGCTATCGGGGGTAGCCTCCAGAATGCCCCGAATGTTGACCCCCAGCCGGGACAGCATATCGTCCATCTGCTGCTGTTCTTCCTTGGAAAAGCCCTGGAATACATCGGCAAAATAGCCGTCAATGGACCGTTTGCCCTCCTCATCCTGCTGAATCGCCATGTCCGTGGGATAAATTCGGGAAATTCGCTGATCCATGGGATCCGGGCGGCGATCTACATAGCCTGCACGTTCCATTTTTTGCAGCATCACTGTAACCGTTGCCCGCTGGATGTGCAGCCGGTCTGCCAGCTCCCGCTGGCTCATGCCCGGATACCGGATGATAAACCGCAGGGCGCTTGCCTGGGCAGGGGGAAGTCCGTCCTCCTGGAGAATGGAGCGAAACGCCATATGGTGAATCCGTCCGGTGTATTCAATCCGGCGCATCAGCCGGAAGCTCATGGGTTCATCCTCTGGCGGTGTCTGCTCCTCAATGGGCATTTTCTCCCCAGGGTGCGGCGGCGGTCCAAAGTCCGGACCTGGTCCCCATTCCTCATCCCTTGATTTCATAGATGTAATACTCCTTTCCATTGAAACCGCCGCAAATAGTTTTATTGCTGACAGTATCCTAGCTAACAATTAGTGAACTAACAATACACCATACCGGCGGCTTTGTCAACACATTTCTCAGAAAATAATCCCCCATTTTGTTTGCCGTTAAAAGCATTGCATTCTCCCGCAGTTCGCTTTATAATGAGGGCATTGTAACAAATCTGAAACAAGTGCAAAATGGAGGCATGTATCCCATGAATCTCTACGAAGCAGAATACCAATCCAAAAAAGTTACCATGGAGGAAGCGCTGGACTCTCTAAAAGACGGCGACGTGATTGGCACCTCTCAGTGCGCCAATGAGCCGACCGCATTTTTCGATGCCATCGACCATCTCCGGGGCAGCGGAAAGCACTTCCGAATGTTCGCGCCCATGTGCTTCTCTGCCCACCGGTTCCTGTCTGATCCCATTTATCAGGACACATTTGATATGGATATCACCTTTTTAATGGGCGCAACCCGAAAGGGCAGGGAGCAGGGGCTTTTGAGTTATTATCCCGGCGATCTCCACAACGGGGCCAGCCGCTGGATTGAGGTCAACGGCTGCAATGTCTTTATTGCCGCCGCAACCCCCATGGACCGGCATGGCTATTTTATGATTCCGCTGTGTCTGATCCATGAAAAAACGTTTCTGGAGGCAGCCGATCGGGTCATTCTCCAGGTGAACCCCAATTTGCCCCGGATCTATGGCGATACGGAGGTACATATCCGCGATGTGGATATGATTGTAGAGGCCGAAACCCCGCTGCCCTACCTGCCGGAAAGCACCCCAAACGAGCTGGAGATGACCATCGGTCATTACGTTGCCTCTCTGGTCCATGACGGCGACTGCATTCAGCTTGGTATTGGCGGAATTCCCGATGCCGCAGCTCTGGCCCTGAAGGACAAGCACGACCTCGGCGTCCACTCCGAAATGATTACCAACTCAATGGTGGAGCTGGTGAAGGAGGGCGTCATCACCGGCAGAAAGAAGAACTTTATGCCCGGAAAAATCGTGGGAACCTTCGCCTATGGAACCCAGGCGCTCTATGATATGCTGGAGGAAAACCCCAGCGTCCGGATGCTTCGTGGCGAAACCGTCAACAATCCGCAGATTGTGGCGCAGAACGACAATTTTGTATCCATCAACGCCTGCCTGTCTGTGGACCTCACCGGTCAGGTATGCTCAGAATCCATCGGTTCCCGGCAGTATTCCGGTTCCGGCGGTCAGGCTGATATGGCAGTCGGCGCCGCGCATTCCAAGGGCGGCAAGAATATCATCGCCACCGCATCCACCAAGCATGGCGGCACCGTCTCCACCATCACCGCCCAGCTGGAGCCTGGCAGCATTGTCACCCTCAGCCGCAACGAGCTGGACTATGTGGTTACGGAATACGGCATTGCCCCGCTCCGTGGCCGAAGCGTCCGGCAGAAGGTTCGCAACCTCATTTCCGTGGCCCATCCGGATTTCCGCGCCGAACTTCAGGCCCAGGCGGAAAAGCTGATGCTGTGGTGACCCATATGACGCCAAAACTCATTGCACTGGATCTGGACGAAACCACCCTGGATTCGCACTCCCGGCTGTCCCCCGGCAACCGTGCCGCATTGGATGCCGCCATCGCCGCAGGCATTCAAATTGTCATTGCCTCCGGGCGTTCGCTGGATACCCTCCCGGAGGAAATGACCCATTTCCCCGGCATCCGCTATGCCATCTGCGGCAACGGTGCCATGGTCTATGATCTCGCCGCCCATGCCGTTCTGGCGCAGCATTTCCTGCCGCCCGAAACTGCCCGTCAAATTCTCCAGCGCTCTGAGGGCGTATTTTTGACCTATGAAGCGTTTGTGGACGGCTGCGCCTATGCACAAGAAGATTATGTCAACTGTCCAAGTTCCTATCTCTGCGGCAAAACCACCGCCGATTACGTCAAGGCCACCCGTCGCCCGGTACCGGATATCAAGGCGTTTCTGATTTCCCACCAGGACCAGCTGGACAGCCTGGATCTGGTAGTGGGTAATCTACAGGTCAAGGCCGAGATGATGCAGCGGCTCGCATCCCTTTCCGGCGTTTACATCACCAGCTCCGTGCCCCATCTTATTGAGATTTCCAATGAAGCCTGCGGCAAGCATCGTGGGCTTGCCTTTCTGGCAGCGCATTTGGGCATTTCCAGGGAGGATGTCTGCGCTTTCGGGAATGCCGATAACGACGCCGACATGCTGGCCTGGGCCGGACTTGGAATCGCCGTGGCAAACGGAAGCCCCGCCTGCCTCTCTGCCGCCGACGCCGTAACCGGCAGCTATTGGGAGGACGGCGTTGCCCAGGCCTTTGATCGGCTGCTGGGCATTCACCCCATCTGCAAAGGAGAATTCCATGGCACAGATCATTGAGATCACCGACTTCACCCGGGAGGAGCTTTCCCCCTATGTTCGTCTGACAGAGGCACAGCTCCGGTCCAAGCGCAATCCGGATCAGGCGCTGTTCATTGCCGAAAGCGCTAAGGTCATATCCCATGCGCTGGACGCCGGCTATCGCCCCGTCTCCATGCTTCTGGAGCGGCAAAAGCTCCCGGGAATTGCAAATACGCTCTTACCCCGCTGCGGAGATATCCCCATATTCACCGGAGATCGGGCGCTGCTGGCCGAGCTGACGGGATTTGCATTGACCCGCGGCATTCTGTGTGCCATGCATCGCCCCGCTCCCATGGATGCCGCGACAATTTGCCAGGATGCCCGCCGTGTTGCTGTGCTGGAAGGCATTGTGGATCCCACCAATGTGGGGGCAATTTTCCGTTCCGCCGCCGCATTGGGCATGGATGCGGTACTGCTGAGTCCCAATTGCTGTGATCCGCTGCACCGCCGAGCCGTTCGGGTCAGTATGGGCACCGTATTTCAGGTCCCCTGGGCATACCTTGGAACGGACGTCCACACCTGGAGTCAGGATTCCCAAGTGCTGCTCCACCGTCTGGGCTTTTCCACCGCCGCTATGGCCCTGGATCACCGCGCTGTCCCGATTACGGACCCCACGCTGAAATCCGAATCCCGACTTGCCATTTTCCTGGGCACAGAGGGGGACGGCCTGTGCCCCGAAACCATTTCCGGCTGCAACTACACCGTAATGATTCCCATGGCCCACGGCGTGGATTCTCTCAATGTTGCCGCTGCCAGTGCCGTCGCATTTTGGGAACTGCGGGCAGAGCGCAGCGAACCACACCCATAAAAATAACCGGCAGCAGGACTGATTTTGTCCCGCTGCCGGTTCATTTTATGCCTCGGTATGGTTCAGGCTGCCGCAAAGTCCATGGGATTCCCAGTCGGTTATTGCAACATCCAGGATTTGATTGTGAAGATCCTGCTCCGATTCTACCGCCACCAGAATATAGTTGGCGGTATGTCCAGTCCAGCGCCCCTGAGCGTCCTTCTGCTCAAACAGCACCGGCATTGTTGCGCCGATAAAGCCCTTTTGATAGGTTTCCCGAAGTGCCGCTTCCACCTCCGCCGCCCGTGCTGCCCGATGCTCCTTCTCCGCCTGGGGAATCTGACTGGGCATTTCCGCCGCAGGCGTTCCTGTGCGTCTGGAATAGGGGAAGATGTGCATGGCGGCAAACTGTGCCTTTTTGAGGAACGCCAATGTTTCGGAAAATTCCTCTTCCGTCTCCTGGGGGAAGCCCACAATGAGATCGGTGGTAATGGCGCACCCCGGGAAGCTCTCCCGCAGCAGGCGGCAGCTTTCCAGATACCGCTCGGTGGAATACTTTCGGTGCATCCGCTGCAGGGTTGCATCACAGCCGCTTTGCAGAGACAGATGGAACTGCGGACAGAGATTCCTGCAGTTCTTTAGGGTATCACAGAATGCCGCATCCACGGTCCGCGGCTCCAGCGATCCCAACCGCACCCGCATCTCCGGCACAGCCTGACAGATGGCAAAAATCAAATCCTGGGGCTTTTGTCCGTTTTTCAGATCTGCCCCCCAGGAGGAAATCTCGATTCCGGTGACTACAACCTCCCGATAGCCCTGCTGCCGCAGTTCCTTCACCTGCTGTACCGCGGTATCCAGCGGAAGAGATCGGATGGCGCCTCGGGCATAGGGAATGATACAGTAGGTGCAGAAATTGACGCAGCCGTCCTCCACCTTCAGCATTGCCCTGGTGCGCTCTCCCAGGCCGCCCGGCTCCAGCACCTCAAATCCCTTGCGGCGGAATGCATTGTCCACCTGCACGGAGTGCCGGTGATCCCGTCGGAACTGCTCCAACCGGTCAATAAACGCATTCCGGTCCCCGGTACCGCCTACCACGTCCACCTCCAGCTTCTCCATATCCTCGGGATGGACCTGGGCATAGCAGCCGCATACGCCAATTACCGCCTGGGGATTCAATTTTCTGGCCCGACGCAGGGCATTTCTGGACTTTTTATCGCTGACCGCCGTAACCGTACAGGTGTTGACAACGTAAAAATCACACGGCTCGTCAAACCGTCCCGGCTCATAGCCCCGGGCGATAAAGTCCTTTTCCAGCGCCTGAGATTCATATTGGTTTACCTTGCAGCCCAAGGTGTAGATGGCAAACTTCACGGTAAATCACCTTTGCATATTGTTATTTTTGTGGTATACTGACCTTGGTGTTGCAGGCAGCGGCGAATCATGCCACTGCTTGCTTCCTGCCTATTATATCGGATAATTGGATTAAAGTACATACCCTAATTCAGGAGGTCTTTTTATGACAGAGTTTTATGTTTCCCTGCATTCCGTAAACGATGTGCGGGAATTCGTTTCTGCGGCCAGCATGGCGCCGGTGGATATTGACGTGATATCCGGCCGATATACCGTAAACGCAAAAAGCATGCTGGGACTGTTCAGCCTGATTCTGGACGGACCTGCACTGACCCATGACACACCCAAGCTGGTCCGGGTCTATGGCAGCCCCGAGGACGGAGCAGCCTTCCGGGACAGCATTCAGAAATTTGTGGCCCAGCCCCCAGCTGAGGACTAATTATAGACTAAGGAGGCAGCGCTGAAGCCAATCGTCCGGCTGTCTTTTTCCCTGCCAATGCTTGATTGTCTCCTGCTCCGGCGTAAGCTGCCGGATTCCGTCGGTTGCTGCTGGAAACACCCCATAGCCCGCTGCGGCCAAATAGGCCAGGAACGCTCCGGCGTCCTCTGTATCGGCAGGAATCCGGACTCCCTCGTGGTCCACCCGGAAAAATCCCGGACATGGCGCCCACCCAACAGGTCCCATCAGCAGCCGATCCGCTGGAAGGGTCAGGCTTCGGCATAAAAACAGCCCCCGCTCCTTGGGTATCGGTGGTTTTCCCCGGGTGTTCAGAATTAAGATCTGTTTTTCACCGCTGCTCCATGTCCATAGCTCCATCCCCATCACCTCTCCATTCTATGCGCATTCTTTGGAAAGGACTATCTTTTCTTTCCAAAGTGTGGTATAGTGGTTTTATATTCTACGATCAGAAAAGGAGAATGTTCCATGTCTGTTCTGCTTACAGGCGGAGCCGGTTTCATCGGTTCCCATACGGCAGTGGAGATGATCCATGCCGGATATGATGTCATCATTGCCGATGACCTGTCCAATGCCAGCCCCAAGGTCATTGACCGGATCGAAACGATCTCCGGCGTCCGGCCAAAGTTTTATCAGATTGACGTTGCCGATCGGGCTGCGCTGACCCAGCTGTTTCAGGAGAACCACATTGACGCAGTCATTCACTTTGCAGGCTTCAAATGTGTGCCCGAAAGCACTAAGCTCCCCCTCAAATACTACCGGAACAACCTGGACACCGCACTGACCACTTTGGAAGTTATGGAGCAGTTTGGCTGCAAGGCCATTGTATTCTCCTCCTCGGCTACCGTCTACGGCGAAATCAACCAGGCGCCCTTTACCGAGGATATGCCCACCGGCGCCGCCACCAACCCCTATGGCACCACCAAGCTGATGATCGAGCAGATTCTTACCGATGCCTGTAAGGCAGACGGCACCCTGTCGGCTGTGCTGCTCCGGTACTTTAATCCCATCGGCGCGCATCCCTCGGGTCTGATCGGTGAAGCCCCCAACGGCATCCCCAACAACCTGATGCCCTATATCACCCAGGTTGCCATTGGTCAGCGGGATCATCTGTCCGTCTACGGAAATGACTATCCCACCCCCGACGGCACCGGTGTCCGGGACTATCTCCATGTGGTGGATTTGGCCCTTGGTCACGTGAAGGCTGTGGATTACGCCCTGCATCACACCGGTGCAGAACCGATTAACCTCGGCACCGGCAAGGGCAGCAGCGTATTGGACGTGGTACATGCCTTTGAGAAAGCCAGCGGTCTGACGATCCCGCTGGAAATCACTGATCGTCGTCCCGGCGATATTGCCACCTGCTATGCCAGCGCAGAAAAGGCAAAAAGACTGCTGGGCTGGGAGGCAAAATATACCCTGGACGATATGTGCGCCCACTCCTGGAACTGGCAGAAAAACAATCCCAACGGATACGACGATTAACCCAAGCAGATGTTCAACAGCCCCATCCAAATCGGATGGGGCTGTTTTTGAATCGGAATTGGATTTACAAATTGCAGGCAGCGGTATAGCCGGTGAACATGGCATGGCGGATGGTGCCGTGGGTGGTTGTTCCCTCCGCCTTGTTTCCGTCTGCTCCGCCAGGTCCGCCCTGAAGCGTTTCAAAGGAGAGCAGGCAGGCATCTCCGGCCACATAGAATTCCGGCGTTCTGCCGGCAAAGGCATAGCTCTCCTCCACCAGTCCGTCGCGTCCTGCCGAGACGACAATACTGTCAAATTCCAGCGTTCCCCGCTCGGTTCTGGGCGGCTCCTTGGGTTCCGGCGGCGTCATAGCCGGGCCAGGCATCGGCGGCATATCGTCAGGATTGCCCATGGGCATCATCATGGGTTCCGGCGCGCCATAGGTAACGGTATAGGAAAGCTCTCCCGCCCCAATGGCATCCGTCTGGCAGTTCGTCAGGATCGTCAGATTTTCCCGGCTCTTGAGGACGTCCTCAAATGCGCCCTTGCTGTGAGCATTGTAGTCATGTCCCGCCTGACGGTTTCGGGTCAGTATCGTGACCTGATGGCCATGGTCCAGCAGATAGAACGCCGTATCCACTGCGGTCATTGCGCCGCCCACTATGGCAACATGCTGCCCAAGCTCTTTTTCATGTCCAAACACATCCATAGGCATCCAAACCTTCACCCCGTCTGCCACCGGTACCGGCGCAGCCTTGGGCCGTGCGCCACATGCCGCAATCACCGCATCAAAGTCCGCCATCATCTCCGGCGTTGCCCGGGTGCCCAGCTTGACCGCCACGGTGGATTTCTTCAGCTGACGAATGAGATATTCTTTGAAATCATGAAGGGACCACTTGCAGGGGAGATAATCCGCATGCTTGAGCTGGCCGCCCAGAGAATCGGACTGTTCAAACAGCGTTACCTGATGGCCCCTGGCTGCTGCGGTCAAAGCCGCCTCCATACCAGCCGGTCCGCCGCCGATGACCGCCACCTTTTTCACGGTTCTGGGCGCAGAGAACATATGGTCCCAGACCTCCTGGAGTCCAATCTTGGGATTCACGGCGCAATAGGCCTGGTGGCAGTTGTCACAGTGGATGCAGGGCCGCACGTCCTCGCCTCGTCCCTCCAGCAGCTTTACGCCGTATTCCTCGTCGCAGATAAATGCCCGGGCCATGGCGACCAGATCCGTCTTTCCCTCGGCAATAAACTGCTCGATCAGGTCCAGGTCCTGGAATCCGCCCACCGGGGCGCACAGGCCCTTGATCCCGGCTGCCTTAAACGCCGCCGCATATTCCAGATTGGTGGGATTCTCCTTGGTGGCGGTGTAGTGGCTGGAATGGGTCATGTCGCCGGTCC
>CAVEIY010000008.1:0-30142 GCA_963615825.1 Flexilinea sp.
CCTTTGCCCCGGTGGCGGTTGCGGCGGAGCGCATCCTCCAAATTGACCCCTCTGCCTGTGTTTTGAACTGCCGCCGGGCCATGGAATTTGCGGTGAAGTGGATGTATTCGGTGGACAGCGACCTTGTGCTGCCCTATGATGATCGGCTGGTCTGCCTGATGGACAACGAGAATTTCCGGGATATTGTTGGGCAAGACATCTGGCAGCGGATGAAACTGATCCGCATCATGGGCAATAACGCGGCCCATGTGGGGAAGAAAATTGGGGCAGAGCAGGCGGAATTGTGTCTGGAAAACCTCTATGTTTATCTGGACTTTGTGGCCTGCTGCTATGGGGAAACGTATTCCGAGGGGCAGTTTGACCGTTCCCGGCTGACCGCGCAGCCGGAGGCAAGTGACTCCCCTGCTAAGGGAGTCGAAGAAATTGATCTCAATGCGCTGATGGAAGAAAATGCGGCACTGAAAGCAGAACTCACCGCCCGCCGGGAACAGCAGCAGCAGACCTATGTGCCGAAGCCGCTGGATCTCTCCGAATATAAAACCCGCAAGACCTATATTGATGCCATGCTTCTGGATGCAGGCTGGACTGAGGGCAAAGACTGGCTGAATGAAGTGAAGCTGTCCGGAATGCCCAACCAGTCCGAGGTAGGCTATGCGGACTATGTGCTCTATGGGGATGATGGACGGCCTCTGGCGGTAATCGAGGCCAAGCGCACCTGCGCCGATCCTACAAAGGGATGCCATCAGGCCGAACTCTATGCAAATCTGCTGGAGCAGCAGTACCACCGTCGCCCGGTAATCTTCCTGACCAACGGCTTTGAGACAAAAATCATTGACAACTGCTACCCAGAGCGCCGCTGCTCGGAGATCTACTCTAAGCGGGATCTGGAAAAGCTATTTAACCTCCAGGCCATGCGGACAAGCCTAAAGAATGTTCTGGTGGACAAGAAGATTGCTGGACGCTATTATCAGGAAGCGGCGATCAAAGCGGTGTGCGATGCCTTTGGACGCAATCGCCGAAAAGCGCTGCTGGTGATGGCAACCGGTTCCGGCAAAACCAGAACGGTAATTGCGCTGTGTGATGTGCTGTTGCAGCACGGATGGGTGAAGAATATTCTGTTTCTTGCAGACCGGAACAGTCTGGTCACCCAGGCAAAGCGCAGCTTCGTGAATATGCTGCCGGATCTGTCCGTCACCAACCTCTGTGAAGAAAAGGACAACTACAACGCCCACTGTGTATTTTCTACTTATCAGACCATGTATAACGCTATTGATACGGTGGAGGATGCGGAGGGAAAGCTGTTCCGCTGCGGACATTTTGACCTGGTGATCTGCGATGAAGCCCACCGGTCCATTTATAACAAGTATAAGGATATTTTCGATTACTTTGACGCGCCGCTGGTGGGTCTGACCGCAACGCCCAAGGATGAGATCGACAAGAACACCTATGAAGTTTTCGAGCTGGAGAACGGTGTTCCCACCTACGGCTATGAGCTGGCGCAGGCGGTAAAGGACGGGTATCTGGTGGATTTTCTGTCTGTGGAGACAACGCTAAAATTCATCCAGCAGGGCATTGTCTACGATGACCTTTCCGAGGAGGACAAGCGCGCCTATGAGGACACCTTTGAGGACGAAAACGGCGAGCTACCAGAGCGTATTTCCTCCTCTGCGCTAAATGAGTGGATCTTTAACGCGGATACCATTCGTCAGGTACTGAATATCCTGATGACCAACGGTCTGACCATTGACTACGGCAACAAGCTGGGGAAGACCATCATTTTTGCCAAGAACCATACCCATGCGGAGAAGATCTTTGAAATTTTCAATCGGGAGTATCCCCATTTGCCCGGCTTTGCCAAGGTCATTGACAACTACATGACCTATGCCCAGAGCGCCATTGACGAGTTCTCTGACCCGAAGAAGCTGCCACAGATTGCTATCTCGGTGGATATGCTGGACACCGGCATTGATGTGCCGGAAGTTCTGAATCTGGTATTCTTCAAGAAGGTAATGAGCAAGGCGAAATTTTGGCAGATGATTGGACGTGGCACCAGACTCTGCCCCGGCCTGTTGGACGGTAAGGACAAGGAGAAGTTCTATATCTTTGATTTCTGCGGCAACTTTGAGTTCTTTCGTATGAACAAGGGCAAGGCTACTGCGAATATGCTTGCCTTGCAGGGGGCCATTTTTAATCTGAAAGCCCAGATTGCCTATAAGCTTCAGGACATTGCCTACCAGACGGAGGAACTGATTGCCTTCCGCAAAAGTCTGGTGGAGGATATGGTGCGCAAGGTGCGGGAACTGAATCGGGAGAATTTTGCCGTGCGGCAGCACCTGAAATACGTAGAACTTTATTCTGATTTGGAGCGCTACAATACACTGACCTATGAGGACACCTTGATGATCGCTCAGGAGCTGGCTCCGATAATTACGCCGGAGGAGGACGATGCCAAGGCCCTTCGATTTGATGCACTGATGTACGGCATAGAGCTGGCCTATCTTGCCGGAAAGAAATACGGAAAGGCCAGAAGCGACCTGCTTAAAAAGGTAAAGGCTGTTGCCTCGGTTGCCAACATCCCGGAGATCATGATGCAGGCGGAGTTGATCGACAAGATCCTCCATACAGACTATGTGGAGGCTGCGGGCATCAACGAGTTTGAACATATTCGGGAGAATCTCCGTGATCTGATTAAGTACATTCCTTATTGCAGAGTGGAATACGATACCAACTTTGATGATGAGATCCTGTCTATGGACTGGAAGGAATCTGAGTTGGAGAACGATGACCTAAAAAACTACAAGGCAAAGGCGGAGTTTTATGTGCGCCAGCATATGGACAATGCCGCGATTGCCAAGCTTAAGAGCAACGTGCCGCTGACCAGTGAGGACGTAAAGAGCCTGGAGCATATTCTCTGGAACGAGGTCGGTACCAAGCAGGACTATGAAGCGGAGTATGGGCAGAAACCACTGGGTGAGTTTGTCCGGGAGATTGTGGGGCTCGATATGAATGCCGCTAAAGAGGCATTTTCGCAGTATCTGAACAATGCCAGTCTGGACAGCAGGCAGATTTACTTTGTCAATCAGATTGTGGAGTATATCGTTCACAATGGCATGATGAAGGATCTATCGGTCTTGCAGGAAGCACCGTTTACCGATTACGGAAGCATCGTAGAGGTGTTTACGGATCTGTCTGTGTGGGCGGGGATTCGGCAGGCCATTGAGAAGGTCAATGCGAATGCGGCAGCATAAAATATAATCTGTGGAAGGAGACTTATATCATGGCAAACATTATCGCTGTTATTTGGGACTGTGATAAGACGCTGGTGGACGGCTATATGCAAGATCCAATTTTTGAAGAGTATCATATAAATTCAACCGAATTTTGGGAAAAAGTAAATGCACGTCCCAAGGAACTTACTGAGCAGGGAATTCGGGTAAATCGGGATACCTACTATTTGAATTACTTCATTCAATGTGCGCATGATGGCACATTCAAAGGTCTTAACAATGCTAAACTCAAAAGCTATGGTGAAAAGCAGAAATTTTATCGAGGAATCCCTGAGATCTTTGAAAAAACCAAAAACATGTTCAAGGATGACAAACGTTATGCTGAATACGGGATTCAGGTTGAACACTACATAGTTAGCACCGGTTTTGCAGAGATTATTCGCGGCTCAGAATTAATGCCGTTTGTTGATGACGTATGGGGATGTGAACTTATGGAAACTCCCGATCAAGAGGGGAATATGGTTATCGGAGAAACCGTATATACGATTGATAACACCTCGAAGACAAGAGCAATATTTGAAATAAACAAAGGAATCGGAAAAGTAGACGGGATTGAAGTTAACTCGAAAATCCCAGAAGAAAATCGCAGAGTGCATTTTGAGAATATGATTTATATTGCAGATGGTCCAAGTGACATCCCAGCTTTTTCTGTTGTGAAAAAGAATGGAGGTGCAACATTTGCTATCTATCCAAAAGGCGACCTTAAAGCCATGCAGCAGGTTGAGCAGATGCGCGAGGATGGTCGTGTTGATATGTATGCGGAAGCAGATTATTCTGAAGGGACCACTGCTTACATGTGGATTACTAACAGAATTCAGAAAATAGCTGACCGTATTCGGGATTCTGAAAAAGCAAAAATTACAAGCTCTGCGTCTAGCGTTCCAAAGCATTTAGTATAATATGAAGCACCCATCACTGACCACATTGTCACAGTAAAAAGCGCCGGAAATCGTTGCCCCTCAACGGTTTCCGGCGCTTTTCATTCTCTGTCCTACCCCCCTCCGTATCTCCACGGTCCCCCCACATCCTTCGTCACTATGTACGAACTCCACCCCATTCTTTTGGCCAAATCCTCCATAGCGAAGCAGAACCGCTCCCACCGTGCCAATGTCATCTGTAACGGGTCGCCCTCACGAATTCTCAGGGTTCTTCTAATCTCCTTGGGGATGACCACGCGGCCCAGGTCATCAATACGCCGGACAATTCCAGTTGCTTTCATATAGGAACTTCCTCCAATTTCTTGTATCGTCAAATGTATTATCTGCCTTGCGTGGGTTTTTATGCGAGCAAACAAATGGGGGTTATTTCCTAAAAAAGATGTGACGAAATTGCGACGATGCAGGTTCCCGTTGCATTTGCTTCCTGATCCGGTATAATAGGATACAATTACAAAACAGATTTAACGGATCGGAGGACCTTCCATGAAAGCACTGACTTACATTGAACACGGGAAATTTGCGCTTCTTGACAAGCCGATGCCGACCATACAGAGCACTCGAGACGCCATTGTCCGAGTGACGCTTGGCTCTATTTGCACCAGCGACCTGCATATTAAGCACGGCTCGGTCCCTCGTGCGGTTCCCGGCATCACAGTTGGCCACGAAATGGTGGGCATTGTGGAAGCGGTGGGGGAGGATGTCAAAACGGTACGTCCCGGTGATCGGGTGACGGTCAATGTGGAGACGTTCTGCGGCGAGTGCTTCTTCTGCCAGCACGGCTGGGTCAATAACTGCACCGATCCCAATGGCGGTTGGGCGCTGGGCTGTCGCATCGACGGCGGACAGGCGGAGTTTGTCCGGGTTCCCTATGCCGATCAGGGGCTAAACAAGATCCCGGACTGTGTTTCCGATGAGCAGGCACTGTTCGTGGGGGATATTCTGGCTACCGGCTTCTGGGCTGCGTGGATTTCGGAGATCAAGCAGGACGACACGGTTTTAATTATCGGCGCAGGCCCCACGGGCATCTGCACCCTGCTTTGCGTGATGCTGAAGCAGCCGAAGCGCATCATTGTCTGTGAGAAGGACCCGACGCGAATCGCCTTTGTCCGGACACACTATCCGGAGGTGCTGGTCTGCCAGCCGGAGGAGTGCGAAACTTTTGTCCTGGCCCATAGTGATCACGGCGGAGCAGATGTGGTGCTGGAGGTGGCGGGCGGGAAGGATACCTTCCGGCTGGCATGGTCCTGTGCCCGGCCCAACGCCATTGTGACTGTTGTGGCGCTTTATGACGAGGCCCAGACGCTGCCCCTGCCGGAGATGTATGGCAAGAATCTGACCTTCAAGACTGGCGGCGTGGACGGCTGTGATTGCGGGGAGATCCTGCGCCTGATTGAGCAGGGAAAGATCGACACCACGCCGCTGATTACCCACCGCTTTCCACTGTGTGAGATTGAGGAGGCCTATCGCGTATTCGAGAATCGCTTGGACGGTGTGATTAAGGTGGCAATTACGGCGGATGAAAAAGCGTCGGCAACTCGGAAGTCGTGAAGGCAAGCGAAATGATTGAAATCAAAATCATTGACGCACAGCATAAGACGGATATCAATATTCCGAATGAGCCGTTTCAAATGTTTGGACAAATCATTCCAACATATAACGAAAAAAGTGGTCATACGAGTTGGTCCGCTTTTCTCCCGATAATGTCACAGAGATGTGCTTTCCAGATGAAAACTATGATTACGATTCCATGACAGACAGCGTTTTTCTCGGCGCATATGATGGAGATAAATGTGTCGGATTGGCAATCCTCCAGCGCGGCTTCTTCAAGTATATGTATCTATACGATTTGAAAGTAAAGAAAGAATATCGCGGGCAGCATATCGGGCAAATGCTGATAGAAAAATCAAAGGAAATTGCTGCCTACCATTGTTGCAGAACGGTAATAGACAGTTTCAAAGCTCAACTGAATCCACGTAGAAACCCGGCTGCTGACTTGGTCAGCAGCCGGGTTTTCCGACCTTTCACCCCTGTGGGGGCGTATACAGGCAGCAAAAGGTACTTTGTCTATTTACCACAGCAGGAACCCTTCTCTATACTTCAATTACGGCGGTTTCGTTTTCACACTGTAGGGTGACGGTTGATTTCCCTGGACGGGTTTCCAGGATCAGTTGGCCGCAGCCCATAAACAGCTCTGTCGTGGTGCTGTAGTAGGGGTAGGCTGGTTTGGGATTGCCGGTACCAAAGCTACGGATGACAGCAGGACCGTCTACAGAAGCGGTGACAATCGGGTGGTCGTCTGCGGCGGTCAGACCGTTTTCATCCTGCCATTCCACACAAAGATAAATCAGCTGCTCCATGGGGAATTCTGTTTCCCGGGAGACGGCCAAATGCGTTCTGGGACCGGCTGTTTTTAGCTTGCACCGCCCCAGCTCCCGACCACTTTCGTAGGAAACTGCCTCTAATGCTCCGGGGATATAGGGCAGTATAAAATGGACCATTTTGGAGGCTGGAACCGGCTTCGACTCCACTAGCGTACCGTTTTGATACAGAGCTAACTGATCGCCGGGGCTATAGACCTCTACGGTAACAGGCTTTCCCTCGCACCCGCTCCAGGTCCAGCAGGGATATGCGTCGCTGATGATCCAAGGCGTTTTCTCCAGCTTGTTCGGGTCTTTTCTCGGATTTTCGACAACAATGTATGGCTCCTTGCGCAGACCAAAGACAATTTCGCGGTAATAAGAGGCTGGCCTGCGGCGGCCGGTCAGATCAAAGTCCCCCACATAGGGAATCTGGGCCGGGAAGCCCGCCATAAATCCGCCCTCACCGGGGGCATAGCCGGGAATGCCGACGCCGGCTTCTCCGAGATAATCCCAACCGGCCCAGGTGAAATCACCGATGACATGGCTGAGCCTTGTAACACAGTCCCAGTTGCGGGCAATTTCCGGGGGATAGGTTTCGCTGCCCACAATGACACGATTGGGGTACCGCTGACCATCCATTTCGTAGCGTGCCGTCATATAGTTGTAGCCTGCAATATCCGTTGGCGCACAGGCAATTTCCAACACGCGGCTCACGGCGTCATGGGTTACAATCTGGTCCTGATACTGATTCATCAGCACCATAAAATCATTGATGTTGCCCACTACAATGCCCTGCCGATCCAGCTCCGCCACCACATCCTGCTGGATTTGATCCAGATATTGACTGCTGGCGGAAATGCCGTTGATTCCGGCCATGGTGTAGCGGCTGGGATCCAGCTGCCGGAATTTTTCAGCCATCCGACGGCAAATTTGAGCACCATGGGGTTCGCCGATTTCCGGGATTTCATTGCCAAGAGAATAGAGAATCACGGATGGATGGTTAAAGTCCTTCCGGACCATTTCCTCCACGTCTTTTTCCCACCATTCGGAGAAATACAGCCCATAGTCATAGTCGTTTTTCGAGCGGCTCCACATGTCAAAGGCTTCGTCCATTACATACATGCCCAGACGGTCACATGCCCGTAAAATTGCCTGAGAGCAGGGATTGTGGGCCATACGGACTGCGTTGAAGCCAGCCTGCTTTAACCGAAGAATCTGCCGGTACTTTGCATCATAGTAGGTGGCAGCCCCCAGAAGGCCGGAATCGTGATGGATACAAGCGCCCCGCAGCTTTACGGTTTTTCCGTTAATGCGGAGACCTCGTTTTGCGTCCAGCGTCATGGTGCGGATTCCAAAGGTGGTGGATTCCAGGTCTGACAGCGTATTTTCCGAGGTTTCCAAGGCCATTTCGCAGGTATAGAGAACCGGATGTTCCGCATCCCAGCAGCGCGGGGAGGGAACACATATCCGGCAGCGGACCACCTGACGATCATTTGCGTCCAGGGTCAGGGGAATCCGTGTTTCCGCCAACGGCTGACCGTTCGGGGCGAAAAGCCGCACCACGGCAGTTACCGGCTTGGTGGCGGTACCCTGGTTCTTCAGAGTTCCAAGCACCTGAAGCACGGCGGTGTCATCCTGTACAGACTCCGTTTGCACCTGCACAGAGTCCGGCGCAATGTGGAGCATCGGCCCCTGCAATAGATAGACGTCCCGATAAATCCCGGCGCCGGAATACCAGCGGTTGCTTTTGCCGCCGCCTGCTCTGGCCTGTACGCGAATTTCGTTGTTCTGCCCATAGTGCAGGTAGGGGTTCAGGGGAACATAGAACGTGGAAAATCCATAGGGGTGCTTTGCCGCCAGTTCTCCATTGACATATACAAAGGCATTGTGATATACGCCCTCGAATTTCAGCATGAGAATCTGATCCCGCAGTGCCTCAGGGACATATAACTCTTTGGCATAGAGGAACATGCCGCCGTCCCGAAAGCCCGTGTTATAGCCATTGGGGCTGTCCGGATGAGGCTCCTTTTCTATCATAGCGTCGTGCGGCAGATCCAAAGTCCTTGCATTTTTGGGGATGGACCAAACCAACTCAAAGGGGTTCTGATTTTCCAAAAACCGCCACTGGGCATTCCAAAGTGTTTGTTTCATCTGATGCTCCTATTCCGGTGTGCCCTTAGAGGGCAGCTGGACCTGTGCGGTGCCCTCAATCCAGACCTGACCGCTGATCTCTTCAATCCACCAGACCAGCTCTACATAATGGGCACCGTCCTGCTGGAACTTTCTGGTGACATACAGCTTGCAGATGGCAAGATCCTGATGCATGCCGTGGGTAGTTGCGGTTCTGCCCTTCATATAGGGCACCTGGTCCAGCGGATGCTTTGCGTCCGGAAGCTGGGGGATATCCTCCTCAAAGGTGGGCAGGTACGGCATGATGCCCCAGCATAGCCGATAGAGATAACCGTGATCGCCCATCCAGTTATAGATGGCGCGGCAAACCAGATCTCTGCCCAGGAAGTTGATGAAGATGTCTCGGTTATCGGCCTCTGGATCATTGGAACGGGGAAACGGATCGTTGGGATCGGGTGGATCCATTCCCAGATCTCCCGGGGCGCGATAAATACCGTCCCGCTCAGACCGCACCAGCGTCCGGAAGCTTTCGGGATCCATGATCTCTTTTCGATAGGAGCATCTGGCCGGTTTTGCACCCATGCCATAGTGATCCTCTGGCTGGGGCGAACGGTCGATGGGGCCTTCTACCGTCCAGGCCGGTTCATCTCCCACCTGAACGTCCTCCCAATAAAGGACCTCCTCACCTCGGCGGTATTCCTTTTTCCATAAACCCTTGATGAAATCCCAGTCCTCATTGGTATAGAAATGGGCGGGACGCAGCTCCTTCCAGGGTGCGCTCATCCAGGGTGCGCCGTCGGGATTGGGAGCGATATAGGAGGCGCAGGACTCACAAACCCGGTCATATACCTCCATCACCAGCTGACCGTCCTGGTTTACTACCCGGCCCCAGTCCTCCAGCAGGAAGGTATGGAAATGGGCGCCCTGCTTCGGGGTAACGTCACGATAGGTCTGGCGGTCCCGTACGGAGATCAGTTTGTCACCGGGATACTGCGGCCGGTGGAACGTCAGTTCATGATACAGTCCGCTGACCACCATGGTATCTCGCATTTCCGGCGGCATTTTAAACATAAACCGGTGATCGTTATAGCCAAAGCCCGGCATGGTAAACCAGTCCTGGTAGCCCATTTTCCGCGCGTATTCGCTGTCCCGATACAGCGGATTATCCGGATCATAGATATCCGAGTATTTCCGGCTTGCTTCTTCCGTTACGATAACCGGAGGCGTATGGGTGCCGAATGCGTCTCTGGAGGCCTGCACACCGGGATGATCGTCGTATTTTCCGTCTGCAATGCCCTGGAGATCCTCAATTTTTTCGCCGTTAATCAGCGCACACTGACGGTTTAGCGCTTGGAGGCCGGCCTGCTCTCTCTCGTCATATACCCCCGGAACATACCATCCGAGGTTTTTCCTTGCTTCGTTCATAATATCGTGCTCCTTTCGTGCTTGCGGTAATACCGCATCCGTGCGCGAGATTGCCTTAAATCTGGCTCGCCTTTGCAAAGGCGTCTCTGGTGCAGGTCTGAAGATTTCTGGTTCCGTTGCAGTCGCCCACTGCATAAAACTCCGGGGCGCAGGCTGCATATTTCATGGCTTCAGCGGTTTCGGATACCACACCGCCACTGATAATCACATCGTCAAATTCCTCGGTGATACGGGTACCATCCTTGGATTGATAGGTTACGGAATGGGGGCTGACGGCCTCATAGCGTACACTGGTTACGGGAATGATATTCTCATATTTTTCCCAGCTGGCCATGGTGCGGATCATGCCGTTTTGATCGACGCCAACGTGATCCATCCCGATGTTATGCAGCGGCGGCGCATCCTTTGCAATCACGTCCTGTCGGGTAAACACATAGACCGTATGCCCCAGCTCGGCCAGATACATGGCGGTTTCAGTGCCGGTGTGAGAACCGCCCAGCAGTGCAACCTTGGCCCCAAGCTGATCTCCATAGCCGATAATATCCCAGCAGGTGCGGAAGGTTCCTTCCATTTGAGCGCAGATGCGCGGTACAATGTGCCGAGAGCCGACGGCGGAGATAACGCAGTCATAGTGGGATTCCTTGAGCTGCTCCGGCGTGGGCGCCACCCCGGTATGAACGTCTACGTCCAGGGCCAGCAGCTGCCGTTCCAGCCAGAGACGGTAGTCCTTGAGCAGCCACTTGAAGGAGAAATAGTCCGCATGGCGAAGCTGACCGCCCAATTGGGCTTCCTTTTCATACAGGGTGACGGAATGACCGCGCGTTGCAGCGATCATTGCGGCCTCCATGCCGGATGGCCCTCCGCCAATAACAGCAACGCACTTTTTCTGGGGGGAGGCCGCTACCAGCCGGTCAAGCTTGTGCTGTAGCCCCAGCGTCGGATTTACCGAGCAGACACTGATCCAAGGGGCACGAACCAGGCCATGGCAGCGGTTGCACTTGATACAGGGGACAATGTCCTGTGCGCGATTCTGGCGTATCTTTTCGTAATAGTCGGGATCTGCATAGAATGCCCGGCCCATGGCAATCATGTCGCATACGCCGCTCTCCAGCAGCGCTTCCATTTGATCGGGAGCCTGGAATCCGCCGTTCAGGGCGATGAGACCCCGAAAGCCCGCCTGACGAATTTTCTTCGCATAAGGGATGGTTCCCGGTGTGCCGGTGTAATTATAGGTGGTAGGCTGGGCCAAAAAGGCGTCCCGTTCCCGCAGCTGGAGTACGTCAATCAGGCCGTCAAATGCCGCCAGAAATTCCAGGGTATCCTCCAGGTGATAGCTTCCCTTGGGCTGGGATGTACGGATTTTGTTGCCCTGGGCATCAACCTGTGCGTCAAAATCGCCGCCATAGCCCAGTGGGAGTTCTCCGGCCATCACTGCTTCAATCAGAAAATCCTTTCCCAGCGCCTGCTTAACAGCGGAAAGACAGCGATGGAGCAGCCGCGTCCGATTGGTTACGCTGCCGCCATAGGCATCCTGACGCTCCTGGGGCTGCCAGCCAACATAGCCGTCGGTACGTAAGGTCAGACCGTCATAGCCAAGGCTGTGATAAAGCGAAACCTTTTCTACAAACCGATCCACCATTTCCTGCATCATTGCTTCCGGCAGCGGCTGGGTCTGGCGGACGGTTCCCTTTAGAAATTCAAAAATTTCACCGCCGTGCAGGGAATAGCCGTCTGGATAGCTTAGCTCCGTTTTGAGCAGCAGCTTGGTGCCCCGGAAATGCAGCTCCTCGGCCAATTCGGAAAGCTTGTTCTGAACGGAGGAGTCCCGCATGTCGAACATAGGCATATGGGCAGCATCCGGCATTCCGCCGCCTTGAAAGCGCACCTCGGGATAGCCGCCGCATTCATCCATGGGGATCATTGCCGCTCCGTTTTTTGCGACAGAGGAAAGAAACGTCATCAATGCATCACTGGGGTAGGTTTCCGGGCCTTGAAGATAGTGCGGCAGCGCGCAGGAGGAATAGATATGCGATTTCAAAATCACATTTCCAATAGCAAGCGGCTGTGTAATGTTCCAAAACTGATTCATGGTTTTCTCTCCTTAACTTATGTGCAGCACGACCGGTCCAAGCAGTCCTGCGTCAGTTTCCAGCTCCGCTGCCTGTACCCCTGGCATAGGCGGCAAATGTCCGCCAAAGAGATCTTCACAGGTGCGGCAGTGTTTTTTCATCACCCCATACAGGTTGGAACCCACCCGGATTTCCAAATGGTTGCGACCCTGCTGCGCATTGAAAAGCAGCTGAGGAGTAATCACATTGCCGCCCGGGACGGGGAGGCCGTTTAGCAGCACCTGATAGCAGTCGGAAATCTGGCCCAAATCCAGCCGGCAGAGGGCTGCACGGTCAGAGATAAAGTCCGCGGTATAGATTCCGATGCCGGAGCAGGGCTGGCCCATCAAAGTTTCCCAGGAGAGCAGCGGTGTATGGTGGAAGATGCAGGTTTTTTCCTCTGTGGCAAGATGGGAAATCGGGGACGGCTCCCAGGTGGTAAGCGCCAAGTCCCAGTGGGAAAGCTGTTGCTGATATCGAAATATCGGGAGGGGGTCAGCCTGCACGGGGTCTTCCGTTACCACCAAAAGCGCTGCATCGTTTCCGTGCAGGTGGAGCGGGACAGTTACCTGCCCATATGCGGTATGTATTGTCGGCAGGGAAAAAACGCGGCCTGTCCAGGGGTCCAGCTGATAGACGCTGCCATGACCCTCCAGGGTAATTTCCGTGTGGATGGATGCGAAGGGCTGCGTAGTTTTCTGATTTCCAGCCTGCTTTCGCTGGGCAAGCAGATAGTAGTAGTCTCCGTGGGCGTCCGTTCGATGGGCGCAGAGCAGACCGGTTGGCGTCTTTGGCCGGGCGGCCGGAAGAATATTAAGCCGGAGCAGCAGTGCCAGCGCTTCCGATAAATCTACTGTCTGGTAGACGTTTTCCTGAGCAAGGAACTGCTCGATGGACTGCTTCGGCTCGGCTTCCTGATCAAATGCGCCGCTGCTGGGCATGGTTCCCACCAGAATAACTGGCAGACCCTTTTGGGCATAGCGGCTCAAACAGTTGATGCCGTGATGGGTAATTGTCTGCTGATGATACAGCAGTATGCAGCGATATCCCGGGCCGTCGGGCAAAAGCCTGCCGTCGGCAACCGGCATCTCTGGTGCCATCAGGCTGGGACTGAGATAATCCAAACTGTAGCCGTGGGTTTCCAGATCGTCCTCCATGGAATAGTCCGGGGCAAGATTGTTTTCATAATAGCTGTGATGGTAGACCGCCAGATCAACCCTGGCAGTTCCCTGCTGCAAAAAGGTCTGCTGCCGCGTGATGGCGTCATTGACACCGCGACAATACTGCCAGCTGGGAATTCGGCTGCCCATTTCCTCACCGAACAGCGGCGTCATGGGGCTGTAGCCGGGCCATTGCTCCTGTGGATTCTCTCGGTCAGTCTTGTATGCATAGCCGTGCCAGACGGCATAGTTTACACCGGAGGCGAAGCAGCGGTAGGTGTGGAACAGCAGCTGGCGCCAGGTCTGACGGTAGCCCGCACCCAATACCGGGGCAAGCTCTGCGGAATAGACCGGCTTGTTCTGCACGTGGACGGTTCCGGCCTGATTTCGGTAGCCGTCAATGCTGTCGGTAAAGCCTAAACGCTCGGTTTCCGGACAATGGATTGCAGCGGATACCTGTGCCATTTCGGCATGAATTCCATAGCAGGACTGAGCGCGCAGGCGAAGCCGGTTGGTCTCACACCAGCGAGCGAACGCGGCAAAGTAGTTTTTCTGAAGCAGCTCGGTGAGCACCTGGTCATAGTCCCGCTGCAAGGCTGCATTCTCCGGGGCATCGGAAAACAGGCGGGGCAGCTTTGAAAGCAGATCATAGCCGCGCCGCTGCCGGAATGTTTGCAGCATTCCGTGGGTCCAAAGCCGCTTTGTGCCCAGCTCCAGAGAGTCCAGGAACAGATATCGCGCGTTTTCCAGCATCAGCTGTTGAAGCTCAGGGTCTTGCTGTAATTGGCGGTTCCACCATGCAATAACCGCGCCGGTTCCGTCCGGATGAAAATGGTCGATGGCGGGAACGCTGCGTATTAGAATCCCGGTAGGAAGCTCCCAAAAGCTGAGAAGCTCCCAGGCACCCTCCTTTGGCGGCGTCCATTTCAGCTCCAGTCGGGGCGGATCCAGCAGCGAAAGCCACGTATCGCGGCCCTCCTGCTGAAACGCCACGTCTCCAGTTTCCGGATTGCGAATCACAGCTCCCAGGAAAATGCCCCGCTCGACGGCTGCACGGGAATCAAAGTCGTGATTTCCGCTTCCAGAAGGTCTGGGGGCCGGGACGGGGATAGGCCAGCTGAATGCTTCCTGACGCAGCTGCTTTGTATCGCTGCACTGTACCAGCTCCTTTTCGGAACCGGAGCTGTAGAGATCCAGACCGATGGCTGTGGTGACCCAGTGGACGCCGGGCATAAAGTCCACCTTCATATTTCGTTTTCCGGCTTCTCGCAGAATGGTTTTAAAATGGGAAAACCACTGGGGGCTGCCCCAACCGTCGCCGTTTTGGGCTTGGCAGGAAAGCTCCACTGCGCCGATTCCGGCCAGGTGCATATCCTCCAGCTCACGAATCAATTCCTGGTCATCCAAATTCGCACCGGGCAGCCACCAGCGGATGCCCGGACGCTGATCTGGCTCGCAGACTGAAAATCGTGTTAGAAAAGCTTTCATCTGCCACACTCCGTTCTTTCTGGAATCGCCTCCCCAAATGGAGAGGCGATTCGGTTTACAATGGTTTACTTTACATAGGTATCATAGGCGGACTGATAGTAGCCGATGCAGTCCTCAATGCCCATCTGACGCAGCTGATCCTGGAAGCTTCCAATATCGCTGAGAGGCTTGCCGCCGTTGATGAACTTGGCAACGCTTTCGAGAATCAAGGTCTGGATATCCGTCCAGGTTCTGTCGAACTGGGTCTGGTCCTCCTCCGACAGGATGACATAGGTGGGAATGTCGTTTGCAGCATCCCGGTTGCCGTACCACACGCTGGTCAGAGAATTAAACGTATCGGAGTAGACGGCGCTGGCACGGTTGGGATTATACTGTCCGCCCAGTCTCCGGAAGGCATAGACGTCCAGAGCAATGTTGGTGGAGAAGCCCTCGTCACCGGTTACACCGGCGGGATCGGTTACCACGTCCATAAACTGCGGCTCCCCATTTTCCATGGTCCAGGAGACGTTCTCTACACCATAGTTGGTGAGATAATAGCCGTCCTCGGAGTAGAGGTAATCCATGAAGCTTGCCGCCAGCTCGGGATATTCGCACTGGCTGGTGATGGTGTTGGAATAGTCGCCTACATGGGACATATATCCGCCGATATGGAGGGTGTCGCCTGCTTCCTTTACGGGGCTGGGACAGGGAACAACGGTTCCGCCAGCCATGCCGCTCAGCACATCGCAGGCATCCCGGAAGAAGTAGAATGCGCCGGTTTTCTGTGCCATCAAGTCGTCGGCATAGGCGTCGGGCATCTCCTTGGAGACAAAGTCGTTTCCAATGTAGCCCTTTTCATACCAATCGTGCATCATTGTGATGTAGTCGGTAAAACCATCTTCCAGATAGCCGCATTTTACGGTGCCGTCTACCTGATAGAAGGGATAGCCGTCCTCCTGGAACGTTACATAGCCGGGGGACAATGCCACGCCGTAGCCGGCAGAGAACGTCTCGTTGATGGGAATACCGGACTGCTGTACGCCAAATGCCAGGGTTGCGCCCTTTTCGGTGGTGAAGGCAGCAAGTACGTTATCCCAATCGTCATAGGTGACCGGCAGGGAAAGACCGCAGTCATCCAGCCAATCCTGACGGATAAACAGGCCCAGGTTTTCACCCGCAGGCTCCGGTACATATTCGTAAACTGCGACGATCGCACCGTTTGCGGTTTGGGTTTCCAGAGCAAAATCCTGATCGTCATTCAGAATCTTTTGATAGTTGGGCATATCCGATGCAATCAGCTCGGTAATATCCAGAAACACCTCATCCCGGACCATCTGATCGGGACTGTTTACAAAGTCCACTGCATTATAGATGAGATCGGTATAGTCGCCGCTGGCAATCATAATGTTCAGCTTTTCAGAATAGGTTTCGGAATCGGATTCAATTGGCTCGATGGTGACGTTGGTAAGCTCCTCCAGGTGCTGGAGTGCAACATTATCGGCCATAGAGTCCAGATATTTTCGGTCATTGGCGCTGAGCAAAGAGGTAAACCAGGTCAGGGTTACCGTCTCGTCGGTCAGCGGGAGAGAAATTTCCTCCAGGGCAGAGGCATGGTCATTTTCTGCTGCGGAGGTGCTGGGGGCGGATGCGGGAGCGGCGTCCTGCTCAGCTGGAGCGGGAGTGGAGTCTGCTGTTGGCTCGGATTGTGCCGATGCACTGGCATTTCCGGTGGATGCAGTGCCATCGCCGCAGGCCGTACAGAGGGACAGCATGGCGGCAGCTAAAAGCACAGCCAACAGACGGGGTTTCTTTTTCATTTCAGTGCCTCCTTTTGATTTTGTGTCAATCTCATTATAAAAAGAAGGGCGAAGCTTGTAAAATATCTATATTGGTTCAGGTATATGAATTTCAATATATCTATATTTACAATTCAAAGGGAATTGTGTTATAGTGACGGTAGAAAGGGTGTGACAGAGCGTGAATCTCAATCGACTGAGCTATTTTATTGCACTGGCGGAGTGTAAAAATATCACGCATACGGCGGCAAAGCTCTATATTGCCCAGCCCAATCTCAGCAAGCAGATATCGCTGTTTGAGGAAGAGGTTGGCGTAAAGCTGTTTGAACGGTCCCGAAGCGGGGTGGAGCTGACGCTGGCCGGTGAGCTGGTCTATGACAAGCTCAAGCATATTCCCGCCCTGATTGAAACCACATTTGAACGGGCCAGAACGCTGGACAGCGCGCATACACAGATACGCATTGGCGTATTGGAGGGCTTTGACTTCATTCGACAGCGGTATACAATGCTCCAGGCGCTTTATCCAAATTACCGGTTTATTTTTGAACGCCGGTCCTACGAAGCGCTCAATGCCCGATTGGCTGAGGGAAAGTACGATGCGATTATCACCATGGGCTGGGAGGGGAACACAACGCTTCCGCCCAATATTACCAGCGCCAACATCAAACCCCTGGATGTAGGGGCACTGATCTGTACGGGGCATCCCATGGCCAATGTAGCCTCGCTGAAGGAACTGGAGAATGTCCCGTTTGTAGCGCTGGACCCGCAGATCTCACCAGCGTCCTATCAGCTGGTGCGCAATGTATGCCGCATTTATGAGATTTCCCCCAGAAACTTTTATTTTGTGGAAAATTTCGAGGATTTGCTGTTGAATATTGAAACAAATTTGACGGTAGGCGTGCTGGGCTGCAACAACGGTATTCGGGCGAAATCCGAAATCCGTACCATTCCCATTGATGACCAGGGCATGTATCAGGAGGTGGTTTGCTGGGAGAGCGCAAACCGGAATCCGCTGGTTCAGGATCTGATCCGGATTTCACGGGAACTGGCGCGGCAGGAAAGAACAGCGGGGGTGACTGTTGATGAAGTTAACGCAGATTGAGGCCCCGGCTCAAGCGTGCCTGCGGGGGAAGGAGGAACCCATGCGCAAAAATCACCAAAGGAACATGACAAAAGATACGATTCCGGAAGGCTTCAGTGTTTCTATGGCGTTGGTGGATCTAATTCCGGTGGTATTCTTCGGACTGTCTGCCGTTCGCATTGGAAGCCTGTTTTCCAGTAAGCTGTTCATGGCTGGTGCGGCGATTTGTCTGGCCTCCGGTGTCGTAAAGGTGCTGTGGAAGCTGATTGCCGCAGTATCTCAGAAGAATATCTGGCCGCTGTTTGTACAAATGCGCATTTTAATGCCTCTGGGCTTTCTTGCAATGCTGGCGGCGCTGATCGCTGACCGAGGGGAGCTGCACGGCAGTGCAATTCTAGCGGGATTATCCGGCTTCCCGGCCTGTATTTTTTTCGCGCTGGGCGTATTGGGGATGGTGCTGATGACGGCCTTTGCCTTCCGGCTGGACTCCGGCGATCCCAAGGCAAACTGGCTGGAGCAGGGGGTCAATGGGATTGCTCAGGCTTGCTTTTTCATTGGACTTCTTTTGGTATAAAAAGAACGGCTTTAGGCCTGTCAACGCGGCGGAAGCCGCTTAAAAACCCCGGCTGCTGAAATGTGTTAGCAGCCGGGGTTAAAAATATGGATTGATCTGAGGGGCGTTTAGATCTGCATTGCTGCAGAGAATGCGCTTCGGGTACAGGTGTGAATATTTCCCACCTGATTACAATCGCCAATGGCAAAAAATCTCGGTGCGCTGCCTGCAAAGGCCATCGCCTGTGCCATCAGGGGCTGCATGCCGCCACACGCCACAACACTGTCTCCGGTGATGGTATGAACCACGCCCGCTGCATCCTCATAGGTGACAGAATTCGCGTCCATCGCCACTGTTTTTGCGCGGCAAATGGCCTGCAATTCCGCCTCTCCCTTGACCGCGTCATCCAGACTGCCATAATAGTGAGAATTTTGCGCATCTGTGGCCAGCCGCTCGCGCCGGGTGAGAATGGTAACCTGGTGACCCTGGCGCGCCAGATAAATTCCAGCCTCCGTGCCGGTTTCCGAACCGCCTACCACAATCACATGATGGCCCAATTTCTCACTGTTTCCAAATACCTCGCTGGCGGGCATAATTGCCGGATCGTCGGCCCCAGAGACTGCCGGACGCTTCGGTTCCGCGCCGACGGCGGCAATCACCGCGTCAAAGTGTCCTTCCGCAATGATCTCCGCAGTTGCTGCGGTACCCAGCTGCACCGTAACGCCCTGCTTTTCCAGCTGCATCGCCAGATAGTTTTTAAAACGCTTGATGGGCCATTTGAAATCTGCAAAATCCGCATGACACATCTGTCCGCCAAGGTGATCTTCCTTTTCATAGAGGGTTACGCTGTGACCGCGCTTCCGGCATTCCAGCGCCGCCCACATTCCGGCAGGACCGCCGCCAATGACTGCAACTGTTTTCGGCGTGCTCTCTGCCGGGAACATCCGCTCGATTTTATGCTCCAGGCCCATTCTGGGGTTGACATAACATTTTACGTTATCCCGGCAATGGCAGCGGTTACAGCGGAGACATGGCACAACGTCCTCACCCTGGCCAGCTTGCGCCTTCTGCACATATTCCGGATCGCAGATAAAAGCACGTGCCACGGCTGCCATGTCCATCCACCCGCTGCGGATGTATTGCTCAATTTCGTCCAGGTCCTGGAATCCGCCGTTGGGCGCTGTGGTAATCGAGATGCCCGCATCCTTCAAGGCCCTGGAATATCGCAGGGTCAGCGGAGGTTCGCCCTCGCGGGAGTTAAAGCAGGTGGGATGCGCCAGATCCATGTCAGGCGCACGGAGCTGAAGAATGTCCACAAGTCCTTCCCACTCTTTGGCGTATCCCACAAAGTCCTCCAGCGTATAGCCGCCGATTTCCTCGCCGGATACCTGGGCTTCAATGAGGAAATTCTCGCCGCAAAGCTCTTTGACCCGGCGGAACACGGCCTTTGTCAGTGCTGTTTTCTCCCCAAACCGATCGGTCCGCTTGTTGTGAACCGGGGACAGGGACTTTGCCAAAAGGGAATTCCCATAAGACATATAGAAACATGCCATGTCGAATCCGATCTGATAAAAAGCATAAGCGCGCTGCGCCAGCAGCTCCACCAGATGCTCCAGCTCTTCCGTGGAGGCGATATGCGTTTTGACCGGTGGACCCATGGGACGCACTCCCGCGGGAGGCTCCGACAGGGTCAGATTTCGCGGCTCAATGCCCATCATGGACGCCGAGGCCAGCGAACCGTACAGGTGGATTTCATCCGTCATGTGGGAATAGTACAGCTTACAGCCTCTCGTTTCGATTTCCAGATTTCCCATGCCGGGGCCAGCAAAGGAACCAACGCCCCAGGGATCTTTTCCGCCCGGCCCACCGGGTCCGCCCGGTCCTCCGCCTGGGCCGAAGTTGGTGTCGGGACCAAAGAAGGGATCCTTTTTCCAGTCTGCCCCCTGACAGGTGACGATTGCCGCGCCGTTTCTTGCCAGCTCCGACATATGAGAGATCATAGCCTCACCGGGATAGTTCTCATCTCCCTGAAACGCGCCGGAAACGGACCGGGTTACCAGGAAGCGGTTTTTCAAAAGTCTGCCGCCCACCTGAATTGGGGAGAGCGTATGTTGATACTTCAGTGTCATAGATGCACCTCAAATCCAAAAAATAAGAATGAAAATGGTCAATCTTCTAAAACGGCGGGAAACCAGAACGGTTTCCCGCCGAGCGTCAATGTGGATGGTTATCTTGCCAAATAGCGGTCATATGCATTCTGATAGACCTGGATGCACTCCTGCATACCGAAGCCATCCAGCGTAGCCTGGTAGGTCTGGAAGCTCTCGTCGGTCAGGGGTTCCGCACCGATGATGTATTTCAGCGTCATTTCCTCCACATAGGTGTCCACATCGCCGATCTTCGCACCGTAGATGGCGCTTTCCTCTGCATTCAGCGCTGCGTAGCTGGGATAGACGTTTGCGCCGTCGGAGTTCTCCAGCCAGTTCTGACGAGCTGCCAGCTGAACCTCTGTATAGTTCGAGTCGGTCTTTTCATTGAGTACGTAGTAGCCGCCGCCGTTGAATTCGCAGTAGACGGAGATTGCAATATCAAAGGCCATATCCGGGTTGTTGGTCACAAGATCAGTGAACTGGGGCTTTCCGTCCACCATTTCATAGCTTTCTCCCTCGATGCCGTAGTTGGCAAGCAGGGTGCCCTTTTCGGTATACCAGTAGTTGCACCATGCCATGGCCAGCTCCAAATCCTTGCAGTTTGTGGAGATAAAGTTGCCGGTGTTGACGCTTACCCGGCTGAATGCCGTGCAGAAGTGGGTGGTTTCTCCCTTTTCGCGGGTCAAAATCGGCATGCCGGTAATGGCAAAGTTGGGATCCGTGGCAGTCTCCGGGGTGTAGGCGGTCATCTCGTTAAGAGAGTTAAACCATACGCCTACCTGATTGTTGGTGACCAGGCTGCTGTCCGGGAACTGCTGCAAGTTCTGCTGGGCGGCAAAATCGGCATACAGCAGGCCGGTTTCGTACCAGCGGTTCATCATGGTCAGATAGTCAAAGTAGCCCTTGTCATAGAAGCCGTAGTGAACCTGGCCGTCATCCACATAGAAGCCGGGATAAATGCCATAGCCTGCGGTCATCTCTACCACATAACCGGAGGGATTGCTCCAATAGGGCGAGGGAATGTTCAGCTCGTTTTTGAATGCAGTCAATACCTCTTCCAGCTCGTCATAGGTGGTCGGCATCTCCTTGCCGATTGCGTCTAAATAGTCGGTACGAATGATCTGACCGCCGTTTACGGAGACATTTTCATCGCCAATACCGGCAAATGCGGGCACATAGCCTGCGTCCGTATGGACCGCCAGCGCCACTTCCTCGTCCGTAAGGATATAGTTCATATAGTCGGGAGCATACTCCTCCAGATAGGGGCCAAGGTCTGTGATGATTTCGTCCTCTACCGCGCCCTCAATGGAGCCGGAGTAGTTGCTGCCGAAGGAGTAGATGATGTCCGTATAATCTCCGGAGGCCACCATCAGCTGGAACTGCTCGTTGGCGTTGACCAGAGAGTAGCCGACTACCTGAATGTTCACGCCCACGGCCTGATTGATGGCCTGATAGATTTCCTTGTTGGATACATCGTCCAGGAAATTCGGCACAAAGGGCGGATAGCTGTACCAGTAGGTCAGGGTTGTGCTGCCGTCAGAGACAGGATAGCTCAGGGGCGCAAGGGTTTCCGGCTCCTGGGCGGCGGAATCTTCCAGAACGCTTTCCTCCTCCGCAGAGGGTTCTGCTTCCGACGCCTGCTGCGGCGCTTCTGCCGGTTCGGAAGCCTCTGGAGTGGTCGTTTCCTCCGCTGCCGATACCGGTTTTTCCTCAGAAGCCGAGGTGCTGCCTCCGCCGCAGGCCGCCATGGTCAGCAGCATACACATAGCCAACAGGATGGATAACAATCTTTTCATTTCAATTCCTCCATTTCTCAAATCACAGCCGGACGCCGCCCTTGACGATGGATTTCAAGGCAGAATACCGTTTGGTGATGTCGTTATGCCCTGGGGCGTAGGAATTCTGATCGTCCAGCGTCTTGTAGGGTTCCGGCCAGGGCACGGTGTTCTGGACCGTCTGGGTCATGGATGCGTTGTTGTGCAGCGGTCCAACATCTGCACAGGGTGGTCCGCCCAGCGCCCCCCGCGGCTTCACAGGACGGTATCCGCCCGGTGCGCCGCCATGCCCCTCTCCGCCGGGAGCGGGAGCTTCCTTCTTTTCCTCCTGGGGCGGCGGACCAAAGTGCGGCCTTGGATGAACCTCATCCTCGTACATCTGCTGGCCCCAGTTGGTGGTGCCATATTCGGAACCAATATCCGGGCACACATGCTCGTGAAAGTAATACCACTTTCCATCGGTTTCGTCATAGGCAAAGTCCGAACCGTACCGCTCCCAGAGAAAGCCGCCGTTGCGAACCTTGTTGGGACTCATACGCGCCATCATGGTGCCGGGGGTCAGGTAGCAGCTTCGGCCGCTTTTTCCGTCCTCGGCTACCTCAATGACACCGGAGGCCAGGCAGTGCAGCGCAGTGCAGCCCACGCTTCTGGCATCAAAATAGGACGCACCGGGATAATTGAGGATATGGTTGCAATAGCGCTCATAGTACCCCTCCTCCGGATTGATAACCGAGCCGAACCACACCTGGTCCCAGCCGACCATCCGTCCAAAGAAATGCGCCCAGGTTACATCCTCGCCCCGGTACCAGATAGCGTCCCACTCCTCCTTGGAGTAGCCCATGCCGTGGGTATAGGCGTGCCAGGCCTTGACCTGCTCAATCTCCTGGGCACCGATGGCATTGTGGAGCCGCTGCTCAAAGGTCAGATTTTGATCAATCATTGTGTCTCCCCCTTACTTGTACAGGCCGATTTTGTAGCAGGCGGGCTTGCCCTCTGCGGTGTAGGCCTTTGTGTTGTCGAAGGTATAATAGGGGCGAGGCAGCCGCTCCCATACATCCACCCAGCCATAGAGGGAATCATAGGCCACATCCCGGATGGTCGGGTCCCCGCAGGCCTGCTCTACAATGTCTGCACCCCAAGAAGCCTCGGGGTCCAGTTCCCCGTAGCTTTTTCCGGCAGGGATAATATGATCGTAGGTAATGAGCATATGCCAGATCTTCCAGTCGTCGCCCTCCCGGATCAGATCTGCAAAGATTTTCGCAAAGGTGAAGTTGCAGTCCGAGGTGCCGTCAGGGGAACCGATGCAGTAGAGGCCGCAGTCATAGCCGATATACTTGGCGGTTTTCCCGTCGCCGGAAAGCTCAATATACGGTGTGTTGCGAGTGTGAACAAAGGCAGCCCCGTGCCCCAGCTGCTTTTCGGATAGCTCGAGGCCGGTTTCCTCATGCCAGGACCGAAGATTTTCAAAACGGGCATCCCGGCAATCGCTGACATAGTGCTTTATAATGTTGTCAAGCCCCGTGTAGTAGCCATTGTTGTAGCCCAGGGATGCGGTTTTACGGTTTTCATCGGAGGCAACCCACAGCTCGGTAATCGCGCGGCGGCGCTCATCGTTGGCGGTGTAGTAAGCGCTCCGGCTCATGAGATCCTTGATCTCCTCTTTATCCCAAAGCCGCCAAACCTGCTCCTCCGGGGTCAAATGCAGTTCCATTTCAGACATCGTTTTCACCTCCATCAAAGGCCATAGCTGAAGGTTTCAGCAAAGGTTTTATAAGGTTCTGGCACACGGGGCGACGGGGTAAAGGGGCGGCCTTTGCTGTAGGCCTGCCGCAGGATACCGGGACGGTCCGGCTTTGGCATGGACACATTCTCCATTTCCGCAAAGGCCGGGTTCTTCGGCAGCGGCTCCGGTGTGTCGGTCAGGTTGATGCCCTGGCGGCAATCCACCTCATGGAGGTCCAGCATATGCCAGATGCGCCATGCGCCATTCTCACGGATAAAGTCCACGGCCCAATAGCTAAAGTCCCAGAAGGATACCGGACCGGCTGTGGTGACCTTTTCTACCAGACCGCGCACCACCCAGATTCCCTTGGCAGTCTGCAAATCGTCTGCCACCTCAATCACAGGGGTGTCAATGGGACGGTAGGAGATCTGCCCTACGCCAAAGCATTCCTCGTCGGATTTGTCTCCCAGCTTTTCAGGGAAGCGGGCTTTGATCAGACGACTGGCCAGAGCCGTCTCTGCTTCAATCGCGGCATAGTAGCCCCGGACGGATGCAGGTCCTACATAATATCCATCGTTGACCCCAAGGCTGACATCCTCCCGGCTGCTCCAAAACGTTGGCAAATTGCCCTCCTGCTTAATGCAATAGCTCTGAGAGTATTTGCCCATTATGTTCTGAACTTCCCGGCGGATCTCCCAGCGGGTCAGGAGCTGCTCTGCAGTAAAGTCTTTTTTTCGCATGGTATCCCTCCTAATGCTTGTATCGGTAATATATTTATTATAGTTCCTCCGCGGGGCCGGAAGAAGGACCACAATTGCGGATTTTCGTCCAGAATCTGACCTGGGAACCTTGCGGGATGCTCCAGATTTCTATATAATAATGGTAGCCCCAGGTACAAAAAAGGAGGGAACCCAATGGATCAGCTTGAGCACTGGAAAGAGGAATGCCGTCGTCTGGAGGCGGAAAATGCGCAGCTTCGGCAGGAGTGTCTGCGCAGCCGACGTCAGGAATTGCTGGAGCATTTGCTGCGCGGAGAGTTCAATTCCGGTGCCGAGATTGCCGCTGACCTGAAAAGCGTTGGGGTTTCTCTGACAAAAGACTCCTTCCTGGAGCTGTATGTCAACGTCCTGACACCGCCGCCTGTGCCCACAGGAAAGGAGCAAGCGGGCGCTGCCTTCCGGACCGTCTATGAGGACGGCATCAGCCAGCTCATTGCGCAGTATTATCCGGAGTCCTTTGCGGCTTCCCTGCGCATGGGCACCGGAGTGGCTGCCATTCTGCAAATGGACCAATTCCCCAAGCCGCCCAAACTGTCTATGCACCTGCCAAAGGGAAACTTCATCGACAGCCTCAACCGCCGCGCACTTCAGCTGGCGGACACGCTCTATGAACGGGATGGGCTGGAGGTTTTTGTGGCCATCAGCCGTCCCCATGCCGGTATTGAGGAAATTCCGGACGCTCATCAGGAGATTTTGGAGATCGACAACTACCGGACCGTGATGGAGCTTGACGTTCCGCTGCTGTGCTACCACGATTTCGAGCTGGCGGAGGGGGACAGCGCCAGTCAACTGCGGTTGGAGCAAAAATACCTGTCCTGCGTGGAGCTGGGGGAGTACGAGCAGGCCCGTCAGGTCCTTAAAACCATGATTGACCAGGAATTCCGGCAGACCGTTCCTTCGTTGTTTTCGCTTCGATACCGGCTGTCTGCCAAGCTGGGACTGCTGCTCATTACCCTGGATAAATTTCAGACGCAGGAGCAGCCTGCCATCTTTGACGAGGTGCTGGGACTGCAAAAAGCCCTGACCCAGGACGATTTGACCGTAGAGAAGCTCCGTGAAAAGATCGACCTGATTTTTGACCACATTGCCTTCTTCCTGAATCAGCAGCACAACCCAAAGTGGCTTGCGCCATTGCTGCAATATGTAGAGGAGCACTACACCTGTTCGGATCTCAATGTGGCCTCCATCTGCGATGTGTTTGGCCTCAGTCCCTCCTATCTGACCCGTGAGGTAAAGCGCTGCACCGGCAACGCCCTGCTGGATTTGCTGCAAAAAAAGCGCCTGGACCGGGCGATAGAATTGATTGGAGGCGGAACCGGCATGGCACGGGCAGCTGTGCTGAGCGGCTTTGGAGATACCCGTTCCATGCGTCGCGCCTTTCAGAAATACATTCATACGACACCCCAGCAATACCTTGAAAATCACCCAGTCCAATAAAAAGTGCGTACTCCGGTTGGGAGTACGCACTTTTTTCGTCAGTTCAGTTTGCTGTGTCAGGGCATAATGCTGTTGGCGCCATCCAAAATGAAGCTTTGACCGGAATAGAATTTGCTGTCCGGTCCAGCCAAAAACGTCAGTGCAGCGCCAATGTCCGTTTCCGGATCGCCCAGCCGATGCATGGGCAGCTGCTCCATCTGCTTCTCATAGAGATCTGGGAACTTTTCCTTCCATGCCTTTGCAGCGGGAGACTCGGCTCCGGGCAGGCACACATTTACCGTGATGCCGTATTTCGCCCACTCTTTTGCTGCAATCTTGGTAAGACCGCGGATGGATTCCTTGTTGCTGGCATAGGCAAGCTGGCCTGCATAGCCAAACATTCCGGTAGCGGAGGCAAAATTGATGATACGTCCCTCGCCCTGCTCCTTCATATAGGGGAAGCAGGCCTGCATAAAGTTCAGGCTGCCGATGGTGCCCGTGGACCAGGCCAGATACATGCTTTCATACAGCGTATCCTCTACCGGGGCCGACGGAGGAAGGCTCTGAGCGTTGTTGATGAGAATGTCCACAGAGCCAAAGGTTTCGACGGTTTTCTTCACCGCGGCCATAACCCCTTCACGGTCCGAGGTGTCGCAGGAGATCGCAATGGCCTGGCTGCCCAGCGCTTCGATTTCCTTTGCCGTTTCCTCCACGGGGCCAAGACGGCGGCCGATACATGCCACCCGAACGCCCCGCTTTGCCATACACAGGGCCACGCCCTTGCCGATTCCCTGACCGCAGCCGGTGATAATTGCGACTTTTTCGTTGAGCTGTTTCATGATATTGTTTCCTTTCTGATCTCGAATTTATGGAATGTTCTTCTGATATTTCTCTGGAATTTGAATGGCCCCAACCGGGCAGGAGGACGCACACTTGCCGCACCCGACACATTTGGTATAGTCCACCCGGGCCACGTTGCCCCGGACGGTCATAGCTCCAACCGGGCAATCTCTCACGCATTTTCCGCAGCCAATACAGCCTGCGGTACATTCCCGTCGGGTATCCGCGCCCTTTTTGTGGTTGGAGCACATGACAATGGGCTTTGGACGCTCCTGATAGGCATAGAGAAAGATAATTCGCTTGGGGCAGGCGGCTTTATAGGCGCCGCAGCCGGTACATTTCTCCGGATTGACATGGGCCAGTCCATTCTGGACCTCAATGGCCCCAAATTTGCAGGCTTTGGCACAGTCTCCAAAGCCAAGGCACCCATAGGGGCAGGAGGAATCGCCGTTATAGAGCACATTGCAGGCCTGGCAGGAGGGAATTCCCTGATAGTCAAATCGTTTTTTCGTGCAGCTTCCGTCTCCCCGGCAGGCAATCATCGCCTTATACGCAGTTGCTTCCCCGGCTTCCACGCCCATAATGGCTGCCAGCTTTTCTGCTGTCGCAGCGCCGCCTGCCATACACTGATTGACCGGAGCGCCGTTGGCCACAGCTTTGGCATAGTCGCTGCATCCGGCAAACCCGCAGGCACCGCAATTTGCGCCGGGCAGTGCCAGCTCAATTTCCTTAGCCTTTTGGTTTTCCGTCACGGCGAATACTTTGGAGGCTACGGTAAGCAGTATGCCGCCGATCAGTCCAATGAGACAGACCACAAGGGCAGCAAGGAGGATTTCATTCATCTCGCCGCCTCCTTATACGCCGAAGATATGCTCCACCAGCCCGCCAAAGCCGGTAAAGCTCAGGGATACAATGGCTGCTGCAACCAGCGTAATGGGAAGGCCCTGCATACAGGCCGGAGGATTTGCTTCCTCCACCCGACTGCGAACGCCGGAGAACAGCACCATTGCAAGCAGAAATCCCAAACCGGCACCGGCAGCGCAGACGATGGATTCCAGATAGCTGTACCCTTCCTCAATATTGAGAATCGTCACGCCCAGCACCGCACAGTTGGTGGTAATCAGCGGCAAATAAACGCCCAATGCCACATACAGCGGCGGAATAAACTTCTTTAGGAACATCTCCAGGAGCTGCACCAGAATGGCAATCACCAGAATGAACACGATGGTCTGAAGATAGCCCAGGTCAAACTGATTGAGCAGCTGTTGGAGCGGCCAGGTAACCAGCGTGGCCAGCACCATCACGACCGTAACCGCCAGACTCATGCCAACTGCCGGAGAAAGGCGCTTACTGACGCCCAAAAAGGAGCAGATGCCCAGAAATTTCACCAGCACATAGTTGTTGACCAAAATCATGCTGAAAAAGATCGCCGCAAGCTTTGCCGCCATCACTGATCACACCCCTTTCCACCGCAGGCTTCCTTTGCCGGACAGCTGCCGCAGCCTGCCGCCCGTTCGATTTTCTGCCCTCTTCGGGTTTCCAGCAGTACTGCGCCGCCCATCAGAAAGCCGAATACCAGGAATCCGCCGGGTGGCGTAATGAACACAATCATTGGCTCCATGGGAATGTGGAGGTCGAGGCCGAACAGCGTTCCGCTGCCTAAAATCTCTCGAATTCCGCCCATGAGCACCAGCGTCAGCGTAAAGCCGAGGCCCATGCCCAGACCGTCCAGTGCAGAATCCAGCACACCATGCTTGGAGGCATACATTTCAGCCCGTCCCAGAATGATGCAGTTGACCACGATCAGCGGAAGATATACCCCCAAGGCGGTATTCAGTGCCGGAAGATACGCCTTTACCAGCATCATCAGGGCTGTAACAAATGCCGCAATGATCGTAATGTACGCAGGGAGCCGCACCTGCTCCGGAATCACATGCCGAAGGGCAGAAATGGCGGCTCCGGAGCAGACAAGAACAAATGTTGCTGCCAGTCCCATGCCCAAACCGTTCATGGCCAGGGTGGTCACCGCCAGCGTCGGACAGGTGCCCAGCACCAGCCGCAGCGCAGGATTCTCTTTGAAAATACCGTTCCAGACAATCCCCAGTTTATTGTGCATGGCCTGTCCCTCCAATCTCCTGATAGGCCAAAATGGCAAGATTGATGGCAGAAACCGCTGTCTTGGAGGAAATGGTGGCGCCAGTGACGGCATCAATATCGTCGATGGTGAATTCCTCTGCCGCTCTTCCAGCGAACTGGCCAGAAAACGCAGGCTCCGTAACCTTTTGCCCAAGTCCCGGCGTTTCACTGTTCTCCATCATGGTAACGCCCAGAATTGTTCCGTCCGCCGAAAAGGCAACTGCCGCCGGTACCTGTCCGCCATAGCCCCGGGACTGTGCGGTAATCACATACCCCGTGCCGTTGTTGGCTTCCATCACCGCTGTTACCCCGTCGATGTCGCAGGGCAGCCGGGTAAAGCCATCCGCCTCCGGCAGCAGCGCAGTATAGGTTTCATTGGCAGTCTGTTCCTCATTTTTTGCAATGACCGGAGTGGTTAATTGATTGAGTCCTGCCAGCAGCAGCGTGGCAAGCAGGCAAACAACCGTCAGAATCACCGTGGGACGGATCAGCATTTGCTTGGATTTCATGCCGTTTTACCTCCTCCCAAAGGCGTTTTCCGGGTCGCGCGATTGATATAGGGAACCGTTAAATTCATCAGCAGAATCGCATAGCTGACACCCTCGTTCATATTGCCAAACTGCCGGATCAGGAACGTAATGATTCCCAGGCCCAGTGCAAAGATTACCTTGCCCTTTCGGGTAAAGGGCGAGGTGGTATAATCCGTTGCCATAAAAATTGCACCCAGCAGTAGACCGCCGGACAGGACTGCCTGGATCGGATTCTGTCCTGCAATCCAGGAGAGAATCGCAACGGAGCCAACATAGACCGCAGGGATGGTAATTTCAATCACCTGCGTGGCCAGCAGCCAAATCAGCCCCAGCAGAAGCGCAACGGCACAGGTTTCTCCAATTACGCCCCCATGATTCCCCAGCAGCAGAACCGAAATAGGAAGGGATTGCGCTTTGGCCGCCAGCGGCGTGGCACCGGTCAGCGCGTCACAGGCGTTTTTCGGAAAGCTGTAGCTGGTCATCAGGGC
>CAVEIY010000009.1:0-27931 GCA_963615825.1 Flexilinea sp.
CCTTCACCATTGCCGAGTATTATGACATCGGCCATGTGGCAAACCGTTTCTACAACAACGGCGACAATACACTGGCCATGAACCTTACGGACAACGCCGTTTGGAACGTCACCGGCGATTGCCTGCTGTCCTCTCTCACCATCGGTGACGACGCTGTGGTAGAGGCCCAGAACGGCACGCTGGAAATGACCGTAGACGGCGAGCCGACCGAGCTGGCGCCCGGCACCTATGAAGGTGAAATCCGCATCAGCTATACCGAAAACGAGCCGGTGGAGGCTGCCGCTTCCGCAGAGGAGTCCGCTGCTTCCGAGATTGCCGCGCCTGCTGCAACGCCCGAAGCCCCCGAGGCTCCCGCTGAAACTCCCGCAGAGGCTTCCGAGGCTCCTGCTGAAACCAGCGGTATGTCCGGCGGCGCCATTGCCGGTATCGTGATTGCAATTCTGGCAGTTGCTGCAATTGTTGTAGCCGTTGTCATGAAGAAAAAGAAGAAGTAATGCTCAGCGTGTCAAAAAAGTCTTTTTTCCACGCCGCTTTACGGATTTTTGAACTCGAAACGTTCAAAAAATCGTTTGATTGAACGTGAAGGGCGGACCTTCCCCCTGCTGCTCAGTCACTCGGCACGTTACGTAGTTCTTTGACAGTCTCAATCCTTTCATTTGGGCTGCTGCCTCTGGGCAGCAGCCCAATTTTTATGGGACAACACTGCATATGGGAGCCTATGGTGCAAACTGTCCCTTGCGGAATAGTTAGAATTCGTGATACAATGGCATCAGAATATCAGGAACACCACGGAGAAAGGATGATCATCATGCGCTTTCCACAGGAAAAGATGGAGATTTTCTACCCCGGCGTCTATACCCCCGAGGAGCAGGCCGCCATTGACCGCTATAACCGGGGCGAAACCGGACGGATGTTCGGCGGAAAGGCCCCTGTGCTGCCCTCTACCGATCCCTGGATTATGCAGCTCTATGCCCGCTGCTGGGACCGCTGGAACCCCCTGTTTAACGATCCGGACTATGCAAAGCAGTCGGTCTGGGGGAATCTGCCTGCCATTCCCGGCTATGTTTCCACCGAAACCCGTTATAACGTTCCCCCGGAGCTGGGCTATCTGATTCGCCCGGACGGAACCGCATTTCTGGGAGACGGCTATGACCACACCGACGAATTCTTTGCGCCGGTATTCCCCGGTGATACCTTCCGCAGTGAGGACAGCGGCTGGCAGGTGGTGGACGTTACCCCCAAGGAGGGAAGCGTCAAGCGTCTGATGATTTTCATCTGCTGCACAGATGTCTACAATCAGAAGGATCAGCTGGTAGCCCGCTGTACCCGCCGCTGGCCGGAACAGCTGATGCGCTCCAAGGATCCGGAAATCAACGAGATTCTTGCCTCCGAGGTCCCCGGTGCTCCTCCGAAAAAGGCCCCCGAAGGAAAGCCCGGCGGCGAGAAAAAAGCGCCCCCACCCATGCCCGGCGGCGGCGGAGTCGGCGGTACTGCCCGGCATAAGTCCCATTTTATGACCCCCGCAGACTATGATATCTTCAAGGAAATCTGGAAAAACGAGAAAATCCGCGGTAAAGACACCCTGTATTGGGAGGACGTCAAGATCGGCGATGAGCCGCCCCCTGTGGCCGCACCGCCGCAGGTTGGCTTTGAGATCGTGCGCACCATTGCCGCCTGGAATATCATGAAGGATAACAACGGCCTGCAGGAGGTTCTCACCGGCAAGGGCGGCGATCCCCACTTCTACCGCTACAATCCCGAAACCGGACTTTACGACAATGAGGCCGGACACCTGGGCCTGGGCTGCATTGCCTACCTCTATAACTTCCACGCAAAGCTGATGGGCACTCGAATTCTCACCAACTGGTGCGGCGACGAGGGCTTTGTCACCCGGCTGGGCTGGCGATTTGTCAACGATGCGCCCAAGGCCGAGCAGTTCAATCACTTTCCTGCCGGATTCTATCGTCCCACCGAGCTGCTGAAGGTTCCCTATATGCAGGACCGCTATGCCAATATCCACGGCTTTGGCGACGACGCCTTCATCACCCGAGGCTATGTCTATGACAAGTACATCGGTGAGGATGGCGGACATTATGTCGATCTGATCTGCTGGTGTGAGGATCTGGACGGCAACATCGGTCAGGAGATTCCCGCGACCGTAAAACTCCCCAGTCGAACGGGCAAATAAGCACAAAAGAGCTGGAACCGCAAGGTTCCAGCTCTTTTTCTACGCTCTATGGAATTATGCTACAACCAGCTTGCCACCGGAGGTCAGAGTATATTCGCCCTTCAGTCCGCAGCCCTCGCCAGCCACTGCATGGATGGTAATGCCTGCTGCCGCATCCATCTGCGTTTCCTTTACGTCGCCAACCAGGCACACGGTGGAATCGCCGGTTGCCGTCCACTGGCTGCCCTCCAGAGAGATATAAGCGTCGGTAATCACGCCTGCAACCTTTGCGTTGAGGATGGAGACGTTCATAGTCCGGTCCGTATCGTCATTGACAATATCGCCCTGATAATCGCCGTTGGCAATCACTGCATTGACGCCATAGCACTTGAGCTTCATATCGTCAGGCACCTTGGTTGCCGCATCGTCATCGTTGACAATGGCATGCACCAGATACTTGCCGGTCTGAACGGTTGCGCCGTCCAGCTTCAAATAGACGTTCTCAGACTTTACAAAGAACAGTGCCTCGCCAACCGTCCAATCGCCGCCGGTGATGTGGCACTCAGTGGTTTCGGTATAATGGCCGCGCACGCCATGGAGCATTGCGCCATACTGTCCGGACTTCACCGTGCCGCCGTTGAACTTCACCCAGGCATCACCTGCAATGATAGCAACATGGGTGTCTACGGTAATCCGGCAGTCGTTGAGCACGTTATGGCAGCCATTGTCCGCATAGGTGCCGTAGCCGATGGTGTCGCAGACCACGTCGCAGTTGTTTGCCTCCAGATACAGGTCGCCATTGGAGCCGTCGGTGGACAGCGCCGCCCAGGAGTGGGCCAGAATCTTGGAGTCATAGAAATATGCCCGGGAGTTGCCCATGGACAGGTGGGTCCGGCAGTTGCCGCCCAGCTTCAGTCCCGGAGGCGGCTCCATCATACCGGAAGCCACACGGGGCACATAGCTCTTGGGAATCTCGCCACCCTTGGCATCCAGCACGCAGTTCCGAACAATCAGCGTTGCATTGCCGGTGACAACGGTGCAGGGACGAATGACGCCGTGGGTGGTTACCTGCACGTTGTCCATCTCGCACTTTGCGGTATCGTTCACCATGATAGCGGAGCCGTTGCCTGCAAAATCGTCGATGCCATAGCCGGTGAGATCGAACTGAGAATCCTTGATGGCATAAACGGAATCACCGCCGATATACAGGCCGTTCAGGCACACCTCGTCGGTCTTGTAGGAAGCGTTTTTCATCTCCGTATCGGTAATGTCGCCGGAAATCTCCGCATAGGGATGCTCCGCCAGATAGAGCTTGCCGTCCAGCACATCCATGGATTCCATTCTGGGGAACGGAGGTGCCTTGGGGGGGCCGCCGCCGGGGAATCCGGGGCCGGGCTTACCAGGCTCTACATCTGCGCCAGGAACGGAGCCGGGATGCTCAGAGGGGCGGCAGGTAGGCGGGCAGGGCTTCAGCTCTGCGGCCACAGGTCGGCCAAATTCGTCTACTGCGGGACCGCCGGGCATCGGAGGCATATCGCCGGGGCCGCCAGGGCCGCCGGGACCAGGGCCGGGCATATCGCCCATGGGAGGCATCATGTTGACTTTTTCCGGCTTGTTCACGGGGCCTTCCAGAACGGGCATACCGTATGCCGGGATTTTTGCCTGAATGGTGTTCATAAATACCCTTCTTTCAAACAGAATATGTGGAATCCGAATATTTCACGTCCTCATTATATCACAGTTTTCTTCCGGGGCAAATATACATTTTCGGCTTTTTACCGTCACATTCTGCGCATTGTATTGGCCAGGGCGCAGAAAAAGGGCAGAAACGCATTGCTGCATCTCTGCCCTTGCTGTATTGGATAAGCTTAGCCCGCAGTTACGACTGTCAGCCGCGGTTCCGGAGTTTCGACCTTCTGGAAATCTGCCCCCAGCGCACGGAACTTCTCTGTGATGTTTTCATAGCCCCGTTCCACATACTTGATGTCGGAAATGGTGGTGGTACCCTCGGCAACCAGGCCCGCAATAACCATTGCCGCGCCGGCCCGCAGGTCGCATGCCTTGACCGGGCAGCCCCGCAGCTTCGGGACACCCTCAATAATGGCAACCTTACCGTCTACCTGAACCTGTGCGCCCATGCGTCTCAGCTCGCCAATATAGCGGAACCGGTTATCCCACACGCTTTCGGTCACAACGCTGGTTCCCTCGGCCACTGCCATACAAACGGCAATCTGCGGCTGCATATCCGTGGGGAAGCCGGGATGCGGCATGGTCTTGACCTTTGCCTTTTTCAAGTGGCCATCGGACTCCACCAGCAGAGCGTCTCCCTGATCGGTAATCTTTACGCCCATTTCCCGGAGCTTTGCCGTAATGCAGTCCAGATGCTTGGGAATGACGTTTTTCACCAGGACCTTGCCGCCGGTAGCAGCTACTGCCGCCATATAGGTGCCTGCCTCAATCTGGTCAGGGATAATGGAGTAAGCGCCGCCGCGAAGCCGCTTAACGCCGCGAACCTTAATGACGTCCGTACCGGCGCCGGATACATTGGCGCCCATGGCATTGAGAAAGTTCGCCAAATCCACAATATGCGGCTCTTTGGCGGCATTTTCAATGATGGTGGTACCCTCGGCCAGAACTGCGGCAATCATAATGTTCATGGTTGCGCCCACCGACACCACATCCAGATAGATCCGGCTGCCGTGGAGCTTTGCCTGGGTGGTTGCGATGATATCACCGCTGACAATCTGCACATCAGCGCCCATGATATTGAAGCCCTTGATATGCTGGTCAATGGGACGAACGCCGAAATCACAGCCGCCGGGCATGGAAACCGTTGCCTTGCCGAACCGGCCCAGCAGCGCGCCCACCAAATAGTAGGACGCGCGGATCTGACAGGCAAGCTCATGGGGCACAGAGCTGGTGTGGACGCCGGTGCAGTCCAATTCAAAGGTAGTCCGGTTAATCATCCGAACCGTAGCGCCCATCCGCGTCAGAATATCAAAATAAAGCTGAATATCCGACACATCCGGAACATTCTCGATTCGGCAAACCCCATCCACCAGCAAGGCCGCCGGGAGAATTGCCACCGCAGCATTTTTCGCGCCGCTGATCTCTACTTCGCCATTCAGCTTATTTCCGCCGTGTATCACATATTGTGCCATAACGCACCCTCTCAATCTCTATTTTCTATCTTACGTTCTATAGTATGCCGCATCTGCGGCAGATGTATCAAGCCTGTTGACATAAATATGTCCAGCGCCGCTAGTATAACACAAAGTATGATCTGTGTAAAGGATTGCAGGGAAAAAACGCCGGTTTTCTCGCATAAATGCAGGAAATACACCGTATTTTTGTTGATTTTTCGTCCATTCTCGGCATAGTTTGAAGATTTCGCGCCATTTCCCTTCCAATATCATGCAAAGGGCCGCAGCTGAGTAAATGCCCCGCTGCGGCCCAAACCATGTTATTCGTAGAAGGCTTCCCGCAATCCCTTGAGGATGGCGGCCGCTTCCCGCTGCAATTCCGCCGCGTTGGTGCTGGCCGGACCCTTGCCGCCCAGCCATTCCGGACGCGGCACAGGCAGTCGTTCAAACCGCTTGGCAAAGGCCTTGTCCACGCCCAGGGCCATTGCCTTGGGCAGCTGACTCTGGAAAAAGCGATTGTTGCGTCCCGTCAGGATTTGTAGCCGCTGCCAGGTGACCTGCCGATAGAACATCCGGCACCCCCGGGCCTGCTGCAGCAGGTCCTGTCCCCGTGCACTGCGCCGAGGCCCCACCGAAGTCGCCACAGCCGAGAAGCAGCAGGCAAACAGGCCAATGAGCATCTCCAGGAACGCACCGCCCAGGAAGCCCACAACCAGCAGTGCCGCCGCAATCACCAGCGTAATCCGGTAGCCCACAGAAGTCCGCTTCAGGGCAACACGCCGTGCAATTCCATTGTGGAGATAGATGCTGTAGAAGAATCCCACAATGCCAGCCAGCACTGCCAGCACGATGAATCCGCCGCCCTCTGGCAGCATTTGCTGGGCCATATAGCCAATGCCTACCGCCAAAAGCAATCGGCAGGGCAGCTGCACCAGCACCACATTGCCGCCCTTGGGATCAAAAATCACATGATTCAAGCTTCTGCGGGAGGCAGACCGAAATCTGGCGCCTGCAGCCGCAAATCGTCCCGGTGTTGCCGCCACCCGACGGCCCGTGGCAAAAATCCGCTGAAACAGCTTCCGTTCTGCCTTGCTTCGTTCGGTGCCCATGGGAATCGCCCTGGTCAGCACCACATAGCCCTTTTTGCTGCGCTGAATGGTCAGATATCCAAGGTTCGCCCATTCGAGGACCAGAACCGCCACATCGCAGGTACCGCCGTCGAGGATCTGCGGCAGCTGGCAGGGCAAAAGTCCGCCAGGTGCCAGCAGTCGGGGCTGCGGCGTCTGCCTGGGCGTCCGAATCCGAAGCCGCCAGAAGATCATCAGCAGCAGTAAAACGCCCAACATTCCAATGGCCACATAGGTCACGTGGATCATAGAAATTGCCGAGGATCGCACATAAAAGTATCCAGCCGGTACCGTAACCTGTGCCGTCAGGGAATCATAGGCCATTCGATTCTCCACAGTGCCGGTCACGGTGGTGCCAGTAACGCTGACGCCGGATTCCGTATCCGACAGCGCTCCGTAATAGCCGCTGAGCAGCGCTGGGGTCAGGGCATAATCTTCCGGCATGGTTCCGCTGGGCTGGGGCAAAATAACCTGAAAGCTGCACGACCCCACATTTCTGGCCCACCGGGAGCTAATCAGCCCCAGCTGATAGACCTCACCGTCGGCAGTAGTGGTATAGGTATCGCTGACCGTATAGGACACCGTTACCGTCTGGGTCCCCGCAAAGCTGCCGGTCAGCACCACATTAACGCCGCTGTCGGTCTTGTTTACCTTATACCGGTAGGTTTCCGCCGAGACTCGGCTGATCGTTCCGTCGGGCAACGGAACCTCCAGCTGGTCCTGGGCCGCGTCAAAGGTCAGCTGATAGGTTGCCGTAACCTGTGACCGTCCGTTGGTGCTTACCTCCGCATGGACCGTCGCCTGATCCACCTGGTAATCCGCGAACACGCTGGGAACCAAAAGACATATGAAAAACAGAAAAAAAACAGCTTTTTTCATCTGTCACACTCCATCATTTAATGTAGTTAGCATACCACATTCCGCGGTTAATTACAACGGGCGACGGGAATTTTCCCGTTTCCGCGCTGCCAAAGCGCATCTCTGGGAAAACCTTACGCAGAATTTACGTTCTTTTTGACTTTTCTCCGGAATTGATATAGTATATGGGCAGAATCCACCAGGTTTCCCGCCGGTTTTGGCGTATTACAAAACAGACAGGAGGCATCTTATGGAGCAGCTACTCAAGCGACACGAGGAATTCATCCGCTATGCGCTGTTTGGCATTGCCGCAGTGGCAGCCGATGTTCTGGTGTACGCTCTCACGGTAGACCATCTGGGCGTTCGGCTTTCCAATGCCGCCAGCTGGCTATCTGCGCTGATCGTTGCCTTTATTACCAATAAATATTGGGTATTTCATCGGGGAAAAGAGGGCTTCCCCCAGTTTTTGCGGGAGTTTTTTGAATTCACCGCTGCACGGCTGGCCGGACTTTTGGTACAGGTCTGGGGCACTGATGCACTGATTCGCAAGGGCTTCCAGCGCCCTCTATTGGGAATTCGCGGCGGAGCGGCCAAGCTGTTTACCACCGTCGTCGTCATTGCGCTGAATTATCTGTTCAGCAAATTCCTTGTATTTCGTCCCAGGGAGGTGCAGTCATGAGCCAGGATGTCACCCAACAGGACATTGCTTTTATGGAAGAGGCCATCGCTTTGGCGAAGCAGGCCTCTCAGCTGGGTGAGGTTCCCATCGGCTGCGTAATTACCAGGGACGGGGAAATTGTTGGCCGGGGCTACAACCGCCGGGAAACCGGAAAAACCGCGCTGGGCCATGCCGAACTGATGGCCATTGAGGACGCCTGTCGGACGCTTGGAGGCTGGCGGCTTTGGCAATGTCGGCTTTATGTGACGCTGGAGCCTTGTCCCATGTGCGCAGGTGCCATCATCAATGCCAGAATTCCAGTGGTCGTCTACGGCGCAAAGGATCCAAAGGCCGGTTCGGTTGGTTCCATTACCGACCTGTTTTCCATGCCCTATAACCATCACCCTCAGGTGATTTCCGGCGTGCTGGAGGACACCTGCGCCGGTTTATTGCAGGATTTTTTCCGCAGCCTCCGACGCCGGAAAAAATCGGGGGAAAACGCTGCAAATATTGACAAAACGTCGTTTTCAGGATATGATAAGTAGGTTAATCATCTGTGAAGATCTTGCCGATTTTTTAGCAGATTTTCACAAAAGCCTGCCGGAAATCATTTGATTTTCGCCACTGGAGTACACAACATTACCATATGCGCCACAATTCGGCAATCGGTGCTCCCTTTTATCGTTTTGAACAGACCGAAACGGAGTGAAGCAGCTTGGATACAGAGGTTCTATTACCTGACTGCGAATTTCATAAAAAGCCATTCTATGAATGCATCAAACGGATTTTTGATCTGGTGGTATCTCTGGCAGCAATCGTTGTGCTGTCTCCGGTACTGCTGGTGATTGCGCTGGCCATTCGGCTGGAGGATCGCGGTCCGATTCTCTACTGTGCCCAGCGGGTTGGCCGCCACGGCAAGGCCATTACCGTCTATAAATTCCGCAGCATGCGCATGCATGCTGACCGACTGGAGGATATGCTGACGCCGGAGGAGCTGGAGGAATATAAAAAGAACTACAAGCTGGAGCATGACCCCCGCATTACCAAGGTCGGTGCATTTCTTCGGAAAACCAGTCTGGACGAGCTTCCTCAGCTGTTTAACATTTTTGCCGGCACCCTGTCGCTGGTGGGTCCCCGTCCCGTGCTCCAGGAGGAAACGGAGCTTTACGGCGACAAGCGGGAGCTTCTGCTCTCCTGCAAGCCCGGACTGACGGGACTTTGGCAGGTGCGGGGCCGGAGCAATGTCACCTACGAAAACGGACGCAGACAGGCGCTGGAGCTGCAATATGTCAGCCACCGCAGCCTGTGGTTGGATATCAAGATTCTGTTCTGGACCGTTGGCGCAGTTGTCCGCATGGACGGTGCGAAATAGTCCGGAATGCCGTGATAAAGGAACCATGCCATGAAAATTCAGATTATCGTCGCCGCCCATAAAGCATACCGGATGCCGGAGGACCCGATGTACCTCCCCCTCCAGGTGGGAAAAGCGGGAAAAGAGCTGGACCTGGGCTTTCAGTGCGACAACACCGGCGAAAACATCTCCGAAAAGAACGCCACCTATTGTGAGCTGACCGGGCTTTATTGGGCGTGGAAGAACTTGGACGCCGATTATATTGGTCTTTGTCACTATCGCCGCTATTTTCGCGGCAAGGGTGGCCGGGATAAGTGGAACTGCATCCTCACCACCGCGCAAGCGGAGCAGCTGCTCAAGGGCAGCGACGTGCTGGTGCCAAAGCGTCGGCATTACTACATCGAAACCGCCTATAACCAGTATGTCCATGCGCACCCCGCCGAGCCGCTGGATTTGATGATTTCCCTGGTTTCCGCCCAGGGTGAGCATTACCGGGCTGCGGCTGAAACCATGCGCCATCGGACCTGGACCCACATCTATAATATGTTTATCATGAAGCGGGATATTTTCAGCGCCTACTGCCAATGGATGTTTGATATTCTCAGCCAGATCGAGGCGCAGATTGATATTTCCAGCTACAGCGCCTATGACCGCCGGGTATTCGGCTTCCTGTCCGAACGGATGCTGGATATCTATCTGGAGGCCAATCAGATTCCCTACCGGGAGGTTCCGGTGATGTTTATGGAATCTCAGAACTGGCTGAAAAAGGGCGGCGCATTTTTAAAGCGGAAGTTTACTGGTAAGAAAGAGGGATAAGCTTGGATCACACGCTCCGGGAGCTTCAGCTGTGTGAGCTGGAGCTGGTAAAAGCAGTGCTCTCCATCTGCAAAAAGCATCATTTAACGGTGTTTATGATGGGCGGAACCTTTCTGGGCGCCGTCCGTCACAAGGGCTTTATTCCCTGGGATGACGACGTGGACCTGGGCATGAGCCGGGAGGATTATGAAACGTTTCTCCGGATCGCCCCCAGCGAGCTGCCCCAGGGCTATGTGCTTCGACACTTTGCCAGCGATCCGGATATGCCCTACTATCCGGCGCAGGTGGTGGACCCCAGCTTTGAAATTCTCGATACCTCTGCCCAGATTGCCAAAACCCGCAGTGCCTGGATTGACCTGTTCCCCCTGGACGGAATGCCCAAAAGCAACATTGGCTGCTTTTTCCACAAATACCGGCTGCTCTATCTGCGGATGATGCTGAAATTCAGCCAGTTTTCTCAAGTGGTTGCCGTCAATCTGGCCCATCGCCCGCTCCATGAACGAATACTCATTGCGGTGGGAAAGCACCTCCATCTGGAATCCCGGCTGGACACCCACAAGCGCATGGAGCTGATTGACCGATGCCTGAAAAAGTACCCCTATGATGGCGCTGCCCAGGTGGTCAACTTTATGGGCGCATACAAATTCCGCGAGATGTTCCCCAAATCCATCTACGATCAGCTGGCGGACTATCCCTTTGAGACGCTGACCCTTGCCGCCCCCGCTGATTATGATGCAGTACTGCGGCAGATGTATGGAGACTACATGACGCCTCCGCCCGCGGACGAACAGAACAAACACGGTACCGTTACCGGAACCGCCGGAAAGGATACACCATGAAACGAGTCATCACATACGGGACCTTTGACCTGCTGCACTACGGTCATATCAACCTGCTCCGACGGGCAAAGGCTTTGGGTGACTATTTGATTGTCGCCCTCTCCACCGATGAATTTAACCTGAATCAGAAGAATAAGGTCTGCTATTTTTCCTATGAAGAACGGAAAAAGCTGCTGGAGGCCATTCGCTATGTGGACCTGGTGATTCCCGAGGAGAGCTGGGACCAGAAGCGCACAGACATCCCCCTGTATCACGTGGATACCTTTGTGATGGGAGACGACTGGAAAGGCAAGTTTGACTTTCTGGAGGATCTGTGCCAGGTGGTCTATCTGCCCCGGACCCCGGAAATCTCCACCACAAAAATCAAGAAGGAATTGGGACGAGAATGAAGCAGATTAGTCTTGTGGTTCCCGTCTACAATGCAGGGGCGTTTCTTACGCCCCTGGTTCGTTCTGTGTTGGCACAGGACTATGAGAATTTTCAGCTGATTCTCAGCGACGACGGCTCCACCGATTCTACCCCTGCGCTGATGCAGGCCCTTTCCCGGGAGGACCCCCGAATCACTCTGGTCACTGGCCCCAATGGCGGCGTCAGCTCTGCCAGAAATCGCGGTCTGCTGGCTGCAACGGGGGATTACATTGGCTTTTTGGATGCCGACGACCAGATTGCACCCCAGTACCTTTCTACCCTGGCGGCCTTGCTGGAAGGGCATCAGGCCGACTGCGCCTGCTGCGGATTTTCCCGACTTTATGAGGCCTCCGGTGTAACCGATCACATGCCCCCCAAAGAGCTTGGCGTTCTGGACACGGACCGGGACGGTTTTTTCCGACTGCTGCTGCGTCCTGACGGCTATACCACCGTGGTATGGAATAAGCTATTCCGCCGTGAGGTTTTATTGACCGCCGACGGCAGCTTTCTTCCCTTTGACGAATCCCTCCATATTGTGGAGGACGGGGAATTTCTGTTCCGCTGTCCCATTCAACGGGCCGTATTTACGTCGCAGCCATTGTATCACTATACCGTGCGGACCAGCGGCGCCATGTACGGAAAGCTGACCCCGCGCAAGCGCACCGAGCTTACCGCCCGGAAGAAGATTGTCGCCCTATGTGCCGATGCCGCCCCTGATGTGCGGAATCTGGCAGAGATGAAATATCAAAAGGGTGTGCGTGACCTATTATTCCATGCCGTAATCGGCGGACAGGGCAAGGAAATTCGGGATCTTTTACCGGAGCTTTCCGTCTATCAGGAGGCCCTGTTTGGCAGCCCTGCCCTTTCCAAAAAAGAAAAACTGAAATACCATATCTATCGTCCCATCATTCAGCTGAACCTCCAGCATCTTGGCGCGTTCCTGATGAAACACCTCAGTGGGCATGGATAACGGAGGTATCTATGAATCAAACCGCCCTGAAACGGCTGTTTTGGATATTGCTTGCAACGCCCTTTTTTAAGCCTGCCCTGCTGGGGGTGCTGGAAGGGACCGAGCTGCTTGAAACCTGCTTTGATCTCTGGCGCATGGCGGCTGCCGGAGTGATTGTGCTGCTCTATTTATATGAGATGATTCGGCAGCGGCGAAAGCCCACCGGCGTTTTCGTATGGCTATGCGCCTATCTGGGCTTTGTGGGGCTGTCTACTGTGCTCCACGGCACGAACTACTGGGCAATCCTCAATCATGTTGTGACCATTGCCGCCTTTTGCATGCTGCTGGAGCTGAGTCTCCGCCGCGGTCCCATGGTCACGCTGGATATGCTGTTTTATCCGCTGACTGTGCTGATTTTGGCAAACTTTCTGCTGGAATGCATTTATCCCGGCGGTGTCTGCACCGGCGGCACCTACAACTACAGCTATAACCTGCTGGGCATCGACAATCTTCTTGCCCCGCTACTGATTCCCTATATGTTTCTCACCGCCCTGCGTTCTACCATGCGCCACGGGGACCTGGATTGGGTCAGCTATTGCATGCTGGGCGTATCCGCTCTGAGCCTGCTATTGGTCTGGTCCGCTACCGGCCTGATGGGTCTGGCCGTTGCGCTGGTGTTTTTGCTGTTTTTCTATCAGCGGCGGTGGCAAACGCTGTTCAATGGCGCTACCGCGATGCTCTCCGGCGTCGGTCTGTTTTTTACCGTAGTGCTCTATCGGCTTCAGGACGTATTTGCATTCCTGATTGAAGGCGTACTCCACAAGGGTCTTAGCTTCACCGGACGCACAGAAATCTGGGATGCTGCCATCAAGAATATTCTCGCCAGCCCAGCGCTTGGCTATGGTCTTGCCCAGTCTGGCAAGGTCTATCGGCTTCGTAAGCACAAATATTATCATGCCCACAACGTTTTCCTGGAGGTTCTCATGGAGGGCGGCTTCTGTGCGTTGTTCTGTTTCCTGATGATGCTGGCATCGTCCGTGAAGCAGCTGATGATCCACCGGAAGCACCCCTACGCCTGTCTGATTGCTGCCGGACTGATGGCCTGCGGTGTTATGACCACCATGGAGCCGTTTCTGGACAGCAACGGGCTACTCATCTATGCACTGGTATTCCTGGGCTATCACATCGGCACTCTGATTTCCGGCCGGGATACCGCTCCCTCGGGCGCAATTTAAACAATCATCGGAGGTTTTCCATGGCGCGTACTCAAAATTCCATACGCAACGTCCTGTCCGCAATGGTCGGGCAGCTGGGAGGCATTCTGGTTAATTTGCTCGCCCGAGTGTTTTTCCTGCACTATCTCAATCAGACTTATCTGGGCCTGAACGGCCTGTTCACCAACGTGCTCACCATGCTCTCTCTGGTAGAGCTGGGCGTCGGTCCGGCCATGGCTTACAGCCTGTATAAGCCCCTGGCGGATCATGATATTGAAAAGCTCAAAAGTCACATGGGCTTTTATAAAAGAGCCTATATCACCATCGGGCTTGCCATTGCCGCGCTGGGGCTGCTGTTTTTGCCCTTTTATACGGTATTTATGGACGAGGTGCCGGACATTCCCCATCTGAATGTCATCTACCTGCTGTTCGTGGCCAATACCGTCGTCTCCTATTTCTATTCCTATAAGCGCAGCCTGATTGTCTGCGACCAGAAAAAGTACATTGAAACCACCATTCATTACGGCGCGTACTTCATCCTGAATGTGGTGCAGATTATCTTCCTGGCCCTGACCAAAAATTATGTGGTATTCCTGGTGCTCCAGGTGCTCTCCACCTGGCTGGAAAATATGATTCTCGCCAGAAAAGCCGACAAGCTCTACCCCTTCCTGCGGGACAAAAACGTAAAGCCCATGGAGAAGGAGGACGCACAGGTCATCTACCGGAACGTGGCTGCCATGAGCATGCACAAGGTTGGCGCTGTGGTGGTCAACTCTACGGATAACATTCTGATTTCCAAGCTCATCGGACTTGCCACCGCCGGACTCTACAGCAACTACTACACCATCATTCACCCGCTGCAAACCATCACCAATCAGATTTTTGAATCCATTGTCGCCAGCGTTGGCAACCTCACCGCCACGGTGAAGGACGGCAATATGGAGCACCTGCTGGAAACCTTTTACGACGTTTTCTTCTTCGCCTTCTGGATTTTCACCTTCTGCGCCATCTGCCTTTTAAACCTGCTGCACCCCTTTATTGAATTCCTGTGGCTGCGGAATAAGGGCTGGCTGCTGGACAATCTGACACTGTATGTACTGGTACTGAATTTCTATCTCTATGGAATGCGCCGCCCGGTGCTGACGTTCCGGGATGCCACCGGTGCCTTTTGGAATGACCGGTTTAAGCCGATTTTTGAATCCATTATCAACCTGGTGGCGTCCATTCTGCTGGCAAAGCGTTTTGGTATCGCCGGTATTTTCCTGGGCACGCTGGTTTCTACCGTTACCACCAGCCTGTGGGTGGAGCCGCTGGTGCTGTATCACAACGTATTTCACGCCTCCATGCGCAGCTATTTTGTCCGGTTCTTCACCTATACGGCAATCGGCGTGGGCATCTGCATCCTGACCACCTGGCTCTGCGGTCTGGTGGGCTACAGCCTGCTTTCCATCATTCCCAGAGCGCTGATCTGCGTGGCGGTGCCCAATCTGCTATTGTTCCTAATCTTCCATAAAACCCAGGAATTCCGCTATTTTGAGCAGCTGGGAAAGCATCTGCTAGGAAAGGCGGCACACCATGACCGCTAAACGGGAAACCTGGCTGGACGGGCTAAAGGGCTTTGCAATTCTCCTGGTAATTATGGGGCATGTACTCAGCGGCTACTTGGACGCAAATACCTTTCCGGACGCCTACTACAGCCTTTATGGACTGCGCAGCTGGATTTATAGCTTTCATATGCCTCTGTTTTTTTTGCTCAGCGGCTTTACCTTTACGCTGGCCTATTACAAGGGCGGCACCCTGCAGCGCGGACGATATCTCCGCCAGGTACTCAATCTCCTGTGGATTTATGTGCTGTTTGCCCTGCTGCTCTGGGGCGTAAAGCAGGTGGTACCGGAGCTGGTCAATGAAACCTATACGCTGGAGGATTTGAAGGGGATGTTCCTCACCCCGTTGGGGAACTTCTGGTATCTCTATGTGCTGCTGGTATTCTATCTTGTGGCGGCGCTGGTTCGTCTGCCCCGGTGGAATGCGCTGTGGCTGCTCCTGCTGGGGGGCTGTGCCATTGTGGCGGCAGACGCGCACCTGGACTGGACACAGCTGACCCTATACCGGATTCTTTACCATCTGTTCTTCTTCGGGGTAGGCTGCATGCTGTGCCGACATCGGAATCTGCTCACAAATCCCCACATTCTGGGTGCATTCCTGATGGGTTTGGCAGTTGCCTGGTATTTCTATGCATTTTACCGGGTCCACAGCTGGTATGCCAACTGGAAGCTGACCATTGCCCTGGGTACCTGTTGGGTGTATCTCTACAGCTTCTATCGCTGGCCCCAGCTCAGCGGCTTACGGTTCTTCCAGCTCTGCGGAAAATACTGTCTGGAGCTGTACCTGCTGCACACCTTCTTTACAGCCGGACTGCGCACCCTGCTGCCCACACTGGGCGTTACCTCCCCCTGGCTCAGCGTATGGCTGAACTTTCTGCTGAGCCTCGGTATTTCCCTGGTGCTTGCCGTCCTGGCGCGAAAAACCTGGGTAATGGACATCGTATTCCGGCCAAGCCGTTTTATCTCTCACTTTACGGCAAAAAAATAACTGGAGATCCAATCGGATCTCCAGTTTTTATTTTTGTGTTATGCGCCAGCGTTTACCGTTACGCCGTCGTTCACTGCCATCACAGCTCCGTTGTCGGCAACGGTAACCGTCAGCTCTGCGCCGGTATAGGTCATTTTGCAGGTGCCCTGATACTGCTGCATCACCAGCATGCCGCTGAGATCAAACCAGAAGGAAATGGTGCCGTCCGAGGCAATCTCAGATGCCTCGTCCAAGTCGATCTCTGCGCCCACTGCATCCAGGTAAGCGGCTGCAACCGCCTCCACATACTCGCTGTCCAGGGTCATGGTGAGCTTCTGATAGTCGCCGTCCTGCTCCAGCTGATAGTCGCTGCCATAGGCAAAGCAATCGCTGTAGTAGGCAATGACGTTCTGCACGTCGCTGAGGAAGCTCTCATCATCGTAAGTATAGCTGCTCTCGCCGGTTTCATCCACCAGAGTGCCCTCACCATTGGCATACGTCTCGCTGGAGTGTCCGGCCGATTCGCCGTTCAGCGTTGCCGTAGTATCCCAGTTGACGCTCAGGCCATCGTCCTCGTCATAGACGTAGCTGATCGTGTTTTCCTCCACGTAATCGTCCGTGTCCGTTCCATCGGTGATGTTAAGGTTCAGCTGAGACTGATAGCTGACGCCGGACTGGCTCAGCAGGGTATGAAAGCCATTGATAAACGCAGTGGGCAGGGAGATGTCGCTTACCTCCCGGAACTCCGCGTCGTCCTCGGGCACATGAATCGAAACATCATCGTCATAGCTGTTGACCGTCTGGGACAGCACAACCGTCTCGCTGAGGGTCATACCCATAATATCAAACTGCACGCTCAGCTCCATATCCAGCTTCCGCAGTGCGCCGTCCTGATTCATCTCCACGGTGCCATCCAGAGTAAACGCCGTGCAGGTAACGCCGTCGCCTACGCTGGACATCAGGTCAGAGAACACCATCCAGGTATCCAGCGTGGGATCCCCAAAGGCCACCGTATAGCCCTTGTCCGTCGCCTCAGCGGTCAGCGTTCCGAAGTTGCTTTCGTCCAGCTCCAGCAGATCGCCGGCGCCGTCCTGATTCTGCTCCTCATATTCTGCTGCATCCATGGGCGCCTTATACTTGCCATTGCCATCGGAGAGATAGACATAACCGCCGCCATACCAGCTCTCCGTCACCGCACCGTTCATCTGCATGTTTTCATAGGAAATGCTGCCGTCGGTTTCGCTGTTCATTTCCTTGACTCTGCCGCTGACCTTCTGGCTGGTGGATTCCCCATCCAGCTCCACCGTAACGGCCATATCCATATCATAGTCAATGGCATAGGCGGCTTCGTTATAAGCCTCCATCTGCTGCCAGGCCCACTTGCCCAGCTCTTCCGGCGTCATATCGCCAGTTTCAGCCGCTACGTGGCTGTCCGCTACCGGTTCCTCCGTTTCCGCCGCGCTCGGTTCCGCCTTCGGTGCTTCCACCTGCTCAGAAGCCGCTGCCGAAGCCGCTTTTTCCGGTGCCGAAGAAGCCCCGCCGGTTCCGCCGCAGCCGCTGAGCAACAGGCACAAAACCATTGCCAGTGCCATCCACTTTTTTCTCATGAAAACATCCTCCTAATTTCCATAGTGTAGTCATCATTTTATCATAGCCTTCCGCAAAAGTATACAATATCTTCACAAAAGCAGCAAAAACCCTTCACAAAACACCAAAGGACGGACACCGAAGCGTCCGTCCTCTGGCGATTAAGGAAAAGATCACACAGCGCTTATGCGCCGATGCTGAGATACGCGTCAATTGCATCCTGATACAGCTCGGTCATCCGGTCGATGTCGAAGGAGGTGGTCACTTCATCAATAAAGCTGTCCCACTCGTCCATGGACTTGCCGCCGGTGATAAACTGCAGGCAGGTGGTGCTGACATAGCTGCCCACGTCCGAGGCAATGCCGGAATATTCCGTCTGCGCCTCTACGCTCCAAACGGCACCGGGTGCCTGGGTGCTGGTAGTATTCCGGAGCCACAGGTCAATGGCCTTTACCTGCGCATCGGTATAGCCCAGGTAGTTCCGCTCGTTGATGCAGATAGAGCAGGGAGTCGAGGAGGTGTACTTGATGAGGCAGAGTGCAAACTCATAACCGTCAGGATTGTTGGTAATCAGGTCGGTGAACACCGGCTCGCCGTTTTCATCATACACGAAGGAGACATCCTCTACGCCATAGTTCGCCAGCAGAATGCCGTCGTCGGAATAGAAGTAGTCGATGATCCGCAGCGCCAGTTCAATATCCGGGCAGGTACCGGCTACTGCCGCGCCGCCCTTGCTGATCCGGGAGGTACCGGCATCGTCAAAGCCGCAGAGGTCGCCCTCCTTGAGCACCATCGCGCGAACCGGCTGTACATTGCTGTCCGGCTCATAACCGGAGAGGTTATTGATGCCGTTGACTGAGGTGGTAAAGAAGCCGGAGGCATTGCCCACGATCTCATCATCGGTGGCCGTGTTGTTCATGGTCTGAGACATAAAGTCCGGAGAGATGAAGCCCTCCTGATACCAGTCTGCCATGAGCTGGATGTAGTCCTTAAAGCCCTCCATGGGAACGCAGTACTGGATCTGATCGTCCTGATAAACCCAGCCGCCCAGGGCATTGTTGTCACCGTTGGCCGTGATTCCAAAAGCACTGCTCAGGGTAGAGTTGCCGTTGGCCGCAATCCAGAAGGGATGGGCGCAATCGTTCTTCTCCTGGAAGGTCTTGAGCACATTGTAAAGGTCATCGACGGTAACCGGGGTGCTGAGGCCATCGGCATCCAGCCAGTCCTGACGAATGGCGGGACCGGAGGAAGGAATCAGGCTGTCCTGAATGTTCTCCGCCAGTACCACAGCGCCGGACTCGGTGTAAACATCCCGTGCAATGGAGGGGTTGTTGTCCAGAATATCAAAGTAGTTGGGCATCACGTCCCGGTAGTCCTCAAAGTTCACGATCACGTCGCCGTCTACCAGGTCGTCCATGTTGCCGGTATAGAACATGCCAAAGTTGAAAATCAGATCCGGCAGCTCATTGGCCGCTACCATCAGGCTCATGGAATCGGAAGCTGTCAGCAGATTGGCCGTGGTGAAGTCCAGATGAACGCCAGTGCGCTTCTGAAGCTCTGCGTATACCTGACCGTCTGTGCCGTAGTCCGTAATCACCGCCATAACAGGAGGCACCACATAGTCCCATGCGGTCAGCGTTACCGGCTCGTCCACCAGGGGCAGCTGCTCCGCCTGGGTGTAGGTCCGGATAATCTCGGTGTCAGAGACTGCCTGCATATCCTCCGGAACCGCTTCCAGATCCGATGCACTGGTCTCTTTCTGGATGCTGGTTTCTTCCACAGGCGCTTTGGTTTCCTCCGGTGCAGAGGCAGTTACCGGCGCCGCAGATCCGCTGTCTGTGGCTGCCGCAGAGGACGCCGCTGTTCCGCCGCAGGCGGTCAGGGCCAGGAGCATGCAAAGGCTCAGGATGAGAGCCGTCAAACGTTTGGTCATTTCCTTCATTCCTTTCTTGGGATACTACCTTATATTTTACGGAATACCCGTTCCAGGAACAAATGCAAAAAAATCATGAACCATAACTGCCGGTTATCCGTGCAATTTTCGTTACCAAAATCGCGATATTTGATACCGAAAAAGCGTCTGCCATCCAATCGGACAGCAGACGCTTTTCTATTCTAAATTACAGGATCATGGCTCTGGAATATGCCTCGCGGTTGCAGACCTCCAGATTGCCTGCGCCGTTGCAGTCGCCGATGGCATAGAACTCCGTGGTCAGGCCAGCATAGCCAAAGGCCTCAGCCGTCTGGGGCGTCATGCCGCCGCAGATCACAACGCTGTCGCCGGTTACGGTATGCTCGCCGTCGGCCATACGATAGGTCACGGTGTTGCCCTCGACCTTTACGGTTTCCGCCTCGGTGATACCGGTCAGATTGTCATATGCCTCCCATGCAGAAGCCTCTCTTGCCTCGCCGTTGGGTCCGGCCTTGACAAATGCCATGGTGATGTAGTGGAGGCCGGATGCATTGTGCGCCAGCTTCTTTTGACGGGTCAGCACCGTAACGTCATGGCCCTTGCCGCAGAGATACATAGCGGTTTCAATGCCCACCTCAGAGCCGCCGACAATCACCACATGCTTGCCCAGCTCCGGCTCTCTGCCGCAGGTATCCAGGCAGGACATATACTCCGGCTTCAGCTTGCCGTTTTCGTCCTTCAGGCCGGGAATGTTGGGGATATTGACCGTTGCACCGGTGGCTGCCAGCACCACGTCATAGCCGCCTGCCACAATCATCTGCTGCGTCGGCTCGGTGTTCATCACAACCTTGGCGCCGGATTTGCCCAGCTCATAGATCAGCCAGTTCTTAAAGTTCTTGATGGGCCACTTGAACGGGAAATAGTCGCTGTGGAACAGCTGACCGCCCAGCTTGCCCGATTTCTCATACAGAGTTACATCATGGCCCCGCTGCGCCGCATAAATAGCTGCACGCATGCCCGCAGGACCGCCGCCGATGACTGCAACCTTCTTCGGCTCCGCAGTCTTTTCCACCAGCCGGTGAATCTTATGGCCCAGTCCCATCAGAGGATTCACAGAGCAAACAGAGGTCCAGGGATTCGGCTCCGGCAGGATTACGCCATGGCACTTATTGCACTTGAGACAGGGGGTAATGTCCTCGCCCCGGCCCTCATAGAGCTTCTTGCCGTATTCATCGTCGGCCATAAAGCCGCGGGCAATGCCGAACATATCGCACTTGCCCTCAATGAGGTAGCGCTCCATCTCGTCGGGCTCCTGGAAGCCGCCGATGGGCTTCATGAGCATATGGAAGCCCATTTTCTTCACCTTGGCGCAGAAATCCACAGCGGGATGCACGCCCTGGGTGAAGTTATAGCCGGTGGGATGGGAGGCACAGCCGTCATGCTCCCGAACCTCCAGAATATCCACCACATCGTCAAAGAGACGGATGAACTCCAGCGCATCGTCCTTGCAATAGCCGCCGCCCATTTTTGCATTGCCGCCATAGCCGTTGTTCTGCTCCCAGGCCAGCACTGCCTCAATGATAAACTTCTTGCCAAATGCCTTCCGAATGGCGGAACATACCTCATGGAACAGGCGAGTACGGTTCTCTACGGTGCCGCCGTCATACTGGTCGTCCCGCTTTCCGCCGGGATTCATGAGCATATCCGCACGGAAGCTCACGCCGTCATAGCCCAGGTTTTTATAGCGGCGGATTTTTGCCACGGTCTGCTCCACCACCTCGTGCATCCGCTCGGTAGGCAGCTTTTCTGTGGGCTTGCCCATGGGGCCCATGCCTCTGCCGCCGTAAAGGGAGAATCCGTCGGGATAGACCATATTGGTGGTCAGAATGATCTTGGAGCCATAGAAATGGACCTCCTCGCACATCTGGGACACATAGTTGTGAACAGCCGGGTCGGTCATATCAAAGGCCTGCATATGGGTCATATCCATATCCATGGGGCCATGACGCTGCTGGGGATACTCTGCCCACTCTGCAAAGTTCACAATGGCAGCCCCGTTCTTTGCCAGATTCGCCGCAAAGGCCCGATAGCCCTCAGCCGGGTAGGTTTCCGGTCCCTGCAGGAAGTGGGGGGATGCATTGGGATAGGTGAGCCGGTTTTTGATGATCTGGCCCCCTATCATAATGGGGGACAGCAGGTTCTGATAGCGCACAATAATCTCCTCCTTATATCGGTTCAATACTTAGGATTCTGATGATATGGTATCATGAACCTTTGCGGCTTTCAAGCATTTTCCACAAAATTTACCTGCCGAAACCATGCGCATTCGGCATACTCCATAGCATATTCCCCGGTATTTCCCGAAAAAACGCCGATGCATCCGGCTTCGGACACATCGACGCTCTGTTTTTTACAAAATACTGCTGCCAACGCTGGGAGCCGGTGCGCCCAATGCCTTCAGCACCGTTGCACCTACATCGCCAAACGTCTCCCGGATTCCGACAGCCCCCGGCGTAATGCCCCGGTACCACAGCAACACCGGAATATGCTCTCTGGTGTGGTCCGAGCCGGTATGGGTAGGATCGCAGCCATGGTCCGCGGTAATCACCAGCAGCGTATCGTCGTCCATCGCCTCCCGGAACAGCGGCAGATAGTCGTCAAATGCCTTGAGTCCCGCGCCATAGGCCGCAACATTCCGGCGATGGCCCCATTTCATATCGAAATCCAGAAGGTTGATGAACACCAGTCCCTCCTTCTCCCGCACTGCCTTCAGCGCCTCTGCCATGCCGATAAAGTTGTCGGAGGTTTTCACCTTGCTTGTAAACTTTGCCTCCGGGAAAATATCCACGGGCTTTCCGATGGAGTGAATCGGAATGCCGCTGTCGGTAAGCAGCTCCAGATCCGTTTTCTCCGGCGGGCAGGCGGCATAGTCGTGACGGTTGGCAGTCCGCACATAGTTCCCCGGCGTTCCCACAAAAGGCCGGGCAATTACACGGCCTACACCAAAGCCCATTTTGTCCAGCATATCTCTTGTCATTTGGCACCACTGATACAGGGTTTCCAGGGGCACTGTCTCCTCATGGGCGGCAATCTGGAACACGCTGTCTGCCGAGGTATAGACAATGGGGAAGCCGGTTTTCTGATGCTCCTCTCCCAGCCGCGCAATGATCTCCGTGCCGGATGCCACCTCGTTGCCCAGAATGCCCCGTCCAATCATAGTCGTAAAGGCGTCAATGATCTCCTGGGGGAAGCCATTAGGGAAGGTATCAAAGGCCATTCTGGTGGGAACGCCCATAACTTCCCAGTGTCCGACGATGGAATCCTTGCCCTTGGACAGCTCCAGGCATTTTCCATAAACACCCTCGGGTGCAGCTCCGGTGGAGAATCGCTCCATTCCGGGAATCTGCATCAGGCCCAGCCGCTCCAGGTTCGGCAAGGTCAGGCCGGCGTTCCCCTCCAGGGTGTGCTGAATGGTTGCGGTCCCGGCATCTCCGTATTTCTCAGCATCCGGCAATGCGCCGATGCCCACGGAGTCCAGCAAAAAAAGCATAACACGCTTAAACTGTTTCATGGTTTTCACCTCATTGGTTTGATACCCCTATCCTACCACGAAAACTTTCCTGTTGCAACACCTTGTCATCGGACAAAAAGTTCGGTATAATAATATTTAAGAATAATAAAAAGGAGTCAGGTCAATATGATTACCATGCAGGAGCTTCAGGATAAAATCGGCGGCGTATTCTATTTTGCCACCGTAGAAGATGGGGAGCCTCGGGTTCGTCCCTTTGGATTTACGATGGTGTTTGAGGATCGGCTGTATTTTGGCTGCGGTACCCACAAAGCCGCCTATGCCCAGCTGATGAAGGACCCCCACTTGGAGGTCTGTGCGTTTAAGGACGGCAGCTTTGTCCGGGTTCGCGGCAAGGCCGTGATGGATGATCGGGACGAGGTGCAGGCAGCCATGTATCAGAGCGCGCCGTTCCTGGAAAAGACCTATAACGCCCAGACCGGGCATCACCATATCTGCTTTTACCTGGAGGACATGTCCGCAATGGAGTTCAAGGGTCCCGAAGCCATTCGGCTGGTTTAAGCAGGTCGTCTTTGGTGATATTTTTGCCGTCCGGATCCCCGGGCGGCATATTTTCACCCATATGGTGTATTCAAATTTACCATAGAGATAAAATTTTGATACTTTACAAAAGTAATTTTTAATGATAATCTGGTGACAGGAGGAAAATTATAAATTAACTTTTATAAGAAGAGGAGGACCACCTATGACACTCAAATGGATGCTCCATCGCATGACCCACCGTAAGCGCACCTATATTCTGCTGGGACTCTTGCTAATCTGCTATCTGGTCACCGGCGGCTTGAGCAAATACTACAGTCCAGATCGTGAACTGATGGTGCTGAATACGGCCTTCATGACCGATTTCGACACCATGGACGCCTGGCAGGATTGGCACAGCCATTGGCAGTTCACCTGGCTGGTCAGTGCCATCTCCATGATCGGTCTGCTGCCCTTCCTGGTAAACATCATTCCCCGTCCCAACGATCCGGAATTAACTGTTCCGGTGACCATGGGGCAAAGCCGCAGCAGTGTTTTCTTTGCCCAGCTGATCTGCTATGATCTGGCGGTGATTGTCCTGTGGCTGGGCTATCTGGTGGCCGGCTATCTGATTTCGCAGATTCCATTTCAGCCGCTGTTCTCCGCCGGATATTATTTCCGCACCGTCGGTTATGCCTTACTTCTCCAGCTGGGCTATGCAAATCTGGCGCTGGCGGTGGTATCGCTGTTCAAAAACCGAATTCTGGGCATCACAGTTGGATTTTTCGCCCTCATACTGCTGAATGTTCTAAAGAACCTTGGGCTGTTTTGGAACATTCTCTCCACCATCAGCTATGCTTCCCGTGATCGGGATACGCTATGGATGTGGGCGGTAGATTCCCATCCTGCCCCGTCTCAGCTGCTGACGCTGATTCTGTTTCCCATCATCACCACTGCGCTAAGCTGCCTGGTGGGGCTGATTCAAATCCACCGCCGGGACCTGGTATAAAAAGGAGGTACACCATGAACGTTCTGACCGTCAAGGAGATTTCCAAGAAATTTGGCAACCAGCAAGCACTGGACCGTGTGTCCTTCACCCTGGAGCCAGGACATATCTATGGCTTTGTAGGCAATAACGGTGCCGGAAAAACCACGCTGTTTCGGATCTTGGCAGGACTGGTCACGCCCGATTCCGGCAGCATCACACTATTGGGCGCTTCCGATCCGAAAGCGCTTCGTACCGCTCGACGCAGTGTCGGCTTTCTATTGCCCCGAGAGAGCTTTTCCGAGGATTTCACCGCGCTGCAAAATCTCCTGGCATTTCAGCGGCTGCGGGGCTACCATGATCCAGACGAGGCAGTTCAGCTGCTGACCAAAGCCGGACTGGATGAGGATCATGCCTGCCGCTGGAAGCTCAAAAGCCTGTCTACCGGAGAATTCCAGCGGGTGGCCATTGCCGCCGTACAGTTGGGAACCCCCAAGCTGTTGGTATTGGATGAGCCGCAAAATGGCCTGGACCCCAACGCCGTCCACGAATTCCGCCAGCAGATGCTTTCTCTCCAGCAGGAGGGGATCACCATCCTCCTCTCCAGCCACATTCTTTCGGAGCTATACCTGCTGGCAACGGACTACATATTCATTCACCATGGAAAAATTCTCGGCACCATGAGCAAGGCCGCTTTGGACGACCAGTGTGGCGACGGCAATCTGGAGGAATTTTTCTTCTCTTTGGTAGGCGGCGAGGGCGCATGAAAGCACTTTTTTCCTACCACCTAACACGGATTTTGCGTAAGAAATCCATGTGGGGCGTTCTGATTTTTCTCATCGTGGCGAACTGGCTGCTGGAAACCCAGGTAACGCCTACCGTGTATGATCTCTCCGCCAACGCCCTATTGGCTCGGTTTCTTTCCCCCGGAGCCACCCAGGAGGACCTATTCCGCATCTGCTTCACCGGCAGCCAAATGAGTCTGGGTGCAATATTTCTCCTATTGGGTGCAGCCATCGGCGGAGATGTACTCTGTCCTGCTCTACGCGCCTCCGCTATGCTGCCCATTACTGCCACCGGCTACACCCCCCGTCAGCAAAGCCGCTGCTGTATGCTGCTTGCCCTGCTGCTCTGCGGACTGGGAATTCTTGCAGCGCTGTTGGGAGAATTTCTGCTGCCGAACTCCAGTCTGACGACCATGGCCAGAGTTCAGCCCCGACTGCTGCTGTTGCAGGAGCTAACACGGCTGCTGCTCTATCTGGGCAATGCCGGACTTGGCCTGCTGCTATGCCGCGTGTTCTTGCGCTGTGACATTGCCCTGGTATTGGGTTCGCTGTTTACCGTTGCCGAAACGCTGCCAAACCTGTCCCGGATTTGCGTCATTTTGTCCTCTGGCAGTATCAAGCAGTTGTTGTTTGGCCCCTCCCCCGCTTTGCCCCTACTCCTGGGCATACTGGAAAGTGCCGTGATTTTACTGCTCTGCTTTCTACCCATTGGAAAGGAGGTTTCCCCATGAAGCGGTTTTCATGGATTCTCCCGCTGTTGTTCTTTCTTCCGCTTTTCGGCTGTGGCAGTGAAAAAGACGTGCCAGAAGCGATGCCGCACCAGAACTTTGCTGCGGATTCCGCAGAAGTGCAAAACAGTGTGTTCCAGGCATCTCCCACGCCGATTTCCTACCCGCTGGAGGATGCGCCCACTTTGACGCTGTACTATCCGCTGTCCTCCGATGCTCTTCCAACAGGGGATCAGCAGCTGCTTTCCGCTTGGGAAAAAGCCACCGGAGCCGTCATCAACGCCACCGGCATTCCCGCAGATGAGTATCAAAATAACCTCAACACTTATATATCCGCTGACGAAATGCCGGATTTGATGCTCAGCGTCCCGTCCTATCTCATGACAGAGGATATCGACGCGCTGCTGGAGCTGAGCGACCTGATTGCGGAGCATGCACCCAATTATATTGCCGCAGTCAATGGGCTGAATGGTGGGCCGCAAGCTGCCATTGATTCCGACGGTGATATTTTCTCCATGTGCGTTCTCATGGAGCGTCCCACCATATTATCCGGCTTTGGACTGGTGCTCCGTCAGGATTGGATGGAGGAACTGGGCATTTCGGCCCCGGAAACCTATGACGATTACCACGACCTGCTGCTTGCTATAAAAAATACCTACCAGCCTGCTCAGCCGCTGCGCCTGCCGGAAAGCGGTATCACCGGATATAACAATTTCTGCGCAGGCTTTGGCATCTCTTTAGGCAGCCGCAGTGCCAGTCACGGGTTCTATCAGGTGGATGGGACCATACACTACGGCCCTCTGGAGGAGGGGTTCACTCAGTATCTAACCCTGCTCCACGACTGGTATCAGGAGGGCATTATCACCTCAAAGTTCCTGGATTTTACGGATTTCGACACCAACAGCTATCTGATCGAGCTGAGCACCGGAGAATGTGGGGCATTCTTCCTTCCCGCCAGTGCCTATGAAACCCTATCGGGCATGTGCAGCTTTCCCATCGCCCCGGGCATGGACCCGGTACTGGCATCCGGAGATACCACCCATCTTGCCCCCGACTGTGCTACGGTCATCTGGGGCCCGGGATATTCCGTTTCGACCGCATGTGACGCTCCCGATCTGGCCGTCATGGCGCTGGACTGGCTCTATACCCCCGAAGCCCGCGTTCTCTCGGCCTACGGAACCGAGGGCGTCAGCTATGAAATTACGGACGATAGGCCCAGTTTTACCGCGCTGGTGCAGGAGAATCCCAGTCTCCAGCTTCCGAACTACGCCGCCATGACCTTGGGCAGCTGCATTTCCTCTGAAATTGTCCTGCTGCACTCTGCCAGCAATCTCATGGAGGTATGGAATCAGCAAAAGGACGACGCTTACATGATTCCCCAGGGCGTCCAAATGACCCAGGAGGAAAGTGAGGAATACACCGCACTGGCTGCTGACATTTCCACCTATATCGACTCTCTGATTCCCCAGTTCATCACCGGCGAACGCGACCTCAGTGAGATTCCTGCTGCTCAGGAGAAAATCCGCAGTTGGGATGTAGACCGATGCATCGAGCTGTGGCAGGAGGCGTTGGATCGCTACTATGCCTAAAACGCAAAAACCGGGCTGCCGCAAATGCGACAGCCCGGAATTTTTCTGTGAAATTACAGGAGGCCCATCAGGTTGAAGGCCACAATCAGACCGGAGAACACGATGGAAACCGTGGAAACCAGCTTGATGAGGATGTTCAGGGAAGGACCGGAAGTATCCTTGAAGGGATCGCCGACGGTATCGCCAACGACAGCTG
>CAVEIY010000010.1:0-26872 GCA_963615825.1 Flexilinea sp.
CTATGGAAGTTTTGGTGAAAAACTCAGCATAAAAACTTACTCCACATAAAGCATCTTATGTTTATCTCTACATAACGCACTCAATCTCCATTCCGTGTTCTATCGTGGGACAGTGGAATGGAGATGTTTCAATTCTACCCTCCATGCGGGTCGAGCAAAGGCATATGTGAACCTGTGCCTCGCCATGTCCGCCCAGGCCATCAACCAGCGGAGCTCCGTCATGCGCAAAACCATCAGCGACAACGAGCTGTTCACCTTCCGGGTCTGGCTGGTTCGCATGGGGCTCAATGGCCCGGAGTTCAAGACCACGCGGGATCATCTGCTGGCCAACCTGGAGGGAAATCGGGCCTGGAGGTACGACAAGGACAGCTATGAGTCCGCAAAGAAACGACACAAATCTGAACATGAAAGGTGAGATTTTTATTGAAAATTCGTATTGAAGATCGAGATTACAGGGGTACCCCTGTGGAAATTTTGGATCAGCTTCGGATGGAAGCGGATCGGGGCATCCCCAATGTAGCGGAGTACATCCGCTTTGTGCAGGACAACATCCAGCGCATGTCCGGTCAGCCCTGTACGCTGGACGGCGGCAGCACCGAGAAGCGCGCGCTGTCCCTGATCAAGCATTTGGAGGCACTGTATGCACTGGAGGTGATGGAGGAATGAGTGAAACCCTGTATTTTGCCTATGGCAGCAACATCAACCTCCAGCAGATGGCAGTGCGCTGCCCTGATGCAAAAGTGGTGGAGCCCGCGGTACTGGAGAACTACGAGCTGCTGTTTCGTGGAAATGCCCATGGCTACGGAGTAGCAACGATTCGCTTCAAGGAGGGCAGTCAGGTACATGGTCTGCTATGGCGACTTACGCCGGAATGTGAGCAAAATCTCGACACCTATGAGGCATATCCACAGCTCTATGATAAGCAGCAAGTCCCCTTGTGCACAAAATCCGGAAAACAGGTATGGGCTATGGCTTATGTCATGACCCATGAGTGGAAGCGAATTCCCACAACGCCAGTCCCCAGCTACTACACTGGCATTCTGGAAGGGTTCCAACAGAATGGGCTGCCGGAACAGGCGTTGGAGGATTCCTTATCCAACCTGTTTCAGGAACTGCGGGATATGATTCGTCCCAAGGCTAAAACCAGACACAAGGGAAAGGAGAAAAATCACCATGAGAGATGATTCTATGAAAGTCCTAGTAGTGGAGCCCATGAAGCGTCCCTATGTACAGGAGATAGATGGCAGCCTTGCTTCCATGCAGAAGCTGGTGGGCGGAACCATTCAGGCTGTTTATCCCTTTGACGATCCGGTTGCTCTCATCTGCAATGATGAGGGTAAGTTGATGAATTTGCCCTGCAACCGATTTCTCTATGATGAGCAGCGGAACCCTTATGACGTGATCTGCGGCACCTTTTTTGTGGTGGGTATCGGGGACGAGAATTTCAAGTCCATGACTAACCGGCAGATCCGCAAATACCACGAAATGTACAGCCGGGAGGTCATTCTCACGGCACCTGGAAAGGAGCGCAAAAAACGCAATGACAAAGAGAGATAACTACATTCTGACCGCTGAGTCGGTCACTGAGGGCCACCCGGACAAGCTCTGCGATACCATTGCGGATGCTGTGCTGGACGCCTGCCTGCTGGGCGACCCCGACAGCCGGGTGGCCTGCGAGGTGCTGGCAACTGCCGGGAAGATCATGGTGGCTGGTGAGATCACCACCAAGTCCATTCCGGATATTCCACACATTGTCTGCAAGACCGTCCGGCAGATCGGCTACTCTGGAAATTATGAGGTGGAAGTGGATATTCACGACCAGTCCCCGGATATTGCAGAGGCAGTAAATGGTGAGAACGAGATCACCGCAGGAGACCAGGGAATCGTGTACGGCTACGCCTGCCGGGAAACGCCCCAGCTTCTTCCACTGCCTGTGGTGCTGGCCCACCGGATCACCATGGACCTGACTGAGGCTCGCCGGAACCACCTGCTGGAATGGCTCAGACCAGACGGCAAGGCACAGGTGTCCGTGGAGTATGAGGACAACAAGCCCATGCGGGTCACTACCGTTGTAGTTTCCGTTCAGCACGAGCCGGATGTAAGCCAGAAGGAGCTCCGAGAGGCAGTCTACCAGCTCATCCTTGTGCCTGCACTGGGGAAGTACCTGGATCAGAACACTGAAATTCTTATTAACCCCAGCGGTTCCTTTGTGCTAGGCGGCTTTGAGGCGGACACTGGCCTGACTGGACGGAAGCTCATGGTGGACACCTACGGCGGCATCGTTCCGCATGGTGGCGGTGCGCTGTCCGGCAAGGACTGCACCAAGGTGGATCGCAGCGGGGCGTACATGGCCCGGTATCTCGCCAAGAACATTGTGGCGGCGGGTCTGGCAGACAAATGCACCGTCAGTATGGCCTACGCCATCGGCAAGGCGGAACCACTGTATGTTCAAGTGGACACCCATGGAACCGGTGTATATCCGGATGCTGTGCTGGAGGAAGCAGTGAAGCTGATCTTTGACCTGACGCCCACGGTCATGGCAAACACGCTTCAGCTCATGGAACCTTTCTACCAGAAGTATTGCAACTACGGTCATTTCACCCACCAGAGCGCCCCCTGGGAGCAGACGGACTGCGCCGAGCTGCTATGGGAGGGCTGCGATTTGGCTGCGGAACGAATGTAACCTGCAAATGTATTGACAATGCACGCTCTCCGTGCTATGATGCTCTCGAGGTGATTACCATGGCAAGCGTAAATATGAGCATCCGTACCGATTCCGAGCTGAAAGCCCAGGCAGAAGCGATTCTGTCCCAGCTGGGCATGACCATGAACGGAACCATCAATATGTTTCTGCATCAGATCGTTCGGGACAAAGCGGTTCCGTTGAGCCTGTCCCTGACCTCGGAACAGGGGCTTTATGCCGACCTTCTGGCGGCGCAGGCTGAGCGGGCTTCCGGCTATACTGGCCGCACCGCCGCTGACGTTCTTGCGGATATGGATCAGATCATTGCAGACGCCGAAAACGCGGGTACAAAGTGATGCAGTACACTGTCATTTTTGCCAGCAGAGTGGACGCCCAGCTGTTGAAGCACGTAGAATTCTTAGCACGAGTCAGTATCCCCGCAGCAAAAGCGTTCCGCACTGAATTTGCTGAGATTTTGGCGCAGCTGGAGGAAAATCCGTTTCTGTTCCCACCGGAGACAGACTCGAATCTTCCTGCCGGTCTGTACCGGAAAGCCTTGTTCGCCAAGCGATATAAGGCACTATTTTCCGTGGACGGCACGAATGTCTATTTAGACGCAGTTGTAGATTGCCGTCAGGATACCAAAGAACTATACGCTCAATTCAACTAACCAGAGCAGCTCCGCCATTGCGCGGGGCTGCTTTTCTGATAGGAGGTCTCGTTTGAATCAATTTATTACCCAGCCTTGGACCATCATCCAGGGCGATGCGCTGAAGGTGCTGGAGGGATTTTCCTCCGGCACCTTCGATGCAGTGATCACCGATCCGCCCTATGCCTCTGGCGGCAGAACCCAGGCGGAGAAAAACAAATCCACCGCCCAGAAATACTCCAGCATGAAAAACGCGCCTCCGCCATTTGACGGAGACGCGAAGGATCAGCGGAGCTGGACGCGCTGGGCGGCGGAATGGCTGTACCTGGCCCGAAAAGCCTGCAAGCCCGGTGCGCCGGTCTGTATGTTCATCGACTGGCGGCAGCTTCCGGCTGCTACCGATGCCCTCCAGTGGGCAGGCTGGATTTGGCGTGGCACCGCTGTCTGGGACAAGGGCAACAGCCGTCCCCAGAAGGGGCGTTTCCGGCAGCAGGCAGAGTACATCGTCTGGGGCAGCAATGGGGATATGCCCATCTCCCGTCCTGTGCCCTGCCTGCCCGGTGTGTTCAAGTACGGCAATCCCCAGAAGCGCATTCATCTCACTGAAAAGCCCTTGCAGCTCATGCGGGACGTGGTGAAGATCACGGAACCTGGCGGGCATATTCTTGATCCCTTTGCTGGTTCAGGAACTACGGTACTGGCGGCGGTGCAGGAGGGGTATCGAGCTACGGGCATCGAAATGTCCGACTACTATGCGCAGGCAGCAAGAGAACGGCTGGAACGGGAGACAGCTTCATGAATGACACGTCAAAGCGGCGCTTAAACCTTGCACTTTCCATGGACAATCCGCTCCAACGGCAGGCGTGGGAAATTCTATCTGCCACGGAACCAGGCACCAGGACAACGCTGATCTGTCATGCCCTGTGTGAATACCAGCGCCAGCAGACCGTTGTGGAGAATATCCGCCAGCTCTTACAGCAAGAGTTGCGGAACATTACATTGCAGTCTATGCCTCAAATCCCGGCGAAACCGGCACCGTTGAAAGGAAACTCCGCTGTTCTGGATTTCATCCAGAAGCTCCAGGCCGAATAGCGGAAAATAGCTTTCGGCTGACTGTGTACCCCGATACATACCATTCGAAAGCATTCTGGCTCAATGCGTGCTCTGGTACACATCAATTTTTGAAAACATGGAGGTGAAATGTGTACAGCAATGTGTATCCAATCGGGACAAGAAAGAGCTGAAAACGGCTTTCTTGCTGCGCCCTCCGGCGCAGCTCCCCCTCGCCAGCGGCGAGAGTTCGCAAGCATCGTGCGAAGATATCTTTCGCACCACTTGCCGGGAGATCCCGAACCCCAATGCTGCCTCCGGGCGGAAGAAAGGAGGAATTCCATCGAAGAACTATGAAATCTGCCTGCGTCTCAGCGAGGCGCAGGCACAGAAGCTACGGCAGGATGCCAAAGCCTGCGGCCTCAGTAAAACAGCCTATCTGCGGCGGCTGATTGAGGGAGCGGAGCTGAAAGCACGCCCATCTCAAGAGCTGCGGCAGCTCCGTACCGAGATTCACCACATCGGCAACAACGTGAATCAGCTGGCGCGGAAATTCAACGCCGGGTTTGGTACCAAGGGCGACGCCCAACAGGTGCGCTACCTCATGGAGCAAATCTACGACCTGCTCTACGAAATTGCAAAAGAGTAATGGCAATCACAAAGATTCTCGTTAAGAACAACCGCCTGGATGTGCTGATCCGCTACGTCACCAATCAGGACAAAACCGAGGAACAGGTGCTCACGGCTTATCTGAACTGTGACCCTGGTCATGCTTATCGGCAGATGATGGACACCAAGCGGGCTGTTGGCAAAACCGATGGTCGACAGGCGTACCACATCATCCAGTCCTTTGCACCCGGAGAGATCACGCCAGAGCTGGCCTTTGAGCTGGCCCAGGAGTTTGCCCGTGAGCATCTGGCCGGGTATCAAGTGGTGATTGGGACACACGTTGATCGGAACCACATCCACTCGCACATTGTCCTGAATTCCGTGAACATGGATACCGGCGCGAAGTACGTCAGCACGCGGCAAAACTATTACGCTCAAATCCGCGCCATTTCTGACCGCCTGTGCCGGGAGCATGGCCTGTCCGTTATCATTGAGGGCGATGGTCAAAAATCCATGAGCTACATTGAGTGGCTGCGCCAGAGCAAGGGCCAGCCTACCTATCGTTCCATGCTGGAGGCTGATTTGAAATCATCCATCGAGGACGCTAACTCCATCGGAGACTTTTTCCGGCTCATGGAGCGGAAGGGGTATGAGATCAAGCACGGAAATCGTCTGGGCTTCAGGCTCCGTGGACAATCACATTTCATGTACCCGGAGCGGAAGAATCCGCAGTATTCCGAGGACGGCATCCGAGCGACCATTGACGGCAACATGGATGCAATCTTTACGGGAAAGCAGCTTGCGGTAGTTCATCGTCAGCCATATAAGCCCTATAAGAAGCACCCGAAATATACCAGTTTTCTGGCGCTCTATTATCACTATCTCTACATCCTCGGCAAGCTCGAAAAGCGGCAGTACCCGCCCAGAGTTACAGGAAAGATGCGCCAGGAGATTATGCGGTTTGAGCAGCTCCGGGCGCAGTTCCAGTTTCTCAATGAGAATGGCATTTCCACCGAATCGGATATGACAGCCTTTGTGGAAACGGCGGAAGCGAAAATCAAAGTGCTCACCAAGCAGCGCACCATCCTCAATGTGCAAAAGAAAAAGCGCCAGTCCCTGTTTCAGGCGCTGACGGACGCAGAAGCCCTGGCCCCGGCGAAACGGCTCTACGATCAGGGCCACAGCGGCATGGAGGCGGAAGCCCAGCAATACATGGATGCGGTGAAGCTGTTGGATAGCTGCGGAGTGTCCCGTGAGTCCCTGACTCAGCAGCAATCCGAGCTCTATACCAAGCTGGCAGATCTGAACCGGGAACTCCGTCAGGTGCGAAAGCAGCTCAAAATGTGTGAGGAAATCCGGGAACAGGCCGCGGCCATGCAGGAAAACATCCGAGAAATCGAACATCCAGAGTTGGAGGTGAAGAACCATGACAAACAGCGGTGATGCCGCCGAAACCGTAGTCCGGGTGATGCTCACAGGCACCGAGGTCACCCTGCGGCTGACGGCCTCGGCGGTGAAAAATCTGCTGGCGCTGTCCGTGGCGCTGGCAAAACAGCACAAACAAATCTCCGGCAAAACCCGAATGAAGAAAATCCTAAAGGATACCCGCGACATCCGGGTATTCCCCATGACCAGAGCGCAGTACCGGGAGTTCCAGAAGAGGGCCAAGCCCTTCCGGCTGCTCTATGCATCCATCCGGGACAGAGATGGCAATGGGCAAATCGACCTGGTGCTGCCCGCCACAGAGCTGGATCGAGCGAACCTGGTCTTTGAAAAGATGCTCTACCGGCATGAGGCCAAGGCTGTTGACAAGGAACCAGCAGAGAAATCCCACGGAAAGGAGGAGCCCTCAAAAAACGTATCTCGGTGGCTGCCCGACTTGACTGCTACAAGGGGCGGCTCAGTGCGCTCCGAAGCTACGCCCCAGTCGAGGACGACGAGCAGTGAGCGAGAGTCTGTGATCCTCCGGCTGGAACAGTATCGGCAGCAGCTCAGCGGGCGGGCCATCAGGGAGAAGAAGCGTGGAGAACGTGAGAAATGAGGGGTTGCGGAGTTTGCAGTTGACCGGTATAATTAAATGAAAAGACCGTGGATTCGGAAATTGTGGAGGTATAAATGTTAGATAATAAAGGGTTTGACTTATGGGCAGATGGATATGATAAATCTGTTGGATTATCAGAAGAAGAAAATACTTATCCATTTGCAGGATACAAAAAGGTCCTTGGGAATATTTATAAAACTATAATGGAAAAATCAAATTCAGTAGTACTCGACATAGGATTTGGAACAGGTACGCTGACTAGGAAACTATATGAGAATGGCTGTATTGTTTACGGGCAAGATTTTTCAGCAAGGATGATTGAACTAGCTATAGAAAAGATGCCTGATGCCCACCTATATCAGGGTGATTTTACGAAAGGATTAGTAGAACCATTAAATCAAAGTTCCTACGATTTCATTATCGCAACTTACTCTATTCACCATTTAACAGACATTCAAAAAATTCATTTTCTGAAGGAGCTGCGTAACCGCTTAAGAGAAGGTGGAAAGATACTGATTGGTGATGTGGCTTTCGAAACTCGTAATGAATTGCAAAAATGCAAAGAACACTGCGGGAATGCGTGGGATAATGATGAAATTTATTGTGTTGCTGAGGAATTAAAATTAGAGTTTCCGAATTCAAGTTTTGAAAAAGTGACATTTTGCTCAGGCGTTCTGATTCTGCCTAAATAAATCTCATTTCATCCACCAAGCCAGCCTTTGGGCTGGCTTTTTTCACACGGAGGTGATCTCATTCACAAATCCACCAAGGCAGAGGACGTGCTCCTCTGCCTGTTTTTATACCCATTTATCCTCTGGGCGGCGCTGTTGCTGGGCCCCTGCTGGGGTGGCGGTCTCCTGGACATGATCCCCCGGCTGCAAGCAGCCTTGCAGTCACCCCTAAAAATCAGTTGGACGGAGCAGAGCGCTCCGTCCATTTTTGTCTGCACCGGCCTCTATCTGCTGGGGCTGGCTGTCTACTTTACCAGTCGTGGCCGCACCCGTGACGGCGAGGAACACGGCTCCGCCGTCTGGGGCTCGGCTCGTGAATTAAACCGCCAGTTCGCCCAGAAACAAAGCAAGATTCTCACTCGCCATGTCCGCCTGGGACTGGACAGCCGCAAGCATCGCCGCAGCCTAAACGTGCTGGTCATTGGCGGCAGCGGTGCCGCTAAGACGCGGAGCTATGTGCTCCCCAACATTCTGGAGGCCAACACCAACTATGTAATCACCGACCCCAAGAGCGAAGTACTGCTGGCCACCGGCAGCTACCTCAAAAGCAAGGGCTACAAGATTCGGGTGCTGAATCTCGTCAACCTCTGCGAGTCCGACGGCTATAACCCCTTCTGCTATCTCAGAGATGAGAAGGACGCGCTGAAGCTGGTGAACAATCTGATCCAGGCCACCACGCCCAAAGGAAGCCATGAAAATGATCCCTTCTGGACAAGTGCGACTCGTTCGCTGACGGTAAAAAGTCAGCGGACAAACGACGGTTATCCGTTGTTTGGATAACTGGTAATTCAACAGGTGGAATGAAGGAGTAACGCCCTGAAACGCCTGCCCTCGGCGGGCGTGCGTCAGCTGTAATGGCTGGCGTACGAAGCCCCGCGACAACGGCTGAGAGCAACCGTAATCACAAGAGCTGTGGACGAAAGCAGTCTGGAGGCAGATTGTGTTGCCTATAGGCCAAGGGTCTATAAAATGCCCATGGTTAGAATGTTTGCTTTGGCAGGCAAACTGACGAATCTGCGAATGTACGGGTCTACAAGAAGACCATATAGAAATGTATGGGTGCGTTTAAACGCAGTCGGTGTGGTTTAGTAGAAATTGGTCCTACGAACGACCATGTTGTGTTACAGGCACATCCCAGCCGACAGGCTCATAGCAGAAACCTAAAGGCATACATGTACAGATAGGATTGCCGGAACGAGGAAAGGCAGCAGCTTCCACAAGGAAGAATCTGACGAAGAAAATAAGCGGATGAACTGTTGCTGAAAAGTAGTGATCGAACCGTTGAAGTCCCTGTAATCGGGATGGAGGAATGGTCACAAGTCGAAATGTTGGAAACAGGCATTATTCAATCCAATCATAAGGATTCGAGTAAGACCAACAGGGTCACTTTACTGAAAAGCGAGGTGATGCCTTATGCCAAAAGAAAAGAGCCTGTGCATGGATGCTCAGCGACATGCTGAATATTACGGTATGCAGCAGACATTTGATGGATTGTACGCCAAGAGCAGAGCTGGCGAAACATTTTCAAATCTCATGGAACTGATTTTAAGCCAGGATAATATTATGTTGGCTTACAGAAACATCAAATCCAATACAGGCAGTTACACCGCAGGAACTGACAGGAAAACGATTGATGACATTGGTTGTTTACCACCGACTGAGGTCATCAAAAGGGTCAGAAAATTTGTCGCAGGAAGTAAACATGGATACCGACCTAAACCAGTGCGGCGAAAGGAAATTCCCAAACCGAACGGCAAAACAAGACCGCTGGGAATTCCTTGTATCTGGGATCGATTGATTCAGCAATGTATTAAGCAGATTCTGGAGCCAATCTGTGAGGCAAAATTCAGCAACAATAGCTACGGGTTCCGCCCCAACAGATCAGTAGAGCACGCAATATCACGCACCTACTCACTGTTGCAGCGAGCACATCTTCACTATGTTCTGGAATTTGACATTCAGGGATTCTTCGACAATGTAAACCACAGCAAACTCATAAAGCAACTCTGGGCACTGGGTATACAGGACAAACAGTTGTTATTTGTACTGAAGCGAATCCTGAAAGCTCCGATTCGCATGCCAGACGGCAGCACAGTTACCCCTACAAAAGGAACGCCGCAAGGAGGGATTATTTCTCCCCTACTGGCGAATGTGGTGTTGAACGAGCTGGATCATTGGATTGACAGCCAATGGGTGGAACACCCCATGGCCACACGTTATGGAAAACACCGAATTATCCGAACTTCGGAAGTGTTTGACAAAAGCTACGGCTACAAGAAAATGCGAAAAACAGGTCTGAAAGAAATGTTCATTGTCCGCTATGCGGATGACTTTCGCATTTTCTGCCGCAGTCGTGAGGACGCGGAGAAAACCATGATTGCTGTCACACAATGGCTCCAAGTGCGATTGAAGCTGGAAGTGTCCCCAGAGAAAACACGCATTGTCAATGTGAGAAAACGGTATTCAGAATTTCTTGGTTTCAAGATCAAAGTTTTTAAGAAGGGAGGGAAATATGTAGTTAAATCCCATATCTGCGACAAGAAAATGCAAGCAGAAAAAGAAAAACTGATTCAGCAGTCTAAGCGTATTGCAAAGCCAGTCAGCGGGAAATCGCAATCTGATGAAATTGGGCTGTTTGATGAAATGGTATTGGGGATACAGAATTATTACCGAATAGCAACCTGTATCAGTCTGGATTGCCGGATACTGCACCGTCGAGTCATGACAGTACTGACAAATCGCTTGAATTCAGAGAGCAGCTGCCGACTTGTTCGAGACGGCGGTGCTATGACCAAAAGCGAAAATGAACGTTATGGTTCGTCTAAGATGGTGCGATATGTATCGGGAATCAATCGTCCAATTTATCCCATTGCCTTCATCAAATATAAAACAGCAATCGGTATTAACTCCTCAGTATGCTGCTTCACACGCATGGGACGAAAAAAGATTCACGAGAATCTGGAGGTGAATATGTCGCTGTTCGAGGCGCTGCGGAATCATCTCCCAAATGAGCACAGCATGGAATATGCGGATGCTAGACTATCGCTGCTGTCCGCGCAAAGATGCAAGTGTGCGATATGTGGAGATGAATTCATCAGTTCGGACAGTATCTCGTGCCATCTAAAAGTTCCAAGTTCCAATGGCGGACGGGAGCAATACAACAATATGGTATTACTCCACAAGAAGTACTTACCACTGTTAACTGAACAAAACATCGAGACTCTGAGGATGCTTTGCGATCTTCTGCATGTGACAAAAAAACAACTGACAAAAATCAATAATCTGCGTGCCGCCGCAAATCTGGCGGCAATCTAAACTACTTTTCTATTGGTGATTGATTAAATGCCTGATAAAAACACTCGATGGAACGCCGGATGCGGTGAAAGTCGCATGTCCGGTGTGGAATGGGGGAAAAGGCGGAGATTACTTCAAAGCCTTACCTATCATTATAAGCGGAGACCGCTCTGCTCCAGGCCATCATTTTGATGCTTATGGAGGAAGCGCCGCCGGAGGAACAGAATTTCTCCATGGTGGTGCGGACGCTGGAGTACGCGGAGGTCAGCGAGGAGGATGACAGCGCCGCATCGCCATTGGACATTCTGTACGAGTCGCTGGAGCGGCGGCACCCGGAAAGCGTGGCCGTCCGGCAGTACAAGGTCTTTAAGCAGGCGGCTGGCAAGACAGCGAAATCCATTCTGGTGTCGGCGGCAGTGCGGCTGGCGGCGTTCAATCTGCCCCAGGTCAAGGCGATCACCGACCATGATGACATGGATCTGTACTCTCTGGGGGAGCGGAAGGTGGCGCTCTATGCGGTGATCCCAGACAACGACAACTCGTTTTCATTCCTGGTATCCCTGCTGTATTCCCAGGTGTTTCAGGCGCTCTATTACAGTGCCGACCAGATCCACCATAGGGCGCTGCCCTGCCATGTCCACCTCATTCTCGATGAATTTGCCGCAATGCCGCTGCCGGGATTCACGCGGGAGCTTGCTACCATGCGGAGCCGGAATATCTCTGCCTCTACCATCATTCAGAACATGGCTCAGATCAAGAGCTTGTACAAGGATGACTGGGAGACAATTCCCGGCAACTCGGACAGCATCCTTTATTTAGGAGGCAATGAGGCCAGCACGCACAAATATGTCTCTGAAATGTTGGGCAAGTCCACCATCGACCTGAAAACTCATGGGGAATCCAAGGGCCGCAGCGGCTCCTACTCCACCAACTACCAGATGACAGGGCGGGAGCTGCTGACCCCAGACGAGGTGCGCAAGCTGGACAACCGGTATGCGATTCTGTTCATCCGCGGCGCAAAGCCCGTGATGGACCAGAAGTACGATCTCATGAAGCATCCCGCCATCCACCAGACCTCCCTAGGCGGTGGTGCGCCCTACATCCACCATTCCACCCCGGCTCAAATGGGCGCGCCATTGTTTGCGCCCATGAGCCACGCGAGAAAGGAGCAACCTTGAACAAGCACAATTTTAACGACAAAAAGGCAAAGCGTCTCTACCTGATCTTTGCCACTACCGCCATGATAATCACGGTGTTCTGCACCTCTGTGTTTGCGGAGACGGACCCACTGGCCGTGGTCAATAACCTGAGCGATTTCATTTTTAGCCTGATTCGCGCCATCGGTTTGATCCTGCTGGGCTTCGGCATTCTCCAGATCGGTCTGGCGCTGAAAAGCCACGACGCCAGTCAGCGGGCCAACGGTATCCTGACCGTGGCGGGCGGGATTGTCATTACATTTACAAAGGAGATTCTGACCTTGATTACTGGGGGATAAAGAAAATCCGGGGCAACAATGTGCCCCGGACAATAGGATATTGTTATAGCAAGCTGGCGTAGTCCCGCCTTGCATATAGAATCCTTCGGATTTGAACGGTGTCCTCCTTGACAACGTAAAAGACATAATAGTTCTTTACCAGCAGATAGCGATAGCCCTTTGCTTTCAGGGCCAAATCTCTGGGATGGGGGCATCGCTCCGGGAATTGTGCCAAATTTGCAATTTCCTGAATTAGCTGGTCGTAATACTTCTCCGCCGTTACCGGAGACAGCGTATTGAGATACGCCACAATGTCACGAAGGTCCTGCTTCGCTGTGGGGTAAATCTTGATCTTATAGCGTTCCATGAACCTGCTCCCGAAGCTGTCTCGCAAAAGCCAAGAAGTCCTCGCCCTCGTCTCCGTGGGCAATTTCCTCCTCGGCTACCGCCAGCTTTGCATATAGGTCGATCAGTGCCTCACGCCGCTCGAACTCTTCCATGTTAAGAACGACCATATCTCCAGTACCGTTTCTGGTGATGTAAACCGGCTCATGGGTCTGACGGCAGAAGTCTGAAATCTCGTTTGCGCTGTTTCTCAAATCAGATATTGGACGAATGCTGGGCATATGCGCCACCTCCTTATTCCCAGTATAGCAATATCATGCGTAAATTTCAACACAAATATGCCTAGAAAGAAGGTGAAACTATCGATAGTGACAACTGGATCATCCAAAACCTAAACTCCGCCCTTGGCACCTGGAACGAGCGCATGACAGAAATCTGGACGCTGATCACCACCGCCCCGGAGGACTTCCGGGGCGGCTCCATGTGGTATGTTGTCTTGGGCATCAACACGGCACTTCAGGCAATCGCCTACGCACTGCTGGTGCTGTTCTTCGTATCCGGTGTAATGAAAACCGCGGGGGATTTCACGTCCCTCAAGCGCCCGGAGGGAGTGTTCAAAATCTTCCTTCGGTTCGCTCTGGCCAAGGCCGCCATCACCTACAGCATCCACATTACCACGGCGTTTTTCCAAATTGCCCAGGGCATCGTCTCTACCATGATTGGCTCCTCCGGTTTGACGGACACCATGCCGGTGGAGCTGCCGGAGCGCATGGCAGAGCTCATCGAAGATGTGGGCCTGCTGGACAGCATCCCGCTCTGGGCAGTGACCCTGCTGGGCTGTCTCCTGATCTGGGTGCTGTCCACGGTCATCATTTTGACCGTCTACTCCCGGTTCTTCCGGCTTTACATTGCCACGGCTATTGCGCCGATCCCGCTGGCATCCTTTGCTGGAGACCCCACCAGTAGCATCGGCAAGAGCTTCCTCAAAAGCTACGCCGGGATCTGTCTGGAGGGCTGCGTGATCGTGCTGTGCTGTATTATCTTCTCCAGCTTTGCCACCACGTCGCCGGTTCTGAGCGATGAAAACCTTGCGCCCGTGACCATCGTGTGGAATTATGTTGGCGAGCTGCTGTTCAATATGCTGATCCTGGTGGGGCTTGTGAAGGGCTCCAGCCAACTGGTGCGGGAGCTCATGGGCATCGGTTAGGCCCATTCCCGGATTTTTCTCATAATAGAGACAATCCAAGAAAATGCCACCAGTCCCAGCAGGGCAAAGAAAATGCCGTCCCCCAGAACTTCATGGGCGTGATACCACTCTCCGAAGCACAGGGATACTATAACGGCATAGCCCAGCGGAATGGTCAGCCGGAGAAATTCGGCTACCCGGAACAGGATGGAGAAGCACATGAGGAAGATAAAGAGAATCAGAGCTAACATGCGTTGTACCTCCTGAGGTAGTAATGTGTCGCATGTTAACTCTGAATTGCAGAATAATCAAGAGGGTGCTATAATAATTCCAACGAAACAGCCGGGAGGATACACAATGAAAACCATCATAATTAACGCAAGCCCACGAAAGGGTTGGAACACCGACCTTTTGATGCAGGAAGCCATGAAGGGAGCCCAGTCCGTGGGCGCAGAGGTGGAATATATTCATCTTTACGACCTGAATTTTACCGGCTGCCGGAGTTGCCTCGCCTGTAAGCGCAAGGGTGCCCAGCCCCACCATTGTTATTGGCCCGATGACCTTTCTGCCCTGATCGACAAAATATATCAGGCAGATGCCCTGCTCATTGGTACCCCTATTTACTTCGGTGAACCTACCAGTCAGTATCGGGCGCTGTTGGAAAGGCTTTTGTATGTGGTGGCGTCCTTCAAAGGCACAAAGCTCTTTGAAGGCAAGATTAATGTGGGTATTTTCTACACCATGAATGCCCCTGCCTCCTATTATACCGGAACCTTTCGGGAACGACTGCAGGAACAGGAGAATTTCTTCAAGGCGCTGAACGGTCAGGTGGTGTCTTATGCCGCCCTGAATACTATGCAGGTAGATGATTACGGCAAGTTTGATTTTGACTTCTTCAATCCAGAGAAGAAAAAGGCATCCAGAGAAAATCAGTTTCCCAAGGATCAGCAGGAAGTCTACCGCATTGGTGCGGAGTTATCGAAATAAAATTTACGAAAGAGGTCGTCGTGAGGCGGCCTTTTTCCCATAAAGAGCCAAATTGAAATAAGCAAACAAAGAGCTATCATGTCCAAACCTCCCTAAGTTAGTTTGTGGCATGATAGCTCTGATTTACGAAAAATGCAAGTCTATGATTCTGTTATTCCATTACGTTTTGGGCGTTGAGCATTTTTGCGACGTACACTCCGGGAACCGCACCATGGGTAGGATGTGCCAGCAAGGTGGGGCACACGCAATAGTCAAGGGCATACCACATCGGGATCGCCTCAACCTTGTCCTCACTGCTCCAGGCACGGATCTGCCGATAGCCATACGCTTTGGCCCACTGTTCCGTTCGATGGATCATTTCACTGGATATACCCTGTCTCCGAAAGGCGGCGTCAACTTCAAGCACGTCGATGTAAGCTTCTTCATACGCATTCAATGGAGGCGGTAGCCGAAGCTTGAACGTAGAAATAAAACCAACCGGTTCGCCGTTACACACAGCGGCAATGGACAGGCATCCGTCCCCTCTGTGAATGTAGTTACCATCAGAAACGTAGGCACCAAATTTTTGAGCAATTCTTTCTTCCAGTGCGTGGTCAATTTCTTGATACTGAATCGATTGCATACAATCCTCCTAAAATCTAGGGAGGGTTATTTCTGATATGCCCTCCCTGTGTTGTTGGTACGAGCATTCATGTTAGCCTTCATATCAAGCACTCCTTCCATATCATATTCACTCGCATTATTACACAGAAAGAAAATATTGTCAAGTCTAACTGCATTATGAAAGGATGGTTCTCATCGAAATCAAAATCAACAAGGAAGTCCGGGACTACCAGGAATCCATCTTCTTCGGTCTAAGTCTCCGGCAGTTTATCTGCTCCGCCATGGCAATCGCTGTGGCGGTTCTTTTATATTTTCTCTTAGGCCGCATTCTGGGCAGTGGAGAGGTCGGCTGGGTATGCATTCTGGCGGCTTTCCCCTTCGCCATCTGCGGCTTCTTTCGCTACAATGGGATGTACTTCGAGCAGTTCGCCTGGGCTTTTATTCGCTCTGAGCTGCTGTACCCCAGACAGCTTGTGTATAAATCCGAAAATCTCTACGCCAGGGCATTGGCAGACGGCAGTCTAAAGGAGGTGTTGGCCCTTGATTAAAACACTGCAAGCGGCACAGAAACAGGAGAAGCTGAAAATGAAGCTGCCCAAATCTGTCCAGCAGTCCATTCCCATTCAGCGGATTTGGCAGGACGGCACCTTCCAGTTTGGCAGCAAGTTCTCTCAGACGGTGCGCTTCTCGGACATCAACTACGCCATTGCCAGCAAAGCGGACAAGACCCAAATGTTCCTGGGTTACTCCGAACTCCTCAACGCCTTGGACACCGGAGCTGCTACCAAGATCACCATTCACAACCGTCGCATGAACCGACAGGACTTCGCCCGAACCACCCTGTTGCCCATGTACCAGGATCATCTGGACGGCTACCGCCAGGAGTACAATCAGATGCTCCTGGACAAGGTCACTGGGCAGACCAGCAGTGTGGTGCAGGAGCGGTACATCACCCTGTCCGCACACCGGAAGAACTACCAGGAGGCCCGGAGCTTTTTCAGCCGCACCATTGGTGACGTCACCAGCCATCTGTCCCATCTGGGCTCCCGCGGTGAGCTGCTGGATGCCGGAGAACGTCTGCGGGTGCTCCACGACTTCTACCGTCCCGGCGAGGAATCCCAGTTTCAGTTTGACCTGAAAGCCAATCAGAAAACGGGACGGGATTTCAAGGACGCAATCTGTCCAGACTCGTTGTCCTTTCGTCGAGATTACTTCGTCATGGGAAACAAGTATGGCCGAGTGCTGTTTCTGAAAGAGTATGCAGCGTTCATCAAAGACAAGCTAATCCGGGAGCTCACCGACCTGGACCGGAATTTGATGCTATCCATCGACGTGCTCCCGGTGCCCACGGATGAGGCCGTTCGGGAGATGCAGAACCGGCTGTTAGGGGTCGAGACGAACGTCACCAACTGGCAGCGGCGGCAGAACAGCAACAACAACTTCTCCGCCATCGTTCCCTACGATCTGGAGCAGCAGCGGCAGGAGGTACGGGAGATGCTGGATGACCTTACCACGCGGGATCAGAGGATGTTGTTTGCGCTGGTGACGCTGGTACATCTGGCCGACAGCAAGGAGCAGCTGGACAGCGACACGGAAACGCTCCAGTCCATTGCACGGCAGAATCTCTGCCAGCTGTCCACCCTTCACTACCAGCAGGCAGATGGCCTGATTTCCGCGCTGCCCCTGGGGCTCCGCCGAATCGACGCCCTCCGGACGCTTACCACTGAGGCGCTGGCTGTTCTGATGCCCTTTAAGGCTCAGGAGATTCGACATAAGAATGGCCTGTATTATGGTCAGAACGCCATCTCCAAGAACTTGATTCTCGCCAACCGCTGGGAGCTGCTCAACGGGAACGGCTTTAATCTGGGTGTGTCTGGCTCCGGCAAATCTCTCAGCGCCAAGCGGGAGATGATCCAGCTGGCCCTGTCTACGAATGACGATATCCTCATTATAGACCCTGAGGCTGAGTGCCGCGCGCTGGTGGAAGCACTGGGCGGTCAGGTGGTACGCATTTCTGCCGCATCCAACAACCACATCAATGCCATGGACATGGCGGATGGGTATGGAGATGGGGAAAATCCGGTGGTGCTGAAATCCGAGTTTCTGCTGTCCCTCTGCGAACAGCTGGTGGGCAGTTACAAGCTTAACGCCAGGGAGAAGTCTATCATTGACCGCTGTACCGCCAATGTCTACCGGTATTACCTGCAAGGCAATTACCAGGGGCAGGCTCCGACCTTGCAGGACTTCCATGCGGAGCTGTTGAAGCAGCCGGAGGCAGAAGCCAGGGATGTGGCCCTGGCCATGGAGCTGTTCACGGACGGCAGCCTCAACACCTTTGCCAAGCCCACCAATGTAGACACCAACGCCCGTATTCTCTGCTATGATATCCGCGACCTTGGCAAGCAGCTTCTGCCCATCGGTATGCTGGTAGTGCTGGACAGCATTTTCAACCGGATCATCCGCAACCGCACACTGGGCAAACGCACCTGGATCTACATTGACGAGATCTACCTGCTGTTCCAGCACGAGTATTCTGCAAACTTCCTGTTCACCCTCTGGAAGCGGGTGCGGAAATACGGCGCCTGCTGTACGGGTATCACACAGAATGTGGCTGACCTGCTCCAGAGCCACACGGCCCGAACCATGCTGGCAAACTCTGAGTTTCTGGTGATGCTGAATCAGGCCCCCACGGATCGGGTGGAGCTGGCACGGCTGTTGAACATTTCGGACGATCAGCTCAGTTACATCACGGACGTGGAGGTGGGCCATGGGCTGCTGAAATGCGGCAGTACGCTGGTGCCTTTCGAGGACAATTTCCCACGGAATACACAGCTCTATAAGCTAATGTCCACGAAGCCCTCGGATCAGGAGCTGTGATATGGCGGACATCAAGGAGCGCAAGAAGGACGCAAGAAGCATCAAGGAAAAGCGCACCAGCGTACCCAAGGAGCTGCTGAAGCATGAAACTATCCACTCCATTCATTGGGCGCGGCAGCAGGTGCAGGAGGCAGCAGAGCCAGAATCGCAGGAAAACGAAGGGGCCGAGGCGGGAATGCCGCGGCTTTCTGCCCCACAGATAAAGCGGCATTCACGTTCAAAACTGAAACGGGAGGCGCATGACACCCCGACCACAGCAAGTAAAAGCACTACCGAAAACAGTATTATGTCAACTGGCGCTGTGGTAGAATCAGAACCCAACAGAATACAAGAAAGTTACACTCATGCCCACGAGCAGGGCCGCAAGCTGGCGATCCGTCAAGAGATGGATAAGACCGAAAGAATCAAGGAGCGAACGGATAACTTATCGCCCTCTAATGCTGTTTGGGAAAAGGAATCCAAGACTTCTACACTGTCCGATTCTGTTCGGGAAAGGCCCGCTTCTCCATCTGTTTCATCTACTGTAAATCTGCAATCCAGACCCGCCGAGTACCATGAAACTCCGCCCAAGGCCATCAAATCCGCAGATAAGTACAAGCACGCCGGTATCAATGAAAATCCACATACAGTCAAACAAGCTGGTCGGCGCGTGAAAACACCGGAGACAGCAACCGTAAAGAAAACACCCTTGAACAGTAATCACTCTGCCCAATCTGCTGCAAAACGAACTGCCAAGGCCACCAAGGAAGGAACTGCGAAGCTGGTCAAGGCAGCAGAAAAAGCCGCTGTATCTGCGTTCAAAAGCATTGGTGCTCTGCTGGGCGGCAGCGCGGGATTGGTAGCGGTGCTTCTAGTGGTAATTGTCCTTGCAGCGGGACTGCTTCTGTCTCCGCTGGGGATATTCTTCTCTGGAGATGCTGGTGGAGATGTAACGCTCCAGCAGGTGATGTCCGAGCTAAACACAGCGTTTTCTGACCGCATTACTGAAATTGAAAATGCCAATGCCCATGATGATCTCAGGCAGGATGGGAAGCGCCCCTTGTGGAGAGATATCCTCACGATTTATGCTGTGAAAACTACCACTGATCCGGAGAATCCGCTGGATGCCGTCAGCATGGACGAGGAGCACGCCGAGGTGCTTCGCTCGATCTTCTGGGACATGACGGTGATCGAGTTCACCACCGAAACCTACACCGAGGAAATAACCGTGTTGGTACCAACCGATGACAGCACGGACGAGGACGGCATAGTGGAAGAAACTCAGACCGTGGAACGCACCCGGCTGGTGATCTCCATCTCCGGAAAGACTGCCCAGCAGATAGCGGAAGAATACGGCTTTGACGAAAAGCAGCTCGGCTATGTCACCGAGCTGCTTTCAGACGAATATTCAGATTTGTGGGCCAGCCTGTCCGTGCCGGGTGTGGGCAACGACGATATTGTGGCCGTGGCGCTAAGTCAGGTAGGCAACGTGGGCGGTCAGCCCTATTGGAGCTGGTATGGATTCAGCTCCCGCGTGGAATGGTGCGCCTGTTTTGTGAGCTGGTGCGCCGGCCAATGCGGTTATATTGAATCTGGCATTATACCCAAGCACTCCTACTGTCCCACCGGCGTGGAATGGTTCCGCTCCAGAGGCCAGTGGCAGGATCGGAACAGCATCCCGGCTCCCGGCTCGATCATATACTTCGACTGGGGCGGAGACGCCATTGCCGACCATGTGGGAATTGTGGAATCCTGTGATGGAAGCGCTGTGTACACCATCGAAGGAAATGCCAATAATGCCTGCAAGCAGCTCAGTTATGCCGTGGGGGATCGGAGAATACTGGGGTATGGGGTAATTTCACCGGGCTCCTAAATATTTTGTTCTACAGCTTCATTTATAAAATATTACCACAAAACACCTTCGTTATGTCCTTTTCTGTTCAATCTTCCGCCTCAACAAGCCCGCCCTTTTTCCAGCTGTTCCAAATTGGATTGATTACTTGCTCTTGAATTTCCTCCAAGTCGATATATCTTGGAGTATTATGAGCTACCAGTTTAGATACAGCGTTAACCACTGCACTGAAACAGAATTCCGCATCGTAATCGAACAACTTAGGGTGCCCCTCAATAATGAAATCGCTGTCACAAATGCAATGTACCTTGTCACCAATTTGTAGATACAAGCAGCTTTTTCCCTGTTCGTCACAGTCGCAATATAAGTGCCAGCCTTCATTATCTGGTATTTTTTCTAGGTGCGCACACGCAAGGTCTTCCCAATAAATGTACATCTTCTCATCCTTTCTAATTTGAGAATTCCACGTCATTACATCGCAACGGCATAGTGTTATAAAGTGCAATCCTCATCCATTCGTTTCGCTCTTTTATTGAGCATATTCAGTGTAACATTGCTTATAACAGTAACAGTGGAAATCAGGAAGGAATTACACACGCAAGAACAAGCTTTTGTAATTTTTTCGCATTGACATTGGTTTATTTCAGATTCAAGTACATCGATTATTATAGCAAAAAGTAGCTCAGCCTCAAAGCCAAGCCACTTTTTACAGTGCGAAAATTTCCTGTTCCCGTCAGTCTTTGTGAGATGCTAACCGGAGCAGCTTCACCATGGTACCAACGAACAAGCCATGATATGTAATTTTGAGGCTAGCTATTGTGGCTATTTTGTCCCACCGCACGACGAGTCTGAACTAGACGGAGACCAGCTCGAATCCCGCCAGTAGCCGTTGCCATCGTAGCCACCCTCACCCGGATTTCTCCAATAGCCCTTGCTGTCGTAGCCACCTTCGCCAGAACTTCTCCAATAGCCCTTATAATCATAGCCGCCATCGCCAGGGTTCCTCCAGTAACCTTCGCTGTCATAGCCACCTTCGTTGTCTTCACGCCAATAACCTTTTCCATCGTAGTAACCCATTGATTAATCATCCTTTCTATCAATTCGTGTTAATAAGTGATCAGCGTTTTTGTAGAAATCAGTCCGATCGATAACGAAGTAGTAAAGCGGCCAATATTGACCGTTTTCGTATCGGTAATTCGGAAGAATCCCTACTTGCTGAAACCCACTGCGGAGATTTAGCCGAATGCTTGCTTCATTGTACCCGAACACCGAGGTAAACACCTGATTTATAGAGTAGGATGAGAACAGAAAATGCAGCATCTGTGCCCCGGCTATGACACCAAGACCGCTTGATACATATTGCGGGTATAGGCACAACGTGAATTTACAGTGCCGATCATTAGGGAAAAAATCATACGAGAAAGTAAAGCCTATGGTCTTCTCTGCATATTCCAACATGAAGAAATCATGATACGTTTTCTGTAGTCGCTCCGTAATCCATCTCTCAAACAGTTGAATCGTCGGGATCTGAAATGTGTGAGAAAATAGCCTTTGGGTATCTTGCCCCCGCATATAGTCATATAAATTGGGAGTGTCTCGCCCACATTGATATGGTCGAAATGTTATTGCTTTCATTTATATCTCCTTCCATAATGCTGATTAGGAGCATCACCTCCCGTCATCTGCCCCCATGCTTACAACTGCAGTGTTCGTTATCCTGAAGCATTTTTATAATAGCATTCTCTACATTTATAAGAGTGGATAATAGGTGCGAAAAACCAGGAGCCCGAAAAAAATCCGGGCTCCTGTGTTTTCAGCTATTAATGCCTGCGGCCTTCAGCTCATCATAGCAGCGATCACAAATCTTTGTACTCTCGCCGCCGATCTCCAACGTATTGGGCGTTTCGGTTACTGTGTCACCGCACCAACCGCACGAAAAGGTCTCTTTCCCGCAGGCAGTTAGCGCGAGGAGCAGCAGGGAAATAATAACCGCTGTCTTAACGTATTTCATTGTACAATCCTCCATTAATAAATATGTTCTACTCTTTTATCGAGCATATTTAATATAGCATTATCGCCAGAGACGACAGTGGAAATAATGAAGGAATTACACTTTGTGAAATAACAATTGCTAACGGCTATGCCTTCTTTCCCAAACGAACCAAGTACGAATGATCCGTAACAACGATACCGGCAATTTCTACCGGTTCCCAATCTGTTTCATAAAAGTAGATCGTGCCGTCATAGTCGCTGACATATTGCGCTGCGTCATCATCCGGATATGGATCCCGGCTTCTGTCATACAAATCCATGGAATAGGACGCACCATCGTCTGGATACATGGTCAGCTTCTCCCCATCAAAGTCATAGCGGCCACTTTGTCCGGAGCTTACAAGGTCAGCTTGCGACAGCTGCGTGTTCTCAGAGGGAGTAAGGGGCATTTCGGTGTAATAGACCTGGAAAATGCCATCGTCACAGAACTCATAGACCTCCCAGGACTGGACATTGCGGTACCAGTAATAGTCGGTTAGTTCCGGCCAAGCGGACGTCTCGGCTTTGTCCGTGCCGTCATCTGATGCAGCTGTTTCAGCCTCCGGGAATGGATGAAACGTTATTTCTTTCAGTGAGCCTATACAATAATCGAAATTCTCCCGAGAAACCGAAAGCATATTCCCTATATAAGCCAAAGAGCAGGGCAACTCAGGATCCCCTGTAATATTTAGATCGCCAATTGTGTAGGCAAAACAATAATAATCAATGAAGTCGTTATAACTACAGCATTGATAGGCTGTAGTAGCACCGCTTAAATGGTAGTCTCCCTCATAGTATAGTCCATCCACGAGCGGATCCGAAGCTTGTTGATCCTCTTCCAGATTATCAGTATAATACAGCTTATCTCCCGATCCGGCTCCTCCGCCAAGGAAGTATGGAGTAACCACGTCATTCGATTCCGGGTGCCAGCACCGATATACCCAGAAAAACATACGTAAATCCGCAGCTTCTCCAACATCTGCATAGATGATCAATTCCGGCCTGTCTGTGATGTTAATAATCGCCCAGCCTGTTTTCGCATTGTCAAAATCGACCTCGTAATTGTCGGTTGGGTCTATACCCCCATCAGGATTAAAAATACCATCATGCCCTGAATAAACATCCTGCAAGTAACCGCCGCTCTCAATGAAATCCATATACATTGCAACATATTCATTGTCAGATTCCGTTGGGTTAGACGAGGCTTCCGGCTGCTCTGACGCGCTTTCCTCTTTGATCCAATACAGCGTGTAGCCATAATGGTCCTGCACCAGCCAAACCTGTCCATCCTCTTGCAGCACGGTCAGCGTAATGCGTTCCTGTTCTCCCGATTCATATTCCGTTTCATCGGCATAGATGGTTTCGCCCTCTGCCTGCCATGTTCCTTCGCCGCCGTTCCCCAAACCAATGCCCCAGGAAAAGCTGCCGTCTTCACCCAGAACCAGCTCATATCCATATTTAATTCCAGTTCCATAAGCTCCTTGCAGACTGGTGCTATTGGAATTATTGGTCTTTTCTACGTCAATTGTCCAGGTGCCGATGTATTGCTCATTTTCCAAGCTTTCTGGCGCTCCAGTTTCCTCATAGTCGAAGTTACTTCTGTCCGGAATTAACCCATCTAAGTGGCTAAACTGCGTCTTTATAACAAAATATGTATCATCATATTGATCGTTATACTCGTCACGTTTTCCCAGATTCAGAACGCTCAAAAGCTGTCCTTCAGATGTGAGCATTTGATTCAGGCAGTATTCGCCCCTTAAATCTGCACCCAATATGCAATAGTACGCATTTCTGTTTTTTTCAATTGCTTCCAACGAATCCTTTGACGATGTAACTGGGTTCTTCTCAATTGCCATCAGATTTGCGTTCCGAATATCTTTAAGTGCAGTCATTTCGGTATACCGATTAAATATATTTGACGTACCGAACAGCATATCGCCGGCGAAGATTCCAAGTTGGAAATACATCTTTGCAGGGGTTACTATTTTATCCATGATTTCATTATAACAGCCAAATCCAAACGCAAGCGCTTGATCGACTTCATCTCCATCGATAAATTCTTGAATCAAATCCTTAGACATGGAGTCGAGGAAAATATCCTTTCCCATTTTTTCCGCCAAATTCTCCGAAATAGATGTAATGCCTTCAAGCTTTGCAAGCATCAGTTTTTCATTGCAGCGCAGCAAAATCCCTGCGGCTTCCCGCATGTTTTCCAATTCCGAATACCGTTTGACATTCATTAAAAAATCATACTGCATTCGGTAATCTCCGGCCAGATTATAAAACAGATTGACGCTGTCAATCGAATCACCAAGGAAACTGATAACAATGCTGTCGTACGAGATACAATCTTTGAGGGTATCGAGTAGTTTACCTTGGAGTTCATCATCTATCCCGATTGCACCACTTACGATATCAGAAACATCCTGCGTATACTCCACCCATGTCTTTGTCGTATCATAATCCGCTTGTGCAATAATCTGGTCTTCCATTCTAAGGTTGACTGCCGATGCGAGGTTAGAGAGTATCCCAACGCAACGCTCCACAGAAAGGTCTTCCTTGATAATCTCTGCGCTCAGATTAAGCATCCCTTCTATGATTCGACTGCTGTTGATCCTATCCAGTGCATTGAGGTAAAGACGAGTTGTGTCAAAATTCTCGGAAAAGTTTTCATAGCTATGAATGCAGGCAGCCAAATACTCGTCTTCGTGAACTTGCGCCACTCCGGGGATTGAAAATATGGAAACCAGCATGGCTACCAGCAGTGCAATCGATATCGTTCTTTTAGCCGTTTTCACCACTATCCACCTCCATGCTGTTTGCAATTACCTCAGAAAACTGCTGTTCCAACTCCTGCTCGACGATTCGAAGGAACTCATCTTGCGAGATGACCCATTCGCCATTTACTTCAGTAATTGCAGCCTCTGTTGTAATTGTTTTCGTTTCTACGGTATTCAAATCTAAGTCGGGTCCTTTTGCAAGATCAGGCAAAGTGATTCTTGCAGTTGCTTTCGACGTGTCTTTATCAAGCGTAAGTAGTTCGACTGTAGTATGGTTCATAAACGCTTCCTGTGTTTCATTCGCATAGCCGCTCTCGAAAATACGTTCTACCGAAAGGCCGTCCTCATTCTGCGCGTTGCGATAAAAATGGAATGTCAATATCCCACCAACCGCCAGCAATACGACAGCAGCCAGCGGAATAATCCAGCGTTTTGTTTTGCTTTCAGTACTGTTGTTTTTGTATTTCATACTCGACCTCCTCCAATTCAGTTGTAGTTTGAAATGCCCCCTTGTATGGTACACTGCCTGGGTAGTATCCCATACAAGGGCTAGGGCAGTTGTTCACCTCCCGTTTAATTTCCCGCAGCCAGTATTCCAGCCATGGTATCCCATTAGGGATATCTATATACTAGCACATTTGCAATAGGCAATCGGGGAAATACAGAAGGAAAGCCATGGAATTTCCCTCCACTTTTACCCCACGAGCGCACTAATTCATCCTGCCAGATAGGGCCTGTCAGTCTGAGTAAAAACGCTTTCTTTTTGTCCGTACCTGCGCCAACTCATCGCTGAGTGTGGAAATTGTCCTCTGTTTATCCATTTGTCTAGTACATATTTCGGCAGTTGTTGGCTCATTTTTTCTGTGCGGTATTGCTTTAAGTTCGCCTTAGCTGCTTCTTTTCATTCGTTCCTTTTTGTCAATGTACGTCGTTGCGTGTTTATACAAAATACGCTTTTATTTTACTGCTAGAAATGACAATTCCGAGTATTTCAAGCGTCAATGATTTTGGACAAGCCCACCAAAACACCGGGCCTGCGCTTGTTAACTTAAACAGTTCAAAACAGCTGAAGCGTGTCCATCCCATTTACACTAGACGTTGCTGGTGTATATAACCCAAGCATCATTTCACAAACGTTGCCGCTATTCACCGTATGTACTTCCCAAACGTTTTTTTCGACTTTCTTGAGTGCCTGAACAGCAGTATCATAGTCTGCTTCAGAAATCAAAAAGAAGATACTGAAAGGGACGCTGCACAAACTTTGCATCAGCGGTAAGATGACGGAAGAAATTTCTCTACCGTTAATGTCATAAAAAAAGTAGATCGTATTTTTGATGTTCTCAGAGAAGGAACGATAACCTATATACGACTCATTTTCTACTTTCTTGCCATCCACCTTTCTTGCCATGCTCTTCACCGCCGGATTGGAATGCTGCATGATATTCATTGCCTCACTCTTGGAAATAAACTTGATTTTCATAGTTCTTAACATGCGTAACAATTGATTGGATACTACCGGAATAATTTTCTCGTTTTTTGAAACGTACATATCAATGGATGCAGTAAAGAATCCAACATTCTGCTGAAAAAAGGACACAACTCGCACTACAAACCCCAGCGCCCTCATAACCTTCTCCCCGGCGCTCTCAAAGACCACATCGGCCACAACCTGCGGAAGATGAAATGTTGGATACTGATCCT
>CAVEIY010000011.1:0-26086 GCA_963615825.1 Flexilinea sp.
CTGCAAATGCAGTACGTCAAATTGGGGGGAAGAACCGGCTGGGGAGGGGGTATGAACCGAAATCGGTTTTGTAGCCAGCCGGTTCTTCCTGTGGCACAGCGATCACGCTGGCTTTTTTGGAGAATGGCAAATCCTCTAAAGCTACCTGATCAATAGAGGACTTTCGATTGCAGGGTTAGTATATCGTATTATGTTCGATTTGTAAAGTATTTTGTTTGTTTTTTGCTGTTTTATCCTATTTTTATGCGATTGGCACAAAAATATATTTCAGAATTATTGCATTTTGAAACAAAGGCTTAACACGTTATCCGGCGCTTACGAATTGCCCAGCACCGATAACAGCACCAATGCCGCAACAATTGCCACAACCACCACTATGGTCGTAATCAGCTGCCGCCTGGAACCCTTTTTGCGCCCCGCATAGTCCAGCTTAACGCCGTTCTTCTGAAGGTTCATCTGCGCCGCATTCTCCAGCATCTGTTTTTGCTGATTGAGCCGATCAGGGTTTACGACTCCGTTACTCATTCCAGTCACTCCCTTCGCTATCACAACTATATGGCAGCGCATTGATTCAGAATCACTGCGCATGAAATCAAAGCCTTCAGGTTTCCCGGGTACTTACCGGTTCCCCAATACCGACAGCATCACAAGCGCCGCCACAATGGCAGCCACAATCACAATCGTCGTAATCAGCTGCCGCTTGGAGCCTTTTTTGCGCCCCTCATAGTCCAGCTTAATGCCGTCCCGCTGATGGGCCAGCTGCGCCGCGCCCTCCAGCATCTGTTTTTGCTGATTGACCTGATCGGGACTGATACCGATATTACTCATTCTGATTGCTCCTTTCCTGGCTGCCTAGCCGTTAAATATTATTTACTTTGTTTGTGTCTTTATAATACCATCGTTGTTCCATCCTTGTAAATTGATATTTTACACAAGAATTGATTTTCATTTCTATGCAGCATGCAAAAACGGAGTGCTCCCCCTTGGGGAACACTCCGTTTCACCGTTTAAACTTCTTTCACCGATACAATGGCACCGCTGTCGTCCAGCGTAATCTCATAGGTCTTGTTTCCATCCACCTGAACCTCCATCACGCTGGTGCCGTCATAGTTCAGCACCTCTAGATCATGTCCGCCGGTAGCGCCCCAGAGCAGCCGGTATTGATCCTCGCCGCCCTCTTCCTCGCTGGGCACCAATGTAACCACGCCAGAGCTCTCCGGCAGTTCCGGCAGCTCATTGATCTCAGAGAACACGGTCTTTGCCGCTGTCAGTACCTGCTCCTTTGTCACCGTAAAGGTACCGTCGTCACCGCTGTCATTGGTTCTGGACAGATATCTTGCCATCACATTCCAGAAGGACTTTGCGTCCGAACCGTCAAATGTCGTTCCGTCCAGTACCACATCCAGCGCGCACTCCACCGCAGGCAACGCCTTTTTCACGGTTTCCGGCAGCTCCGGTTCCGGCGTAGGCGAAGGAGACGGAGAAGGGCTGGGTTCTGCCGAAGGAGTTGGCGACGGACTGGGCGTTGGAGTCGGCGTCGGTGTCGGCGTTGGCGTTGGCGTTGGCGTAGCAGACGGTGCTTGCGTAGCCGGTGCCGCCGAAGGCTTCGGAGTTGCCGTCGCCGTCGGTGCAGAGATATTTACCCGCTTCACAAGCTGCTCCACTGCATTGCCCGAAACTGTATCGTATAGGGTCAGGTTGCTGCCGCTGAGGGTAAAGCTATAGGTCGTTGCCTCCTCCTGGCCGTTTTCAAAGATATAAAGGAGCACCTGCTTGCCATTATCCTCAAACCAGTAGGTATAATTGGTGACGGCCTTTCCAGTGGTAATTACCAGATTTTCATTGGACTTAAACTCATAGATATCAAAGCCTTCCGCATCGTCCCAGGTGCCCACAAAACTATTTTTATAGTCGTCTGTTACATCCTTGCCGCCATCTGCCGTCTTGTTCTGATCCAGCTCCGGCATTACGGTGTCAGTTTTGGGGGTAGGCGTTGGTGTGGATAACTGCTGCCAGCTGCTGTCTACCGATTCCAGCTCCGATTCAGACTCGGACATATGGGAGGTACCGCAGCCTGCCAGTAATCCAAAGTACAAAACGCCTGCGGTTGTCAATGCCGCCAGACGGTAAAATTTCATAGTGGTTCTTCCTTTCTGATTGGGCAGTCGCTGTGCCCAGCGCTGCATCCGTTTCTTCTATTATACCGATTCTTTGCCGAAAAGCAACCAGTTTCCCGTCGCGTCCGTCGCATTCCAGGAAAGATCGGCGCCGTGATCTCCCGCCGTAGGGCAAACAGCATCATCACATTTGGCACTGCCATCAGTCCCGCCAAAATGCCGCCAATACTCCACACCAGCTCCAGCTCCGCAAATGCCCCTAAAAACGCGCTGGCCAGGTAGGTAAGCCGATAAGGCAGCACCCATCTCTGCCCCAACAGATATTCCGTACAGCATTCCCCGTAATAGCACCAGCCCACCACCGTGGAAAACGCAAAGGTCACCAGTGAAACCGTCAGCACCAGTTCCCCGCCAGGAATACAGGAAAACGCCCGAAAACACAGCGTTCCCGCTGTTGCATTCTGAAACCGTTCCGGAAATTGCAGCATGGCAGCAACCAGGGTAATCCCGGTCATGGCGCAAATCACCACCGTATCCCAAAACACACCGGTCATGGAAATCAGCGCCTCCTCCTGTGGCTGTGTTCCAGGTCCCGCAGCAGCTGCCATAGGCGCCGTTCCCATGCCGGATTCATTGGTAAACAGTCCCCTTGCCATGCCATATCGAGCAGCAATCCAGATGGTACTTCCTACAAATCCGCCCCCTGCCGCCTGAGGTGTCACCGCGCTTTTTAGGATCAGTGCCAGCGCCGGTAAAATCTGTCCGCCGCATCGAACCAGCACCGCTCCACAGCCCAGCAGGTATAGCCCTGACATGGCCGGAACCAGAGCCTCGCAGACCTTTGCGATACTCCCAACCCCCCCAAGAATCACCGCGCCTGCCACCGCCGTCACCAGAATCCCCGTAAGCACCAGCGGAACGCCCTTTTCCCCCAGAGTTTGGGCAATGGCATTGGACTGGATCAACGCCCCGGTTCCCACTGCCGCCGCAACCCCCATCCAGGCAAAGATCGCCCCCAGGGTTCTCCATCCCAGCACGTCCCGCATCACATACATTGCGCCGCCGGTTGGTTCCCCAGACGGTTTGTTTTTCCGATGCAGCAGGCACACAAGGGTTTCTCCATATCGGGTTGCCATTCCAAACACACCGGTTAGCCAGCACCAGAATACCGCACCGGGTCCACCCAGCGCCACTGCCGTAGCAACGCCGATAATATTGCCCGTTCCAATCGCCGCAGCCAACGATGTGGCAAGGGCGCCCCAGGCCGACACGCCGTCCGCTTTCTTCCGCCCGCTCCCCAGACTTTTTCGGATGCCCCGCAGTGTATACCGCTGAATGCCCCGGAGATGAACCGTAAAATAGAGATGGCTTCCCATTAAAATCAGCGGCAGCGGAACCGTCCACAAAATTCGCTCCAGTGCCAAAATCAGCGCCATGGACATTTCCTCCTTGACAAGCGTTTCCCCCGGAAATACAATGAAAGACAAGCTTCATTCCATAAAAGCTATGCAACGGCCCGGGCTTTCATCACCATCCGGGCTGTCTGGGAGGAGATTTCATGTCCAAACGCGCCGCTCGCAACACCAGGAGCCGCATTGTTTCCGCTGCCTGGGAGCTATTCTATGAAAACGGCTACGACGACACCACGGTAGACGATATTGTAGAGCGCTCCGGCACCTCAAAGGGGTCGTTTTACCACTACTTTGCCGGAAAGGACGCGCTGCTCAGCTCTCTGTCCACTCTGTTTGACGAAAAATATCAGGAGCTGGTTCCCAATATGGATCCCAGCCTTTCCGCATTCGATCAGCTGATCTATCTGAACCATGAGCTGTTTTTTATGATTGAGAACTCCATCTCCCTGGAACTGCTGGCACGGCTGTTATCCACCCAGCTGGTTACCACCAGCGAGAAGCACCTGATGGATCAAAGCCGCTACTACTTCCGCATTCTCCGAAAGATCTGCACCGACGGTCAGCGCTCGGGCGAACTGCGGCAGGACATCTCCATCAACGAAATGGTCCGCACCTATGCGCTCCAGGAGCGCGCATTGATGTACGATTGGTGTATCTGCGGCGGAAATTACTCTCTTTCCGTCTATGCAACCAGTTTATTGCCGAATTTATTGGGATATTTTAAAAATTAAATATTTTGGATTATTTTTATTCTGTACTTTAGTCTATATAAAATTCCGTTGTATCTCACCATTTTATATGAAATGCAACGGAGTTTTTCTTTATTTTATTCTATACTTTGTTCTGTATTGCAGTCTATTTTTTGTTGCAGTATAATAGGCCCCATGATTGATGCGGCACAGTGCCGCAAAGGAAGGGGTATCACTTTGAGTACGCAAAACATTCTCATTCTGGCAACCATGGCGGTTTATCTCATCGGCATGGTCGCCATTGGTGTGGTCTGTTCCAAGAAGAACAAGTCCACCGATGATTTTTATCTGGGCGGCAGAAAGCTCGGGCCGCTGGTCACCGCCATGAGTGCCGAGGCTTCGGACATGAGTTCTTACCTGCTGATGGGGCTGCCTGGTTTGGCCCTGCTCAGCGGTCTGGCCGATGTGGGCTGGACGGTCATTGGTCTGGCCGTGGGTACTTACCTCAACTGGCTCATCGTCGCCAAGCGCATTCGCCGTTATTCCCAGCATATCGGCGCCGTTACCGTGCCGGATTTCTTCTCCCGCCGGTATCACGATGATAAGAACCTGCTGTCCCTGATTGCAGCGCTGGTTATTATCGTGTTTTTCATTCCCTACACCGCTTCCGGCTTTAACGCCTGCGGCACCCTATTCTCCAGCCTGTTCGGCGTAGACTACTTCACTGCAATGATCGTTTCTGCCGTGGTCATCGTGCTTTATACCGCACTGGGCGGTTTTCTGGCTGCTTCCACTACGGATCTGATTCAGTCCATTATCATGACCATTGCGCTGATTATCGTCGTGTTCTTTGGCATCCATATGGCAGGCGGCTGGGATGCTGTGGTATCCAATGCCCAGTCTCTCCCCGGCTATCTGAGCTTTACCCAGACCTATGACGCTGCTTCCAACGCTGCCAACGCCTACACCCCCCTTACCATCATCTCTACCCTGGCTTGGGGCCTTGGCTACTTTGGCATGCCCCACATTCTGCTGCGGTTCATGGCCATTGAGGACGTAAAGAAGCTCAAGACCTCTCGTCGGATTGCTTCCACCTGGGTTGTAATCTCCATGGCCATCGCTGTTCTGATTGGTGTCGTCGGCAACGGCATGATTCACTCCGGCGCACTGGAGCAGATTCCCGCTGCCGATTCCCAGCGGATCATCATCAAGATTTCCACGCTGCTCTCCAGCTATGGCGTACTGCCTGCCATTGTGGCCGGTCTGATTCTCTCCGGCATTCTGGCCGCTACCATGTCCACCGCGGACTCCCAGCTCCTTGCCGCCGCCTCCAGCGTTACCCAGGATTTGCTCCAGGGCACCTTTAAACTGAAGCTCTCCGACAAGGCCGCTATGGTGATCGCCCGTCTTACCGTCATTCTAATTGCTGTGGTGGGCGTCATCTGGGCCAGAAACGAAGGCTCCGTCTTTACCATTGTCTCCTTTGCATGGGCCGGTTTTGGTGCTGCTTTTGGTCCCGTGGTGCTGCTGGCACTGTTCTGGAAACGCAGCAACAAATATGGCGCCTTGGCCGGTATGATCGCAGGTGGCGTTATGGTATTTGTATGGAAATACTGCATCGCTCCCATGGGCGGCATTCTGAATATCTATGAGTTGCTGCCCGCCTTTATCATTGCCATCATCGTCAACGTTGTCGTCAGCCTTGCCACCAAAGCCCCCGAGGCTTCTGTGACGAAGGAATATGACGAAGTTGCCGCAATGAAGGACTAATTTTATCAAAAATATGCGCTGTATGGTTTGACTTTCTCAGACCATACAGCGCTTTTTGCCGCATAAATTGAAAACAGGCAAAGCATCTTCTTCCCTCCAATGCTTTGCCTGTTTTCGATTATAAATTTTCTTGCTGGGCACCTGCCGACTGACGGGGTTGACGCCGTTCCAGCTGCCCCGTTTGGCGGCATAATACGCCTTTTTCTGTTTCTTGGACAGTTTGTCCACAGGAATATAGCGTTCCATCCAATCGCTCCTTTCTGGCTTTTCATCCTATCAAATTTTCTGCACGCTGTCAAGGCGCAAAAAGGGACCCGGTCCCCCGAGTCCCTTTTCCTGTTGTGCTTAGCCTACAGCGCCATCCTCTGCGCTGTCCTGGGTATCTGCATCTTCTGCGGTGCTATCCGTATTCTCCGCTGCATTCTGTGCGTCCTGAGCAGCCTGCTCTGCCTGAGCGGCCTGCTCCGCTGCATTCTGCTGGATTTCCTTCACTGCACTCGGCTCCGTCACACCTGCATCCGAGGTAAGCTCGGAGGTGTACTGACCAACCAGGTTGTTGATATAGTCGCTGTAATCGCTGTAACGAAGCTCCTGCTCCGCCACGGTCTTGTAATAGTAGGTATCCGTAAAGGACACGAAATACATCACGTGGTAACCAAAGCTGGTCTTTACAATGGCCGTATCCCCAGGCTTTCTGCTGGCATCGAAGCACCAATCATTGAACTCCGTCACCATCTGGCCGGGATAAACGTCCTCATACAAGCCGCCGTTGGTATTGGAGCCGCCATCCGAGGAATAGGTATTGGCCAGTTCACCAAAGCTCTCTTCGTCGGCGTCGCCAGCCTTCCACTCATCCAGGATTTCCTGTGCCTTTTCCTCTGCTGCAGTCCAGGCCTCGTCGCTGATGTTGCCATCCTCGTCCTCTTCCGGCTGAATCAGAATATGGCGGACGTTGACATCCGGCAGGTCAGACTTCTCAATGCCATAGCCCTGAAGCTCCTCGGCATTGGCGTCATAGTATTCCTCAATCTGATCGTCGTCATAGCTCAGGCCCTTATAAATGCTGTCAGAGTAGGCCGACACAAAGTAGGAATCATAAAGATACTGCTCAAAGCTCTCTACCGTTGCGTTATCGCCATAGGAGTCCTGAATATAGGCCAGCACATCGCCGTTGCCGTCCTCATCGGTAAATCCAGCATTGGCCGCATTGCTTGCCATGTTCTCTACCACGGAGTCATATTCAGACTGATAATCCTCAGGCATGGTAAAGTCCTTGGATTCGGCTTCCTTTTTCAGTGCAACGGTCTGAATGATGCTGTTCTGGGCATTCTCCAGGAAGTAATCCTCCCAGGTGGTCACCGTTGTCTCGCCGGTTTCGCTGTCGGTTGCCTCCTGATAGGTCTGCTGATCCAGGGGCAGGGAAGCATCAAAGCTGAAGCCATAGTTATTGACATAGTAGAAATACTCGCCCCAGAAATAGTAGCTCAGCTGCTGGTTGGTGATTTCCTCCACGGTTTCGCCATCGGCATTCTGGACCTGCACCGCTACGGCGTCTCCGTCCACCTTCTTCTCCTTGGCCTCTTCCGCCAGTTCGGTCAGACTGGGCAGCTTGCCGCCCTTGGACACATAGCTCAGCGCCACCGCCAGGCAAACCACAATCACCGCAAGCAGTACAATCACAATTCCGGCAACCACAGCCGCCGTGGATTTTTTCTTTTTCTTTGGTTCCGTTGCTGCCTCTACCGGCTCCTCGGAAGCGTCCGCCTCCTGCTCTGTTTCCGGAGCCGTCTCTGTCTGCTCCTCGGAAGCCTCCGTCTCATTCTCCGATGTCTGGGCTGCTTCTGTCTCCTGTGTATCCTCCGTCTCCGGCTGGGTCTGCTCCAGCTCAGCCGCAGCTGCTTCTGCCTCCGGCTGAGTCGCTGCCTCCTGCTCCGGCGCAGTCAGTTCTGCACCGCAATGGGGACACGCTTCCAGCTCCTGCGACACTTCTTCGCCGCATTTTGGACAAATCATTCCATCGACACATCCTTATCTTCAGATTCAAGGCCGCCTCCGTCATCGCGGTCAGCAGCCGTTCTATATCCGCCGCCAAATCAGCAGTGGGTCAGTGGACATTATTATAACAGATGACACCGGAAAAGTCTGTAGAGAATCCGGTGTCATCTGTGAACTTTTTATAAAGATTCCCCGAAATTTTTCGTCAGAATTCCGCTCGGGTGGTAAACGGGTGGCTCCCCGTGCCCTCCAGCCATTGGTCCTCGCCCTGGCCGCAGACGGTTACCTCGCCGTCAAAGCCGCGAATCCACAGGACGTTCTCCGGGCATACCACATGCTCGTCAAACGTGGGATCATACTGTAGAATCTCCTCCAGCAAAAACGCCGCGGCAACGCCGGAATCCGTAACAAAGGTCCCGTAAAACGCACCTGTCGTCGGATGTACCGCACACAGGTCCTCTTCCCCCTCTGTAACCAGCGCAGAAAGCACCGTCGAAAAGCCCAGCCGTTCCATATGGTCCCCATAGCCGCAGCGCTTCCAATCCTCTGCGTCCTTGGCCACATAGCCGGGGTCCGTTATCATCAGATCACCGTGAAAATGCATGTAATTCCTCCTGAAGCTTCCGCCGTCCGGGGCATCGGCTTCGGTCAATGCGCCACTGACATACCTTGCAGCCCAGACATGTTCCCGTTGTTTCTCCCCGACATGCTTTGTTGGGCCATTCCGGATCTACCAGCGCACTGCGTCCAATGTCCACCATGGAAACGCCGGTCTGCTCCAGAATATTCTGCGCCTGCTGGGGCGTACGGATGCTGTTGACCGCAAATACCGGCACATTTACAGCCTTTTGAATGGCGCCAGCGCCCCGAATCACATCCAGCAGCGCCGGATCCCCTGGGGCAGACGGATCCGATTCGGCAGTAAACCCATAGGACACATCAATAAACTGAATTCCATGGGCTTCCAACGTTCTTGCACGTGCAATTCCGTCCTCCAGCGTCGGTTCAAAGGCCCCCAGGCGAATGCCCATGACAAAATCAGGGCGGACGCTGGCACGAATGCCCTCCATGATCTCCAGCACCAGCCGATCCGGCTGTCCATATTCATCCTGCCGCCGATTGACCCGACTGTTCAAAAACTGGCACAGCAGATACCCATGACAGCCATGCAGCTCCACGCCGTCATAACCCGCTTTTTCTGCCCGGACCGCTGCTGCAATGAACGCATCCCGAATCCGCAGAATCTCGTCCCGGGTCATGGCATGGCCGTTTTTCCAGCCTTTTTTACTGTCCATGGCATAGTCGCTGGGACACAAGGTATCCTGTCCGACGCTCACCAGCCCCGCATGATGGAGCTGCACGAAAATTGGGCACCCCGCTTCATGGACTGCATCGGTAATTTCCCGCAGCCCGGGGATATGATCGTCGGACCATATCCCCAGCTGATCCATGGAAAGCCGCCCCTCCGGGCTGATGCAGGTTGCCTCCTGAATGATGAGTCCTGCACCGCCCTTGGCCAGCGCCCGGTAGTGCGCCACATTCTGCGGCTTTACCATGCCGCTTTCATCGGAAATTTTATAGATCACCATGGGCGGAATACAAATTCGGTTTCGGGTCTGTATGCTGCCGATGCGCACCGGCTCCAGCAGACTTACCGATGCCATGTGGTACCCTCCTTGGAGTCTACCAGTACGATTCCCATCTCTTTCAGCTGATCCCGGATTCGGTCTGCCTCGGCAAAATTCTTCGCCTTCTTGGCCTCGGTCCGTGCCTGCACCAGCGCGTCGATCTCTGCATCGCCCTCCTGGGGTGCTGCCTGCGCTTCCTGACGCTTTTCCGCTGCCTCCAGCAGAGAAAGGCCCAGCACCTGGTCGAACTCCCCAATCAGTGCCCGCTTGGTGCCATCGGATACCTTTGCCTTCAGCACATCATACAGCGCCGTTACCGCCAGGGAGGTGTTGAGGTCGTTATCCAGTGCCTCCCGGAAGGTATTCCGGAGCTGCTGTGCTGTCTCCTGATCTGCCGGATTTTCCGGTTCCTCCTTCAGTGCTGCAACCCGGGCAACCAGCTTTTCATAGGCCGTCTTTGCATTGTCCAGGTTCTCCCAGGTAAACAGCAGGCCCCGGCGATAATGGGACTGTAGGCAGAACAGCCGATAGCACAGGGGATCATAGCCCTTTTCCTTCAGCAGAGAGACGGTTAAGAACTCGCCCTTGGACTTGCTCATCTTGCCGTGATTGGTGTTGAGATGGTGGACATGGAACCAGTAGTTGCACCACTTGTGCCCAATGTAGCTCTCAGACTGGGCAATCTCGTTGGTATGATGGGGGAATGCATTGTCAATACCGCCGCAGTGGATGTCCATATACTCGCCCAGATGCTTCATGCTGATGGCAGAGCACTCAATATGCCAGCCAGGATATCCCACGCCCCAGGGGCTTTCCCATTTCAGCTCCTGATCCTCAAACTTCGACTTGGTAAACCACAGGACGAAATCCGTCTTATTGCGCTTGTTCACGTCGGCCTCTACGCCTTCCCGAACGCCTACCGCCAGATTCTCTTCCTCATGGTCGCCAAACACATAATACTTCTCCAGCTTCGAGGTGTCAAAATAGACATTGCCTCCGGCTACATAGGCATAGCCCTTATCCAGCAGTCCCTGAATCATGGTAATGAACTCGGGAATGCAATGGGTCGCAGGCTCCACCACATCGGGGGTTTTGATGTTCAGCGCTGCACAATCGGCAAAGAAAGCGTCCGTATAGAACTTTGCGATTTCCATCACCGTCTTGTGCTCCCGCTTGGCGCCCTTGAGCATTTTGTCCTCGCCGGTGTCCGCATCGGAGGAAAGATGGCCCACGTCGGTGATGTTCATCACCCGCTTTACGTCATAGCCCAGGTACCGGAGATACTTCTCCAGCACGTCCTCCATAATATAGCTCCGGAGGTTGCCAATGTGGGCAAAATGATAGACCGTAGGGCCGCAGGTATACATTTTGATTTTACCAGGCTCGTTGGGAACAAGCTCCTGCTTGGTTCTGGTTAAAGAATTATAAAGTTGCATCATTCAGCACTCCTTATTGTGTTATTATGTATCTTCAGGACGTGGTACATCCTTTGGGTCGAAGCCATAGCCATTGTCGATGCCCTGCATATACTGCTCGTCGATCTGCTTTTCCAGGGCATCCAGACGAGAGGTCAGCGCATCCAGCGTTTTCTGTACCGGGTCGGTTACATGGATCTGATCCACCTCGCCAGCATAGTCCACCTTTTTCCCGGCAATCCGGACAATCCTTGCCGGAACGCCAACCGCAGTGGCATTCTCCGGCACCTCGGAAAGCACCACCGAGTTGGAGGCAATTCGGCTGCCGTCGCCTACCTTAAAGGGTCCCAGCACCTTTGCGCCGCATCCAATGAGCACATTATTCCCGATGGTCGGGTGACGCTTGCCCTGATCCTTACCGGTACCGCCCAGGGTCACGCCGTGGTACAGAAGCACATCGTCTCCCACCTCCGCCGTTTCTCCAATGACGATGCCCATGCCGTGGTCAATCACAAACCGGCGGCCAATGGTTGCGCCCGGGTGAATCTCAATGCCGGTAAAATGACGGCTCAGCTGGCTCACCAATCGCGCCAGAAAGAACAGATGGTGCCGGTAGAAAAAGTGGGCAATCCGGTGATTGATAATCGCATGCACACCGGGATAGAGCAGCAAAATCTCCAGCTTGGACCGCGCCGCCGGATCTCGCGCCTGATAAGCTCCCAGCGTTTCATTTAAGCGATGAAATAGCATAGTTTACCCCCTAAAAATTCGTTCATTCCAACCGATACTCATAATACCACTGGTCCCATGCCGGTTCCTGGTTCTGATCGTCCCGATATCCCACATGACCGCCCATTGCCGTATAAAAGGCACAGGCATGGTGATTGTGCGGATTGCAGCTGTTATAGAATTTGGAATATCCCATCATGCTGCACCGCTTTCGTACAAATTTCATCGTCTCTCTTCCGATTCCATTTCCCTGAACTTCGGGTATCAAGTAAAGCGAATCCATACAAACCTTGAAATCCTTGTAGCCATTCCTGCGGCTCAGTGTCACATATCCAACTTTGTGTCCGTCGTTTTGAATAACGTAAACCTCCGTTTGAGGATCACAGATCTGCTTTAAGAACTTTTCTTCATGGGCCGCAAAATCAAAGTGATCCAACATTTCATCGGGATAAATGCCCCGATATGCCGACTTCCAGGACACACATCGAATTTCCGCCAGCTTCTCTGCGTCCTCACTGCCAGCCAGTCGAAACAACACCATCAATGCATCATCCCCACCATGCCGCCTACCATAATCATCAGCGATGCACCTGCCACCAGCAGGGGCTTTGCCGAGCAGTTTTCATCCTGAATCCAGTCCCGGATGCCCCAGGCCAGGGAGAACACAAACACAAAGGGCCATACGAACCAGCAGACATCAAAAATCACCGAACAGGCGGACATCATAAACGATCCAATGAACATCTCTTTTCTCCTTCTCCATGCAAAAGCCCCGCCTCTTAATCCTACGATCAAGAGGCGGGGCACAAACACTCCGCGGTTCCACTCTGATTTATCACTCTGGCATTGACGCAGCCTCACGGGATCTCTCCTCGCTCCCGGGCGCACTTCATGGGAATCTCTCCGCCGCGGCTCTCAGCCGGTGACCGCTGCTCTCTGGGGATCAATTCATCCACTACTCTTCCCGTTCTACGCGATATTCACTTACCCTATCATAGTAGCACGAAGGGAAATTTGTGTCAAGCAGTTTTCACCAGAACCGATGTAGTACGCCCCGGGACAATACCGCTGTGCGGTGTTGTCCCAAAAATCAGGACTTCATATCCAGCACGTCCCAGTTCTTGACGAAATACTCAATGCCGCTGACCAGCGTTGTAATTACAATCACAGCGGTAACAACGCCGTCCAGAATCGGCCAGCCGGTAAACACCAGCATAATGCACAGTCCCACCATGGTGCAGGCCGTTTTGATTTTGCCCAGCCATGCCGCTGCAATCACCCGTCCGTTTTCCACGGCCACCAGTCTCAGGCCGGTTACCGCAAACTCACGGGCCAGCACAATCATCACCGCCCAGGCAGGCATTCTGCCCCACTGAATGAAGATCACCATGCAGGAAATCACCAGCAGCTTATCCGCCAGCGGGTCCAGGAACTTGCCGAAATTACTCACCTGATGATAGTGCCGTGCAATATAGCCGTCTACAAAATCGGTGCAGGAAGCCACAATAAACACCACCAGTGCCGGGATATTATATCCCAGCAGCAAAAGCACCATGAAAACAGGGATCATTACCACCCGCGCCAGGGTGATCTTGCTTGCCGTTGTCATTCCGCATCCTCCACTGCCGTTCCGATGAGATTTCCGTCCATGGTCTCCTCAATGGACACCTGAATAAAGCTGCCGGGGTGATACCGCTTCTCCGCCTGGAAGAACACCATGCCGTCGATTTCCGGCGAATCCGCATAGGTCCGCCCAAACTGACACTCCGCCAGCCGGTCATAGCCCTCTACCAGCACCTCTACAGTTTTGCCCACCAGGCTTTCATTGTAGTCGTCCATAATGCGGCTCTGAAGCTCCGAAACGATCTCGGCCCGCTTCTCCGCCACTTCCTTATCCGGATACTGCATTTTCGCCGCCGCGGTTCCCTCTTCCGGAGAGAATACAAAGCAGCCAACCCGCTCCATCCGGTGCTTTTTCAGGAATTCGCACAGCTCCTGGAATTCCTCCTCGCCCTCCCCGGGCAGGCCGGCAATCAGGCTGGTCCGGAGCACCAGGCCGGGAATCTTCTCCCGGAGGTGGGGCAGCAGCCAATCCAGGTATTCCTTGTTGCCACGACGGTTCATGGTACGCAGGATTTTGTCGTTGCAGTGCTGAATGGGGATATCCAGGTAGGAACAGATTTTCTCTTCCTGAGCAATGGTGTCGATGAGATCCTCGTCCATCTCGTCGGGATAGAGATAATGAATCCGAATCCAGTGGAAACCCTCGATCTTACACAGCTCCCGCAGCAGCTCACTGAGCCGGCGCTTGCCATAGAGATCAATGCCATACCGGGAGGTATCCTGGGCAATGAGGATCAGCTCTTTTACGCCGTTTGCCGCCAGAATCTTCGCCTCGTCAATCAGGTCCTCAAACTTCCGGCTGCGATATTTGCCTCTGAGCTGGGGAATCACGCAGAACGCGCAGTGATTATCACAGCCCTCTGCAATTTTCAGATAGGCGTAATAGTCCGGGGTGGTGAGCACACGGCCCAGCTCTTCCGGATCGGCGTTGATATCGCCAAAGCGGCGGGGCTTGTCTCCCTCCAGCACATCGTCCACCGCAGAGACAATATCGCCGTAGCTGCCGCAGCCAAGGATACCGTCCACCTCCGGCAGTTCCTCCATCAGCTGGTCCTTATACCGCTGGCTCAGGCAGCCGGACACCAGGATCTTGCCGATCTTGCCCTCGTTTTTCAGCAGTCCCAGCTCCAGGATTTCCTGAATCGCCTCGCTTTTGGCGCTTTCGATAAATCCGCAGGTGTTGACGATTGCTACATCACAGTATTCCACCTCGGTGGTAATCTCATACCCTGCCTCATGCAGCAGGCACAACATCTGTTCGGCATCCACCTGGTTTTTGGCACAGCCCAGGGATACCATTGCAACTTTTTTCCCCATTCGGAGTCCTCCAATGTATGTTATTCTATGGCAGTGTTGCCTATATCAGCGCAGCGCGCTACCAGTCCTCCCGGTTCTCCAGCTGCGCTTCATAACGCCCCAAAGCAGCTGAGATTGCCTCCCAGCTGTGTCCTCTGCGGTATAGGGCATCGGCTGCCCGTTTGATGGTCTTTTGATCCAATTCTACGCCGCGGAACCGGCGCTCTAGAAAGCGGTCAATGGCATCGGACATGTCGGGAATCCGGCGCAACGCATCCTCCCAATACTGCTTGGGAATGCCCTTGTGGTATAGCTCCTGCTGAATCCGGGCCTTTCCATAGCCCTTCTGCACGCACCGGTCCACCACCTGCCGCGCCATGCCCTCATCGTCCAGCGCGCCCAGTTCCCGCAGCCAATCCACTGCCTCCTGGGCATTTTCCGGGTTCTCTCCCCGCTGGATCAGCCGCTGCTTCAAAGACTTTTCGGAGATGCTGGTGGAAGAAACAATTCGGACCGCCCGATTTCTGGCCGACGCCCGCTGGGTTTCCTCCATCAGACGGGACAAGTCATCTTCCTCCAGCTCCATGCCCCGATACAGCCCCAAATCCGCCACCAGGGAGGTTGGCACCCGCATTTTACTGCCGTCGTCAAACCACAGCATGACCCGGCTGCCATCGGTCCCCAATGCGCTGAGTTTGATCAGGATCATACGTCCATATCATCCCCGTCGTCAAAATCGTCTGCGGAAACATCCACGGCCTTGGTTGCCGCAGTGGCAGGTGCAGCGGCAGCGCCCATACGCTTTTGCAGCTTTTCCGCCTGGGCCTTCTGTGCCTCCCGGCGAATGGCAGCCTCCAGATTCTCTGCCACCTCCGGATTATCCCGCAGATAGTTCTTCGCGTTATCCCGGCCCTGGCCGATGCGCTCATCGCCGATGGAATACCAGCTGCCGCTTTTCTGTACCAGGTCGTAGTTTACGCCCAGATCAATCAGCTCGCCGTTGTGGGAGATACCCTCGCCGTACATAATATCGAATTCCGCTTCACGGAACGGAGGTGCAACCTTGTTCTTTACCACCTTGACCCGGGTATGGTTGCCCATAACCTCGCTGCCGTTCTTCAGGCTTTCCGTCCGGCGGATGTCCAGCCGAACCGAGGAGAAGAATTTCAGCGCACGGCCGCCGGTGGTTGTCTCCGAAGAGCCATAGATTACGCCGATTTTATCTCGAATCTGGTTGATGAAAATCACCAGGCAGTTGGTCTTTGCAATGGAGCCTGCCAGCTTCCGCAGTGCCTGGGACATCAGACGGGCCTGAAGTCCTACCACAGACTCGCCCATCTCGCCCTCGATCTCGGCCCGGGGGGTCAGCGCAGCCACGGAGTCTACTACCACCACAGAGATGGCGCCGGAACGCACCAGGGCATCGGTGATTTCCAATGCCTGCTCGCCGTAGTCCGGCTGAGACACCAGCATGTTCTCAATGTCTACACCCAGCGCCGCAGCATATTCCGGGTCCAGCGCGTGCTCTGCATCCACAAATGCCACTTCGCCGCCCATTTTCTGCGCTTCGGCCACCACATGGAGCGCCAGGGTGGTTTTACCGGAGGATTCCGGTCCATAGATCTCAACAATTCTTCCCTTGGGCAGGCCGCCAACCCCCAGCGCCAAATCCAGCGTCAGGGAACCGGTAGGAATCACCTCAACATTCATGCTGGCTGCATCGCCCAGCCGCATGATCGAGCCTGCGCCAAAGTTCTTCTTAATCTGCGCCATTGCTGTTTCCAGCGCTTTTTTCTTATCGGTTGCAGGGGCCGCCGCTTCATATGCCGCTTGTTTCTTCGCCATCTTCCGCACATTCCTTTCCAGTGGTATCTTCGCTGACCGGCTTCTGGGCCATCACTGCACGGGCGCGCTCTCCGCTGTCCCGTACCAATCTGCCCAGCCGGTAGCCATGATCCATTAAAATCTGACATACCGACGCCTCCTGCCCCATGCCGAATTCAAAGCAGATAAATCCGCCCTCGCGCAGGATTGGCGTATAGTTTTTCACAATAGCCCGATAGTAGTCCAGCCCATCATTGCCGCCATATAGGGCAAGATGCGGCTCATAATCCCGGACAGAGGTATCCAGCTCCTCCATCTGTCGGGCCGTAATATAAGGGGGATTGGATACGATCATGTCGTACTTTCCCAAAAACTTCGGTGCAGGCTGCCGAACATCCAGCTGAATGCAGCTGACCCGTCCGCTCAGGTGATTATCCTGCACATTTTTCTTTGCAATCCGAATCGCCTCGGGAGAAATTTCCCCCAGCGTAACCCGCGCATCCTTGACTCGAGCTGCAACCGCCAATCCGATGCAGCCGGAGCCGGCACACAGGTCCAGCACCCGGGGATTCTGTCCGGACAGCATGGTCTGGTGAATGGCCAGATCGCACACCGCCTCAGTATCGTCTCTGGGAATCAGGACATCCGGCGTCACCGTCAGGCTCAGTCCATAGAACTCCCACTGCCCCAGAATATAGGCAATCGGTTCGCCCTTTAAATGACGCTCCACCATCTGATTCACACGAATGATATCCCGCTGAAACACTGTCAGGTTGAAATCCGCCACCAGCTGACTGACCGTCCGGTCCGTGGCCGCCGAAACCAGCTGACGCGCGGTAAACTCCGCATTCTCTCCGTCTACCTTCCGCAGAGCCTGTCTTGCAGCGGCATATAGATCATGATAACTGTAGCTCTCCATGGGTTACCAGTTGTCCGCTCCTTCCTGCTGTGGAATCACCGCGTTCAGCGCTGCAATGGCACATTCGATCATGGAATCGTCCGGCTCATTGGTGGTAAAATTCTGGAGCCAAAGTCCGGGTGCCGTAAGAATCTTCGTCAGCCGGTTGTCATAACGTCCAACCAGCCGGTTGATTTCATAGCTGATTGCCACCACGGGAAACAGCAGCAGCAGGTGGCACAGCATTCTCAGCAGCGTATTGCCCACCTGGACCACGCTGCCTACCAAAATGCTGATAAAAATCACCACAAATAAGAAACTGGTGCCGCAGCGGGGATGGAACCGAGTACAGGGGCGGACGTTCTCCACCGTCAAATCTTTTCCCAGCTCATAACACTTGATGGTTTTGTGCTCCGCGCCATGGTAGGAAAATACCCGGCGCATATCCTTGAGCTTAGAAATACCGATCATATAGATCAGCAGGATTGCCAGCTTTACCACGCCCTCGCAGAGGTTCCGCAGCAGATAGTGGTCATGCAGGGGCTTCACCAGGCCAACCAGAAAGGTCGGCAGCAGCAGGAACAGGCCCACAGAGCAGGCCGCACCCAGCAGCACCGCCAGATAGATCACCAGGGATTCCATTTTCTCTGAGCCGATGTGCTTTTCCAGCCAGGTTTCAAACTTTCCCGGCTCCCCGACGTTCTCTTCCTCAGGGTAGAACGAAGCCGAGTACATCAGGGCCTTGACCCCGGCCACCATGCTTCCGCCGAAGTTCACCACACCGCGGATCAGCGGCAATCCCAGCACCGGGTACTTGTCTTTGATGAATTTCAGTTCTTCTTCCTTTAAGACGATCTTACCGTCCTGGTCCCGTACCGCAATGGCCTGCCGGTAGGGTCCCCGCATCATAATGCCCTCGATGAGTGCCTGACCGCCGATGGATGTTTTCTTTTCCTGATTTGCCACAGTATAGTCCTTTCCAACCACCTCCTGCTTTCCTTCTCAGAATAGCACAAGAGGTGTCCCAAAAGTGGTACTTTTATTATTTCAATGGCAGATAGATGGTGACCTCACAGCCGCCCTCTCCGTCGTCTGCATTGGCAATGACCAGCTTACCGCCGTGCATGGAGACAATCTCCTCGCACACTGCCAAGCCAATACCGCTGCCTCTGGCCTTGGAGGAACCTTTGTAGAATTTTTTCTTTACCAGCGGCAGCTCCTCCTCGGGGATGCCGGGACCGTAATCCCGGATCTGCACTGCAAGCTGCTGCCCCTCCACATGGATGTCACAGTGAATTTTTCCGCCGTCGCCGCCGTATTTGGCCGCATTGTCGAGAATATTCAGGAATACCTGCTTCATTCGTTCGGGATCGCAGCTGATTTCGGGAATTTCCTCGTCTGTCGCCTCATACTGGAGGTCAATACCCTCCTGCCGCAAGCGGCTGCCATACATGAAAATGGTATCCTCAAATACGCCCCGCAAATCGCTGGTTTCCACATTGAGCTTAAAGCGCCCATCCTGAATACGGGAGAACTCCAGCAGCTCTTCTACCAGAGAAGTCAGCCGCTTTGTCTCCTTGAGCATGGTCACAATGCCCCGACGGGTTTCCACCGGGTCCATTTCATTGCTGGTCATCAGCGTCTCGCCCCATCCGGAAATCGCCGTCAGCGGAGTTCTCAGCTCATGAGAAACCGAGGAGAGGAACTCCGACTGCATTTTTTCCGTCTGGCTGATTTGCAGGGAGAGATTGTTGATGGTTCGCGCCAATTCCCCAATTTCATCGTTGTTCTCTGCAAACTTCGCCTGAATCTGAGTGCCGTAGCCGCCGGAGGCAATCCGCTTGGCGGTTTCCGTAATCTCCATCACCGGGGTGGCAATGGAGTGGATAAAGTACATTCCGGTGCCCCAGACCAGAACCATCACAAACAGCGCAATCAGTCCGATGATCCCGGCCCACAAAAGAATCTGCCGATTGGCCAGGCGCAAAGAGGTCACCAGACGCAGCGCTCCGGCCACCTGACCGTCTGCCGCCATCACAGGAACCGAAACTGCCAAAATCCGTTCGCCGGTCTGGGGATCTTTCCCCCGGAAGGAGGCAAGCTTTTGCTGCTCCAGTGCGCCCTTTACGTCCTCTGTCTCCGGCTGACTGCCGGATGCAAGGCCAAAGGAGGAGCTGATGATCTCGCCGCTGCTGTTTAAAAACTCCAGCTCCAGATCATTTTTCCCCTCGAAGTTCTGGGTAAAGCCGTAGACGCTTCCGTAGAACTCCTCCTGAGAGGTGCTGATATAGGTTTCAAAAAAATCCGCCGTGGTTTTCAGCTGTGCCTCCAGGCCGCTGCGCATGCAGCTGTAATAATAGCTGCTGAGCGCCACAATGCCGCCGATTGCACAGGCCAGCACCAGCAGAACCATCAGGCTGACGTTATGAGTGAGCCATCTGGAGCGGATTCCGGACATTTTTTTCATGAATTAAGCGCCCCACTTATAGCCATAGCCCCATACCGTGGTGATAAAAACCGGGTTGGAGGTATCGTCCTCAATCTTGATCCGAAGCCGACGGATATTCACGTCTACAATCTTCAGCTCGCCGTCATAGTCCCGGCCCCAGACTGCCGCCAGAATATCCTCTCTGGACATGGCGCGCCCGGGATTCTGCATAAACAGCTTCACAATGGCATACTCCACCTGGGTCAGGCGAATTTTCTGTCCCGCCTTTTCCAGGGTACGATTCCGGGTGTTGAGCACAAAGGGACCCTGACTCAGCTCATCCGGGGACGCATTCGGCTCGCCGCCGATTCTTCGATACAGGGCGTCGATCCGCGCGGTCAGCTCTGCGGGAGAGAAGGGCTTGGTCACATAGTCGTCAGCCCCGGTCATCAGGCCCGTTACCTTGTCCATCTCCTGGGTCCGGGCCGTCAGCATAATGATGCCAATGGTCTTATTGGTGGCGCGCACGGTTCGGCACACCTCAAAGCCGTCCATTCCAGGGAGATTGATATCAAAGATTGCCACACCGGTGTCGGGATTCCGCCGGAGCTGCTCCAGCGCCTCTTCTCCGGTGCTCGCCTCAATGGCCTCATAGCCCGCCCGGCGCAGGTTGATGACAACAAAGCTGCGGATGCTGGTTTCATCTTCCAAAATGAGTACTTTTTTCATGATTGATTTCCTTCCATGCCTGGTCTATTCCATCGGCGTTATTGATGATTTTCAGCGGCTTCTATATGAAAGCGCTCCGAAAGCTGTGCCACGGAAACCGTCCCCTCCCAGGGTGCGGCGTCCTCATTGATCTTTACTGCAAGGATCATATCCGTGTCGCTGTAAAGGCTGGTCAGTCCCCGCGTCTCCACCTGCTCTTGTCTGGCTGCACCATAGAGGGCATAGACCGTCATAATCTCCTCGCCTGATTTTCTGCCGGTGCTCTTCCGATAAAAGCCCACGCTGTGAATGGTGCAGGCCCCGGCCGTTTCGCTTTTCTCCCGGACTGAAATTGCATTCTCCCAGCGCTCCGGCAGCTCCAGATACCAGCCCTCGTCAAAGCAGTGATAGGTGGTGCATTTCAAATAGGTCTTTCCCTTTGCCGTCAGCCCATACCAGGCCACAGCCCACTGGGTCCTGCTGCCGGCTTCATATTCCGGCAGCTCCTGTGCCTGGGGGATTTCCAGATTGCCGTCGCCGTCCATATCTTCAGGATACAGGGTGCCGCCCTGGAGCTGCGCGGAGGCTTCCAGACTGCCGCAGTCCACCACAGTCAGCTCAGACGCTTCGTTCTGAACCAGCACATCGGTCCGCAGCTGCTCGCCGCTTTTTCCGGTCAGCAGCACTGCTGCCGTGCCATCCTCCAGGGTTCCCTGGCTGATATTCAAAATATCGCTATAGTTCTCGCTAAGCCGAAGCTCCTGCCCCGCCTTCATCTGCTCATCGGTGTAGGTATAATAGGTTGCCGTTGCAGCGGTTTCGGCACCGCTGTCGGTGATGCAGAGAATTTCCTTTGCGCCATCGCCGTTTAAGTCAGTCAGCACATATCTGCCGCAGGGCGCCGTAAGCAATGACTCCGCTGTCCCCTGCCGATACCGGCTGACCTGCAGCGCCTGGGTTACGGCCTCGCTAACCTGGCAGGTAATCAGCAGCTCCAGGCTGCCGCTTCCGTCCAAATCCGCATATTCCACCGAACCAACCGCACTGCCGGAGCAGGGGATGGTATCGGCCAGCTCATAGGCGGAATCCTTCCGCGCAAAAATATAGGCTGCAACCGTACCGTCTTGCCCATCTCGGAAAAACGCCACTGCCTCGTCGGTACCGTCGTGGTCCAAATCCACCAGCTGTACCGGTTCACGCCGAGCGCCGGAAGCCGGAGCGTCGTAGCTCATGCCATCCCCCAGCACCTGTGACAGGGCCGCCTGTAAATCATAATAGTCCTCGCTCGCCTGGGGCAGGCAATACAGCTCATCAATGCTCATTCCGGAGCATCCGCCCAGCAGGCAAACGATCAGAAATAAAGCCGCACATTTGACCCGCTTCACGCCGCAGCCTCCTTTTTGATACTGCCTAGTTTCCATACAGAGACAGTATATCACATTCCGTTACAAATTGGTAGCATTTTTGTGACGGGATCGAGAAATAACATAAGGGACAAAAAAGCGGAACGAACCGCGCTTTCGATTCGTTCCGCCTATCTTATTTTGTCAGCTCCAGCGTAAAGGTAAAGGTGGTCAGTCCATCCCGGCTGGTCACGGAAATGTCCTCTCCATGGCTGCCTAGAATCGTCTTAACAATATAGAGTCCAAGCCCTACGCCGGTCTTGTCCATCGAGCGGCTTTTATCCGACTTATGGAACCGGTCAAATACCAGTGGCAATTCCTCCGGCGGGATTGTAGGACCGTAGTTGGCCACACTCACCAGCGCTTTTCCGCCGGAAGTCGCCACCGTCAGCAGAAATGGGGTATTCTCCTTGGCAAACTTCACGCCGTTATCAATCAGGTTGTAAATTACCTGGGTAATGGCATCCTCATTTGCCATGACATAAACAGCCCGCTCCGGCATATCCACCTGGACGTCCAGATGCTTTGCCTCAATTTTCTGCTCAAAGGTCAAAAGCGTCCGTCCCAGGGCTTCCGTGACGTCAAACCGTGCTTTCTTGATTTCCTCGCCGGTAGACTGGAGCCGGGAAATATCCAGCATGCTCCGAACCATACGGCTCAGGCGCTTCACCTCATCGGAAACCGTCTGCATATAATAGGCATGCTTTTCCTTTGGAATGGTGCCGTCCAGCATGCCGTCCATAAAGCCTGCAATGGTGGTCATGGGCGTTTTCAGCTCATGGCTTACGTTGGACACAAACTCCTGCCGCAGCTTTTCACTGCGCTCCAGGGACGTTGCCATATTGTTAAAGGCCGTGGCAAGCTCCACCACCTCTTCATCGTTGCCGTCCGGATAAATCCGCGCCGAGAAATCGCCATGTGCAAACTGACGGGCCGCCTTGGACAGATCCCGAATTGTCTCCGTCTGCCGCCTGGTAATCAGCGCCGTTGCAACCGTTGCAACCACCAGAACGACAATCGCAGTGAGCAGGAACAATCCAATGATCCGGCTCATCATATCGCTCATGTCCTTGGTGGCCGTAGATACTACTACATAGCCCAAAAGCTCCCCCGTGGATGCGGACATAACCGGTACGCCATAGAGATAGCGTTCGTCGGTGTATACGCCGCTGAGGATTCCCGTTGCATAGGCATATCCGTCCGCACTCATATTCTGGAGCATATCAGAGGGCACCGTTTTCCCCAAATGATCGCACACAAACTGATTGCAGGAGCACAGCGTCACCGTGCCGTTGGGATCTGTAATCAGTACATCTGTATCCGAAACGTTTGCGCCATAGCTGACCGACAGCCTCAGCTCCCAATCGTCGATCTGCGTCAGGGTATTCTGGGTGCTCATATAGCTGCTCACCGCTTCGGCATTGGTGGACAGCGACGTTTTCTCATTCCGCAGCATATAGCTGTAAAACAGGCTGGTAAAGCTGCACCCCAGCAGGACGAAGCTCAAAAGGATCATGCCTGCCGTCAGGGCCAGCTGCCGGGAAAAGGCCGTTTTCATGCGCCGGACACCTCGAACTTATAGCCCACGCCCCAGACCGTTTTCAGTTCCCACTGGCTGCTGACGCCTTCCAGCTTTTCCCGCAGCCGCTTGATATGGACGTCAACGGTACGGCTGTCACCAAAGTAATCAAAGCCCCAGACCTCGTCCAGCAGCTGATTCCGGGTATACACCCGGTTGGGGCTGGAAGCCAGGTGATAAAGCAGCTCCATCTCCTTGGGGGGCGTGTCCACCTTTTTGCCGTCTACAATCAGCTCAAAGGCATCCATGTCGATAACCAGCTTATCAAACACCAGCCGACGGGAGGTAGGCGCGGCTCCGGAGGTACGGCGCAACACTGCCTCCACCCGTGCCAAAACCTCTTTTGCCTCAAAGGGCTTGGTGATGTAATCGTCTGCACCCATTTTCAGGCCGTTGACCTTGTCGGTGGTTTCGCCCTTTGCCGTGAGCATAATCACCGGGGTTTTGGACTCCTGCCGAATGGTCCTGAGTACCTCCCAGCCGTCCATCACCGGAAGCATCACGTCCAGCAGTACCAGATCCGGCTGAATCTGCCGAAACTTTTCCACTGCTTTGCCGCCGTCCGGTGCAATTTCCGTGGTGTAGCCGTCCTTTTCCAGATAGAGATGCAGGAGATCGGCGATATTGGGGTCGTCCTCTACAATCAAAACCGTATGTGCCATACAAGTTCCTCCGTTCCTCATTCTATTTTCACTGCCGCAAAGCGCGGTCAGTTTCATTCCCTGTACATTATAATGCAATTTTCTTCGGAAGCGTGAAATTTCTGTGAATAGTCGCCCATTTTTCGGGTATCCTTCCCGTTGGACGCGCTACTTTTTCCCGCTCCGGGTGGAAAGCGCCGTGCCGTTGAGCACCGCCTCCGCCAACACGTCTCCCTGATAGGAGAGCTTCAGGGAGAAAAACGGCACCCGCTTTTCCAGAAGCTCCAGAAAAATCTCATCGCCCTCCCATTTGGGGATTTCCCGCAGCTTTTCCTTGGGGATCCACTCCAGCACTCCCTCGTCGCAGTCCCGAATGCTTCCGGTATACTGGTCCGCCCAAAACAGATGCATATATTCCGTTTCATATTGGTCTGATACAAAGGTCACAATTCCCCGGTATTCCATATGAGTCAGCGTCAGGCCGGTTTCCTCCAGGGTTTCCCGGCGCATGCATTCCTCCGGGCTTTCCTTGTCCTCAAACTTGCCGCCGATGCCAATCCACTTGTCGTGATTCAGGTCGTTTTCCTTTTTCACCCGATGGAGCATCAAATAGCAGCCATCCCGTTCAATATATCCAAGGGTGGTATTGATTCCAGACATCGTGATTCTCCCCTCTCAGTCGTGCCGCTCCGACGAGCAGTCCCAGGTTTCGCAGAACCTGGCCGAAAAGGACGGCTCCTCTCCAGCCTGGAGCAGATGGGTTACATCTCCAAAGCTGCTCATGCGGAAGGATGCGATTCCCCTTCGCCGTTCCTCTGTTATCACCGTGGTAACTGAGGTCGGCGCTGCACAGGTTCCATGCCACAGCACCATGGGACTAGCTCCAATTAGATGGCTCAGTAATACGCATTCCAGTCCGAAGTGACAAAACAGCGCAATGGTATCCCGATTGGGCCGTACCGCTTCATAGATGTTTTCCTTCCGGCGATAACCGTGCCGTTCCAGCAGCCCGTCCAGTCCCTCTGTCACCTGACGGTATGCCTGGGCTGCACCGGCCTGCTCCATCACCGGAACCTGAAGCCATGCTTCCTTATCGTAAAACCGCGGCTCCTTGGTCCAGGTACCCGGCAGCCAGTCCCACAAGGGCGTCTGCCTGCCAATGTCCGCATCCATCCGATGGGGCGGAAACTCCCGCAGCCAATCCAACGTTTCAGCACTGCGGCCCATGGCCTTCAGCGTCAGCGAGGCGGTGTCCCTTGCCCGGCCCAGCGGCGATACATAAAATGCCGCAATGTCCATATGCTCCAGCCGCTTTGCCAGCAGCTCCGCCTCCCGCCAGCCCCGTTCTGTCAGGGAATCCTTTTCATAGTCCGGATCGCCGTGGCGGATAATCAGCAGTTTCATTGATACGCCCCATTTCGTTTTCGTTGGTATGAGCATAGCATATCCAGCAAAAAAGTGCAAGAACATCGAATCAACCTACTTGACAGCAGGGTTAATCCGTGGTAGGATAAAGACACCCCCCGGGGGAGGGGTGTTAGTCCACGCTTCTCCCGGTGGATCTTACAACACCACCATCCGAAAGGAGTCATTCTCTATGAATCAGGAAAAGCAGCAAGCGGTTCAAGCGCTGAAAACTGCCCGGGGGCAAATCGACGGTATTATTAAAATGATTGAGGATGGACGCTATTGCATCGACATCTCCAACCAAATTCTCGCATCCTCTGCCATGCTCAAGCGTGCAAACCTGCTGATTCTCAAGCAGCACATGAACCACTGCGTATTGGAGGCCGCCGAGCACGGTCACGGCAGCGAGAAGATTGACGAGGTCATTGGCATTCTATCCAAAATCATGGACAAGTAAAAGGAGTCTACTATGGAGCAATATCATGTAACGGGCATGACCTGTGCCGCCTGCTCCTCCCATGTGG
>CAVEIY010000012.1:0-2654 GCA_963615825.1 Flexilinea sp.
AGGCCGATGTGGATCAGCCGTTCCAGATGCTGGTGTCCTCCATCGACTATAACGACTTCGTTGGCCGGATTGCAGTTGGCCGGATTGAGCGGGGCGTCATTCACCAGAACGACGAAATCGTGGTATGTAATTATCATGACCCCGATCAGGTGTCCAAGAAGCTGAAGGCCGTGAGCCTTTATGAGTTTGACGGCCTGAACCGCGTGCCGGTGACAGAGGCCACCGCAGGCAATATCATTGCCATGAGCGGTATCGGCAACATCACCATTGGCGATACCATCTGCGCACCTGCCGCAGTAGAGCCGCTGGACTTTGTGAAGATCTCGAAGCCCACCATGGAGATGACCTTTACCATCAACGACTCTCCCTTTGCGGGCAAAGAGGGCAAGTATGTCACCTCCCGCCAGATCCGGGAGCGTCTGGAGAAGGAGCTGCTGAAGGACGTATCCCTGCGGGTCACCGAGGCCGAGGGTTCCACCGATGCCTTCTATGTGGCAGGCCGCGGTGAGATGCATCTGAGTATCCTCATCGAGACCATGCGCCGTGAGGGCTATGAGTTCCAGGTGTCTCCCCCGCGTGTACTGTATCAGGAGATCGACGGCGTAAAGTGCGAGCCAATGGAGCGGCTGGTCTGCGACGTACCCTCCGATTGCGTGGGTGCCGTTATTGAGAAAATGGGCAACCGCAAGGGCGATCTGCTGGAGATGAACCCTCTGGGCACCACCCGTATGAAGATTACCTTCCTGGTTCCCTCCCGTGGCCTGTTCGGCTATCGCAACGAGTTCCTGACCGATACCAAGGGCGAGGGCATTATGGCTTCCGTATTCGACAGCTATCAGCCCTACAAGGGCGACATTCAGCGCCGCCGCACCGGCAGCCTGATCTCCTTTGAGACCGGCGAGTCCATCACCTACGGTCTGTTCAATGCCCAGGAGCGCGGCACCCTGTTCATCGGCGCCGGTGTTCCTGTGTATGAGGGCATGGTGATCGGCTCCAACCCCCGGATGGAGGATATCACCGTCAACGTCTGCAAGGCAAAGCACCTGACCAACACCCGTGCTTCCGGCTCCGATGATGCCCTGCGGCTGATTCCCCCCAAGCAGATGAGCCTGGAGCAGTGCCTGGAGTATCTGGCCGACGACGAGATCCTGGAGGTTACCCCCAAGACCCTGCGTATGCGCAAGAGAATCCTCAACCATGCAGACCGCATGAAGGCGCTGAAGGGCGGCAAGAAGTAACATGGCAAAGCAAAGGGGACCATCCGGTCCCCTTTTTTGTACCGAAAAGGAGAGAATACCATGCTCCCACCTGAATTTTTAACCCGAATGGAAGCGCTGCTGGGGCCGGAATACCCGGATTTTATGGCGGCCTATGACCGTCCGCTGCAAAAGGGCATTCGGCTGTCCAGAAGGAAGCGACTGGAGGGACCGCTGCCATTTTTGCGGGATCCCATTCCCTGGGCGCAGGACGGGTATGCCTATGATCCGGAAAGCCGTCCGGGAAAGCACCCTTATCACGAAGCGGGACTGTATTATTTGCAGGAGCCGTCTGCCATGGCGCCCGCAACGCTGCTTTCTCCCAAACCAGGGGAACGTGTGCTGGACCTGTGTGCAGCACCGGGAGGAAAGTCTACCCAGCTGGGCGACATGCTGGAGGGGCAGGGACTGCTGGTGGCCAATGAGATCAATCCCAAGCGGGCGAAAATTCTGTCCCGGAATATCGAGCGCATGGGAATTTCCAACGCGCTGGTGCTGAACATGCATCCAAGGGACCTGGAAAAACGGTTTATGGGATTTTTTGACCGGGTTCTGGTGGATGCGCCCTGCTCCGGCGAAGGAATGTTCCGCAAGGAGGAGGCTGCCGTTACCGATTGGAGTCCGGAAACCGTAAAAATGTGTGCAGCACGGCAGAGCGAAATTCTGGATTCGGCAGCCAATATGCTTCGGCCCGGCGGATACCTGTGCTATTCCACCTGCACCTTTGCACCGGAGGAGGACGAGGGCGCAATCGGGGCGTTCTTACAGCGGCATCCGGATTTTCATGTGGTGAAGGCGGATATGCCCTGGCTGGCTCCCGGCAGACCGGAATGGTCCCAGCAGCCAAACCCGGAACTCCGGGACACGTTCCGACTGTGGCCGCATCTGCTCTCCGGGGAAGGCCATTTTGCGGCGCTGCTGAAAAAGGATGGAGATGGAAGCCCCACCGAGCTGCCAAAGCCGAAAGCGGAGAAGGAGCCGCCGGAGCTGCGGGAGTTCCTGGAGAAAATGGAGATTTCCTTGCCGGAAGGGCGGCTGATTTCCTTTGGACCATCCCTATATCTCTGTCCGGAGGAAATGCCTGAGCTGAAGGGCCTTAAGGTCCTTCGCCCCGGGCTGGAGCTGGGACAGGCGAAAAAGAGACGCTTTGAACCGGCGCATGCGCTGGCGCTTTGGCTGAATACGGCGGCGGTGACGGAGAATATCTCCAGCGAGGATCCTCGGGTACTTTCCTATCTCCAGGGGCAGGTAATTCCGGGAGATCAGAACGGCTGGACGCTGATTACTGTAGACGGACTTTCCCTGGGCTGGGCAAAAGGCTCTGGCGGACAGCTGAAAAACCATTTCCCCAAGGGACTTAGATGGATGAATGCATAAAAACAGGACGCGGTTCAAATG
>CAVEIY010000012.1:2664-26075 GCA_963615825.1 Flexilinea sp.
ACTGCGTCCTGTTTTTGCCGATCGGGTTAATTATATTGATAGGTGCTGGCGTCAAAGGCGGTGCCGCGCCAGGTACTTTCAACCAGAGAACCCTCGGAGACGGTGAGAATGTGAACATCGTCGATGGTGATATCCTCGGTGTAGGGGTTCATAACTTCGTTCACCAGATCCACCACACTCTGCCCATAAAGGCCATAGCAGGAGGCACCATTGTAGCTGACACCCTCACCGGGCAAGGTGTTCTGCTGAATTTCGTTGGTGCCAGCGAGCAGCACATGGAGGGCAAGATACCGGAGATTGGCATCGTCAAGATCGGTGATGATATTATTCATGGCTGCTTGATAGATGGCGGGATACTTGAACAGCATACTGGGGGTCATGCACTGCTTGACCATGGCCTTGATAAAGGTCTGCTGTACATATTCCCGCTGAATATCTGCCATTGCATAGCCGTGACGGTAACGGCAGACTTGAAGCGCCTGGTAGCCGTCCAGCTCCTGTTCACCGGCTGAGATAGAGACGCCGTCTACCTCCATGTCCATAGGAACGTCAAAGGTAATGCCGCCCATGGCGTCCACCACGTCTTTAAAGATTTCGTAGTTGATGATGGCGTAGCCGTCAGGACGGAAGCCCAGAAGGGTTTTCACCTGATCCATCAGTGCGTTGGCACCGGCGTCTCCGCAGCCAGCCGAGGCATAGACGCCGTTAAGCTTGGGTACCGCTTCGCCGTTGTCCACAATGGTGTCACGGGGGAGACTGGTCAGGGAAACCTGCCCGTTTTTCTCATCCAGGGTGGCAATCATAATGGTGTCGGTGCGGGTGCCCTCTTCATCGGTGGCGCAGAGGAGAATATTATAGAATCCGGATTTTCGCGTGTGAACGCCATCCTGCGACTTGGTGGGGGCGCGGAACAGCAGGAAATAGACGCCTGCAATCAGCGCGGCCAGAATCAGCAGGAAAATCAGGAAGTTGCGGAAGGGATGATGCTTTTTCCTCCGGCGGCGACGGGGGGCAGGCTGCGAATAGTCGTCCTCATAGTGCGCACGGCGGGGGGCATTTTGCTTCCGGGAATGGGCGGAACGGTTGGAAGAACGGCCGGAATAGGGATCGGCGCCGGAACGTCCGGCAGCACGGGAAGCCAGCGTTTCGCGCGGCTGATTGTAGCTGTCGTCATAATAGCCGTTGTCGTAGTCATCCGAATAGCCATTCTGATCGTAGCCATAGCCGTCATCATAGCCATTCTGATCGTAACCGTAGCCGTTATCATAGCCGTTCTGGTCGTAGCCATAGCCGCTATCGTAACCGCTCTGATTGCTGCCGCTGTTATAGGAATCGTCGTAGGAACCGTCGTAGTATCCGCTGTTGTCGTCGTAATAGCCGCCATTAGAGGGGGCGTTGCGGCTTTGACTACCACCGCGGACAGGACGGAACACCTGGGTTTCGTCCATATCCCCGGCGGGAGAACCGCTGCCCCGGCGCGGGTTGGGATTGCTTCGATTTGCCATAGAAAACTCCTTTAAACGTAATGGTGCAGAGGCTTAGAAGGTGACAACGTCCTGCTCCGGTTTTTCCGCAGGCTCAATGCTCAGTGCAGTGAGCACAGGACCCATCTCTTTGTAGAGCTTGTGATACCGCAGAGAAATCTTTGCGGTTACGGTGATCCAACTGCGCTGCTCCAGCTCCTGTGCGCCGTCATATTGGCATACAAAGCCCATGAACTGGATATCCTCTACACAGCAGGTCATAATGAACCGACCGGGGACAAAGCAGCCTTTTTCTACCTTTTTGGTGTGGGCAACCTGAGCCTTGAACCGAACGGTCTTGCCGGAATACTTCTGCATATCCTCGGTGACATCCCGATACCAGATGCCATAGTCGTCGTCCTTGATGTCGATGATGTCGGCATTCAAATCAAAGGGCAGGGGATCCTCGATTTCATCATATTCCACCTTGCCGTTTTCGTCCTCATAGGCGATATCACAGCGGCGGTTGATGCCGCGGACGATTTTATGCAGCTCCATTTTGTCAATGGAGTCGTTATAGCGGTTGAACACGATCATTTCACAGCCGCCAACCTTATCCACCACCAGAGAACGCATGTTGGCATTGTACATCACAAAGGTGGTGGCGTCTGCAAACATGATCTCCTGATAGACCACCCAGTTCTTCGGCAGCTTGGCGTAGAAATCGCTGACCAGCTTCATACCGTTCAGCTCGACGCACACACGCTCGGCGTGATGCTTTTTCCGAAGGGCTTCCAGGGCTTTGTCGTCCAGTGCGTCCTGATCCTCAATGACCTCGATATAGACATTGGGAGCGGAAAAGGCAGAGGGATCATATTCCTCTTCGCCCTCCTCGCAGACCAGCAGCAGCGTTTTTTCTCCGGCGTTGAATCGGTCGTCCTCCAGGGTGCCCTGCATAAAGCGGGTTTTGCCGCTGTCCAGGAAACCGGTGAATACATATACGGGAATTGCCATATACGCGCCTGCCTTTCTTAGCCCTGGAACAGCTCGGCAATGGCAGCTTCATTGATCTTGGAGCCAATGACGCAGAGTCTGCCAATGATGCCGGCGCTGCCGGTACGGATATCCGGCTCGCCAGGAACATAATCGAAGTGAATCCACTGACCGTCCTCGCCTGCTACGATGCCCTTTGCACGGAGAATAATGCCATAGGTGTCCTGATCGCCCAGGGCATTCAGGCACTGCGCAATTTTCTCCTGGGTAAAGGTTTTCGGCGTTTCCATGCCCCAGGAGGTGAAGACCTCGTCGGCATGATGATGGTGGTGATGGTCGTGATCGTGATGATGCTCGTGCTCATCGTGGTCGTGGTCATGATGATGTTCATGCTCGTGCTCATCATGGTCATGATCGTGATGATGCTCATGCTCATCGTGTTCATGGTCGTGATGGTGTTCATGCTCGTGCTCGTCGTGGTCATGATCGTGGTGATGATGGCAGGAGCACTCGGGATCGTCACACTCGTCCTCACCATGGGCTTCCAGTGCGTCGAGGGCAGCCTGGAGGGAATCCTTCTGCTCCATGGCCTCCATGAGCTGTGCGCCGGTGAGCTGCTCCCAGGGGGTGGTGACAATGACGGCGGTGGGATTCTTTTCCCGAAGCATTGCCACAGCGGCCTGGAGCTTGTCCTCTTTCATATGAGACGTTCTGGAGAGAATAATTGTTCCCGCATTTTCGATCTGATTGTTATAAAATTCGCCGAAGTTCTTCATATAGAGCTTGCACTTGGTAGCGTCGGCCACTGCAACCATGCAGCCGATTTCCATTTCATCGGTTTCTGCGCGCTCCACAGCCTGGGCAACATCGCTGAGCTTGCCTACGCCGGAAGGCTCAATGAGGATGCGATCCGGATGATACTCGGCCATTACCTTTTTCAGCGCCTCGCCAAAATCGCCCACCAGAGAGCAGCAGATGCAGCCGGAGTTCATTTCGGTGATCTGAATGCCGGCCTCCTGCAGGAAACCGCCGTCGATACCGATTTCACCGAATTCGTTCTCAATGAGTACGATTTTCTGGCCGGCATAAACCTCCTGAATCAGCTTTTTAATCAGCGTGGTCTTGCCAGCGCCAAGAAAGCCGGAGAAAATATCAATTTTTGTCATAATCAAACACCTTCCGTTGAGAGTTGGGGGAGAATCCCCCGCTTTTTAGCTTTATTATACCACACGTGTGCAAGTATCTGTGGAACTTTTGCAGTTGTTTTCGATTTGTTCATAAAAATCGGAAGAATAGAACAATCTGCCGTAAAAACCCGGGGGATTTACAGCAGATTGGTGAGATTTAGTTGGCAGAAACGGGGCTATCGTGGCGCTTCTGGTAGAGAAACATGAAAATGCCGGTGCCGCAGATGATAATATACCCCAGCAGACTGTAGGTATCCGGCAGCTGACCAAAGATGGCCCAGCCCAGCAGCGCGGCAAATACTACCTGGGTGTAATCATATACGGAGATTTCCTTGGCGGGGGCAAAGCGGTAGGCGCTGGTAATGGCAAACTGACCGGTACAGCCGAAGGTGCCGGCGGCCAGCAGACAAATGAGCTGGAACGTAGTCATGGGGGCGTGGACGGTGATGAAATAGGGCAGGCACACCAGACAGGAGAACGTGGAGAACACGAATACAATCAGGCTGGAGTGAACGCCTTTTTTGCTCATCAGCCGCACAAAGGAATAGGCCACACCTGCGCCAAATCCGCCCAACAGACCGATGAGCGACGGAACCAGCGCCATATTGGAGGGATTGGGCTTAATAATCAGCAGACATCCCAGAAAAGCTGCCACCACGCTGACGCCCTGAACCAAATTCAGCTTTTCCTTCAGCAGGAAATAGGAAATCAGAATGGCGAAGAACGGGGACATTTTGTTGAGCATGGAGGCGTCGGAGAGATTCAGATGGTCTACTGCGTAGAAATTGCACAGCAGCCCTACCGTGCCGAAAAATGCCCGGGCAAACAGATAAATCCAATGGCCCTTTTTCGGCGGGTGAAACGCCTCGTGGTTCCGCAGCATGATGATGAAGGAGAAAACGGCAGCCACTACGTTTCGGAAAAACGCCTTTTGCATGGAGGGAACATCGCCGGAGAGCCGGACAAAGGTGTTCATCAGGGCAAAGGAGAGCGCTGCCATCAGAATACACAGGGTACCCTTGGCGCGGTTGGACATAATACCAGATCCTTTTCTCAAATTTCCGTTTCCGCGGCGGTAGGCTCCTCGGTGGAGGAAAGCTGACTCATGGTTTGGGGCGAGCCATAGCGGCCCAGCTCCAGAATCAGATAGCTGCACAGAAGATTCAGTGCCACCTGGTCGTGCTCATAGGGCAGATCAAAGAGATCACTGATTCGGCCCAGACGGTAGAGCAGCGTATTCCGATGGATGCAAAGGGCGGCGGCAGTGCGGTCCTTGTTGTGCATATTAAAGGAAAACGCCCGCATGGTTTCGTCATAGGCGGTGCCGTTTTCCCTGTCATAGTCCCGCATTCGGAAGATGGCAGGATGGATGAAGGTTTCCGGGGTGTCCTTTTCCAACACAGACAGGAAGATGGGCAGCGGCATCAGGTCCGAGAACGTGGTGGACTTATCCCGCCCCAGCTGGAGCGCCAGACGGGCGGTGAGCAATGCCTGACGGTAGTGGGAACGGGTCTGTGCAGGATCCTTAAAGCTGTCGGAAAGACCGCACACCATATCGTGGGTGCCGAAGAATTCAAACAGCCGGTCTGCCATGGTGGATTTCGACAGCGGCGTACCGGAGCCGTGGGGGGCGGCACCGCCGTAAAGGGTGACGATATTGTTGTCGTAAATGACGCAGATGACGTTGCGGTAGAGCTGCTGAAGCTCCCGAACGGCGTATTCGGCAAAGGCACGCTGAGAGGCGAGGGCGCCGATGGTGGTGACGCAGATGGTGTAATCCGGCTGCATGGTGCCGGAGATTGCCTCACAGGCCAGCCGTTCCAGATGCACCGGGGTACTGGGGGCCAAGAGATCCATCAGCTTGGTGGACAGCGCCAGGTTCCAGGTGCCCATGGATTTGATTCGGCTGGAGATTCGGAGCCGGATGGCGTCCAGCACCAGACCGATGATTTCAAAGTCCTCGTCGGTGGGGGGATCGCCGTCCCAGAACACGATGATGTGCCCGTGTACCGTGTTGTCCTGCACCACCTCGGCAAACAGCAGGGGGGATTTTTCACAGGAGCCGGTGGCGGCGTAAAACGGTTCATAAAACGCCTTTTTGCCGGAGAGAAATTCATCGAGGGTCTGGAGAATCTGCTCCCGGTTCAGCGCCTTGTTTTTATATATGGAGTCCCATTGGGGATTGCCGATGGGACTGGACGGATGCATGGATACCACATGAAAGTATTCGTCCACAAACAGCACGGGCTTTCCGAAGATATCGTGGGCTACCGTGACGACGTTGTTGGTGCTTTGGTTGCAGACTGCTTTATAGAGCTTTTCATATACCTCAGTCATGCGGGAGGAATCCATGACCTCACCTCCAAATGCAGAAATTTGATATTATTGTAGCGAATTTTTTTCGGGATTGCAATATGGATTGTGCTGCGCAACATTATTTTGCTCGAGGGAACCAGGCTGATTTACAATCGAAAAAAATCATGGTACAATAACAGCCTGGAGTAACAAATCAGTAGATGGGAAGGCACAGCTTTTTCACCTGTCCGGAAAGGAGATTTTTATGGAACATACAGATTTGAGCCGGCTGGATCTGCCGGAGGAACGCACCAAGCTCACCGACGAGCAGGGGGGATACTCCTTCTATGCCTATCTGTCCAGAATGCGCTACATCTCCCGGTGGGGGCTGATGCGGAATTCCAGCCCGGAGAATATTCAGGAGCACAGCCATATGGTGGCGGTGCTGGCCCATGCATTGGGACTCATCTCCCGGGAGATTTACGGCAACACCCACATTTCCCCGGAGACCTGCGCCACTGTGGCACTGTTCCACGACGCGCCGGAGATCATCACCGGCGATATGCCGACCCCGGTGAAGTATTATTCCCCGGAGATTCGTCAGGCCTATCAGAAGGTGGAGGACGTGGCAGTGGAGCAGCTGCTGTCCATGCTGCCCCCGGCTCTGCGGGATAGCTATACCCCGCTGCTGAAGGACGTACCGCCGGAGGTCGAAAAGATCGTCAAGGCGGCGGATAAGCTCTCGGCCCATATCAAGTGCCTGGAGGAGCTCAAAGCCTCCAACCACGAGTTTATTCTGGCGGCGCGGCAGACCCGGCAGGCGCTGGACGATATGAATATGCCGGAAGTGCACTATTTCATTGACAACTTCCTCGACAGCTTTACGCTGACGCTGGATGAACTCAAATAGCATACCATTCTAGGAGGACGACATTATGAAAGCAATCGTAACCGTCACCGGCAAGGACGCCGTGGGCATTATTGCGGGCGTTTGCCAGGAGCTTGCCAGCCTGGGCGTCAACATTCTGGACATTAACCAGACCGTTATGGATGGCTTCTTTGCCATGAATATGCTGGTGGACCTGTCCACGTCGGAAAAGTCCTATGAGCTGGTGCGGGATGCGCTGGATCAGCGGGGACTGAGCATGGGGCTTTCCGTCCGCATTCAGCGGGAGGATATCTTTAACGCCATGCACCGGATTTGAGGGGGACGCTATGCTCAGACAGAATGAAATCATGCAGACCCTGGATATGATTGACCATCAGCATTTGGATATCCGCACCATTACCATGGGCATTTCGCTCCGGGACTGCTGCGGCCCCGATCCGAAGAGGACGGCGCAGAAAATTTACGATAAAATCTGTCGGTGCGCCAAGGATCTGGTGCCCACCGGCGAGGCCATTGAGCGGGAGTTCGGCATTCCCATCGTCAACAAGCGCATTTCCGTCACCCCCATGTCCATGGTGGCGGAGAGCTGCGAAACCGAGGATTATGTGCCCTTTGCGGTGGCCATGGACAAGGCGGCGGCAGAGTGCGGCGTCAACCTCATCGGCGGCTTTTCGGCACTGGTGCATAAAGGCATGACCATTGGCGATCAGCGGCTGATTCAGTCCATCCCCAGAGCGCTGGCGGAAACGAATAATGTTTGCTCCTCTGTGAATGTGGCGACGACCCGTGCAGGCATCAATATGGATGCGGTTACGCTGATGGGTAAAATTGTCCGGCAGACCGCAGAGCTTTCTCCTGAGGGCGAGGGCAGAGCCTGCATGAAGCTGGTGGTGTTTGCCAATGCAGTGGAGGATAACCCGTTTATGGCAGGTGCGTTCCATGGCGTTGGCGAGCCGGAATGCGAGATCAATGTAGGCGTTTCCGGACCTGGCGTGGTCTACCATGCCCTCCAGGAGGTCAAGGGCCAGCCCTTTGACGTGGTGGCGGAAACCATCAAGAAAACGGCCTTCCGGATTACCCGAATGGGACAGCTGGTGGCGCAGGAAGCAGCACGCCGACTTGGAGTTCCCTATGGCATTGTGGACCTTTCTCTGGCGCCTACTCCGGCAAAGGGAGATAGTGTGGCACGGATCCTGGAGGAAATCGGCGTAGATGTCTGTGGCACCCACGGCACCACTGCGGCCTTGGCAATGCTCAATGATGCGGTCAAGAAGGGCGGCGTGATGGCCTCCGGCCATGTGGGCGGACTGTCCGGCGCGTTCATTCCCGTGTCTGAGGACGAGGGAATGATCGCTGCGGCAAAGGATGGCACGCTGACTCTGGATAAGCTGGAGGCAATGACCTGCGTATGCTCCGTGGGCCTGGACATGATTGCAATCCCCGGAGATACCTCTGCGGCAACCATTTCTGCGATTATTGCGGACGAAGCGGCAATCGGTATGGTCAACAATAAGACCACCGCAGTTCGCGTGATTCCTGCCATCGGAAAGACTGTGGGCGACGAGCTGGAGTTCGGCGGTTTGTTCGGTTCTGCACCGGTGATGCCGGTGCACGATAAGAGTGCGGAACGGTTTGTGGCCAGAGGCGGCAGAATCCCTGCACCGCTGCACAGCCTGAAGAACTGATATTTGACTGACCGGAAAGGAGGCATACGTCATGGAAATTCCACAGGAACCGGGGAAACTGCTCCGGCGGCTCAACGAATGTGGGTTCCAGGCGTATGCCGTGGGCGGCTGCATCCGAGACAGCCTGCTGGGAAAAACGCCGGGGGACTGGGATATTTGCACCTCTGCGCTGCCGAAGGAGACGGAAGCCTGTTTTTCGGATCTTCGGGTGGTGGAGACGGGCTTAAAGCATGGAACGGTTACGGTGATTTCATCGGGGGAACCCTATGAAATTACTACCTTCCGCAGTGATGGCGTTTATCTGGACCATCGCAGACCCCAAAAGGTGGACTTTGTCCGGACGCTGAAGGAGGACCTTCTCCGCCGGGATTTTACCATCAACGCCATGGCGGCAGGGCTGGACGGCGTGATTCAGGATCCCTTTGGCGGGCAGAAGGATTTAAAGGACGGCGTGATTCGCTGTGTAGGCGATCCGGAAAAACGATTTTCGGAGGATGCCCTTCGGATTTTGCGGGGGCTGCGGTTTGCGTCCCGGCTGGGCTTTTCGATCGCACCGGAAACTGCGGCGGCAATGGAACGGCAGAAGAATCTTCTTGCTTACGTCAGCGGCGAGCGAATCTATAAGGAGCTGACCGGCATTCTGATGGGAGACCATGCCCAAACGGTACTGGAGCAATACGGCAGCGTGCTGACGGCGGTGCTGCCCGAGATTGTGCCATCCATGGGCTTTTGCCAGCGAAATCCGTTTCACAACCGGGACGTATGGCAGCACACCCTGGAGGCGCTGGGGAAAAGCGGGCCGGACCCGATGGTTCGCTGGGCACTGCTGCTCCATGATCTGGGGAAGCCCGACTGCTTTACGGTGGACGACCGGGGGATTGGGCATTTTTATGGACACCCGCAGCGGAGCATGGAGCTGGCAGAGGGGATCTTCGACCGGCTCCATGGAGATAAAAAGACAAAAGAAACCGTGTGCCTGCTGGTGCGGGACCATGACCGGGAAGCTCCGGCCAATGAGAAAAACGCCCGCAGATGGATTGCACGCTATGGCGCGGATCGGGTGCGGCTTCTGCTGGAGGTCAAGCGCTGTGATTGCCTGGCCCATGTGGATACCCCCAAGACCCGCGCCCGGTATGAGAATCTCATGGAAATGACGCGGCTGATTCTCGAATTGCTGGAGAAGGAACACTGCTTTTCCGTTCGGGAGCTGCCGGTAAAGGGCAGCGATGTGATGGCGTTGGGGGTGCCTGCGGGGCCTCAGGTGGGTCAGATTTTGGAGCGACTGCTGGAGGACGTGCTGGACGGTACTTGTCCGCCGGAGCGGGAAGCGCTGCTGGATCGCCTGAAGCAATATCTGAAAGGAGAGAATGAAGCCTGAATGGCAGTAGATATTATCTTACTTCTGATTTTTGTTGTCTGTATTTTATCCGGCTACCGGAAGGGGCTGATTTTGTCCCTGTGTACCCTCTTAATGCTGGCGCTTAGCTGCTTGGGGGCCGCTGTGGTGCAGCAGGCGTTTACCCCCAAGGTGGCGGACTGGATGGAGCCAAAGGTTACGGCCTATGTGGCGGGCGTAATCCGGGACGGCGTAGAGAGCAGCACGGAGAACGCTATGGAGCAAACCGGCGAAGTGGGACTTACCATTGGCGGTCAGCAGGTGACGCTGGGAGATTTGGCCGGAATTCTCAGCGGCTTTGGACTGGATGTGCAGGAGTCGGTTCAGGGGGCCGCGCAGAGTGTGGCAGAGCCGATGGTACAGAGCGTTGCCCAAAGCATCAGCCAGAGTATTGTAACATCGGCGGCCGGGGTCGTGATTTTCCTGGCGGCATTTCTGGTGATTTATCTTCTGCTCCGCGGTGTCAGCCTGATCGTGAATCTGGTGGACCGCCTGCCGGTGGTGCATACCCTGAACCATGCCGGCGGCGCTGTGATCGGCGGACTGAGCTGCGCATTCTTTCTGACAGTCCTGATGGGAATGCTGGTGAAAAGCGGTGTGATGCATCAGAGCGACTTTGGCGGACCGGTGGCAGAGCTGCTGCGAAGCATTGCAGAGCGGATTGTCTAACCTCTAACAGAGAACAATAGAAATATTACACAAATATTTCTTGAAAATTCATGAAAAAGAAACAAAAGTCCGGTGGTTTCTGTAATATCCGTCGTGTACTATATAGCCATAACAATTCTTTTTCATTTCTCCTTCTTCCTGATTAGACACGCAGACGGGCCGGTCACCTGTTTGCGTGTCTTTCGTTTCGCCCCGGCGAAAAAACGGGAAAATGAAAGCGCTTTCAATATGGCGCAGTTTGCGCCGGAAAGAAGATGACATTGTGCTGCGGGAAAACGGCAGACTATTTTCAAAAAAAGACCTTGCTATGCTGCTGATCCCTTTAATTGTGGAGCAGCTATTTACAGCCCTGATGGGTACGGCAGATACCATGATGGTGGCGCGGGTTGGTGATGCGGCAGTATCCGGCGTTTCGCTGGTGGATTCCATTAACAACCTGGTTTTGATGATGATGACTGCGCTGGCCACCGGCGGAACCATTGCCTGTGCGCAGTATCTTGGCGCTCAGGATCGGGAGGGGGCAAACCAGTCGGCGCGTCAGGTGCTCCTGTCCGTGACGGTGATTTCCCTCCTGTGCTGTATCATCTGCGTGGGACTGCGGAATCCCATTCTCCACCTGGTGTTTGGCAGCGTGGAAGCGGATGTAATGGATGCAGCGCGCATTTACTTCCTGGTGACGGCGCTGTCCTACCCCTTTATGGGCATTTATGATGCCAGCGCGGCACTGTACCGGGCAACGGGAAATTCCAGGCTGCCTATGGCGGTAAGCGCTGTGGGAAATCTCTTGAATATTGCAGGCAATGCGGTGTTTATGTTTGTGTTCCATTGGGGCGTATTTGGTGCGGCGCTGTCAACCATGCTGTCCCGGATGCTCCAGTGCATTGCAATTTTGTGGTTCCATCACCGGCCAGGTCAGGTGATTGTGCTGAACCATTATGCCGCCATTCGTCCGGATTTCAAGATGATCCATACGATTCTGCGCATTGGCATTCCCACCGGCGTGGAAAACGGTATGTTCCAGTTTGGCAAGCTGGTGATTCAGAGCACCGTGGCGACCCTGCCAACCTCGGAAATTGCAGCGCAGGCTGTGGTAAATACTCTGGAGTATTTCACCAGTATGCCCTCTATGGCAGTGGGGCTGGGGCTGGTTACGGTGGCCGGGCAGTGTATGGGCGCAGGACGGCCCAGGGAAGCCCGGCGATATAGTCTGGAGCTGACAGGAATTTCAGAGCTGCTGGTGCTTGGCACGGGAATCCTGATTTTCTTCTCGGTGGATACCGTGTCCCGACTGTCAGGGCTGAGTACGGAAAGCGCACAAATCGTCCACCGGATGATGGTGCTCATTACCCTGGTAAAGCCCTTTATCTGGCCGCTGGCATTCACACTGCCCAACGGGATGCGGGCAGCCGGAGACGTGAAATACAGCATGATCGTCTCGGCGGCCTCCATGTGGGTATTCCGGGTGGCGCTGTGTATGATCCTGATCCGCGGCTTCGGCTTTGGCGTGCTGGGTGTGTGGATTGCCATGTTTGTGGACTGGTTTGACCGGGACCTGTGGTATGTGGGCCGGTTTATCAGCGGAAAATGGATGGAGAAAAAGGTCCTGGAGGACCGATAGTACATCATAGGAAAAGAGCAGAATCTCCGTTTTTGACGGAAGATTCTGCTCTTTTTTTGCGGAAGCGGGACGATAGGAAAGCAGCTCATTTTTTCCAGTGGTTCAAGCTTGGCACCACGGCCTCCATATGTGCTCGGACCTGTTCCGCAGGCCAGTTTTCATTTGCCATGTGCTCCACACAAAAATCAATCAGCTGCTCTTTGCTGGTATACCGGAATTCGCCATCGTCATAGCACCACTTGCAGTATTCCTCGTTGAAGGATCCGTCCGGTTCCTTGCTGGTGGTGGAATCGTCGAGCGGCATACCGCAGCACTGGCAAATCAGCTGCCTTGGGGAACCCAGCAGGGTGTTGATCGAAACGTTATAGAACTTGGAAAGTAGCTTCAATGTTTCCACATTGGGCGTTGTCTCACCGTTTTCCCAACGGGATACGGCCTGACGTGTCACAAACAGCTTTTCTGCCAGCTCGTCCTGGGACAGCCCCTTTTGTGTTCTGAAGCGATATAAAATATCCTTTGTTTCCATATAGAACACCTCCTTGGTGCAAGTGTAGCACAAAACCGTATGATAGACAAGCAACAGGCAGTTGCGCGGGTTTTGTTACACACGCCTTATAAAGCGTTGCCCATAGAAAGAAGTCCCATGTCCAACACCACTCCGGTGCGGGCATGGGACTTGATGTTTTTAGGTGCTTGAGAGTTTTAGGTTATCCCACCTGGGAGAACTGACTGTTCCACAGCTCGGCATAGAAGCCGCCCTGCTGGAGCAGTGTTTCATGGTTGCCCTGCTCCACAATATCGCCGTCCTTCATAACAAGAATCAGGTCGGCGCTGCGGATGGTGGAAAGCCGGTGGGCAATGACGAAGCTGGTGCGTCCCTTCATCAGGGTTTCCATGGCGGACTGAATCAGCTGTTCGGTTCGGGTATCCACCGAAGAGGTTGCCTCGTCGAGAATCATAATGGGGTTGTCTGCCAGCAGCGCTCGGGCAATGGTCAAAAGCTGACGCTGTCCCTGGGAGATGTTGCTGGCGTCCTCGTTCAGCTCCATCTGATAGCCGCCGGGGAGCGTGCGGATGAAGTGGTCGGCATGGGCGGCCTTGGCTGCGGCAATGACCTCTTCGTCAGTGGCGTCCAGCCGGCCATAGCGGATGTTCTCCATAATGGTGCCGCGGAACAGCCAGGTGTCCTGAAGCACCATGCCGAAGCCCTCACGAAGCCCCTGGCGGGCATAATCCCGAAGGTCCTTGCCGTCCAGCAGAATCGCACCCTTGTCCACATCGTAAAACCGCATCAGCAGCTTGACCATGGTGGTTTTACCGGCACCGGTGGGGCCGACGATGGCCACCATCTGACCGGGCTTTACGTTGCAGGTAAAGTCATGGATAATCACCTTGTCCGGATCATAGCCAAACTGTACATGCTGGAACTGCACGTCGCCTGCCACTTTGCTGGCCGAGGGAAGGGCGTTGGGTGTTTCCTGCTCCTCTGGCTCGTCCAGAAATTCAAAGACGCGCTCTGCGGCAGCAGCCATGGACTGGAGCATATTGCTCACCTGGGCCAGCTGCGTAATGGGCTGGGTAAAGTTTTTCACATAGGAGATGAACGCGGTGATATCGCCTACCGAGATGGTGCCGTTGACCGCCAGCATAGCGCCGGACAGTGCCACGGCAACATAACCCAGATTTCCAACAAAGGTCATAATGGGCATCATAAGACCCGAGAAGAACTGGGACTTCCAGGCGGAGGTGTAGAGCTGACCGTTGACCTGAGAGAAGGTCTGCTCCGCCTGATCCTCCTGATTAAAGGCCCGAACGACGGTCTGACCGGAGAATACCTCCTCCACCTGGCCGTTGACCTCGCCCAACAGGCGCTGCTGGGCGGTAAAATACTTCTGGCTGAATTTGACGATGAGAATTACCAGTGCGGCGGACACCGGAAGAATCACCAGCGCAATCAAGGTCATCAGCGGGGAGATGGTAAGCATCATATACAGCACGCCGATGATGGTGGCGATGGAAGTGACCAGCTGGGTAATGCTCTGGCCCATGGACTGGCCCAGGGTGTCTACATCGTTGGTGATGCGGGAGAGCACCTCGCCTACGGTGCGTTTTTCAAAATAGGCCATGGGAAGCCGCTGAATCTTTTCGGAGATTTCGCGCCGCATCCGATAGCAGAGCTTCTGCGTGATTCCGGTCATCAGCCAGGACTGGAGGAACTGCAAAATGGCGGCGAGTCCGTAAAGTCCCAGCATCAGCGCGAGAATGGAGAAGATTTTGTCAAAATCCATGCCGCCGGTGCCCTGAACCTTGGCTACCAGTCCGTTAAAGATTTCGGTTACTGCCTGGCCCATAACCTTGGGGCCGCGGATATTAAAGACGGTACTGCCAATGGCAAACAGCAGCACAAACACCAGACCAGCCTTATATCGACCCATATACTTGAGCAGGCTTTTCAGGGCATTGCCGAGATTCTTTGGCTTTTCCCCGGGGGCCATTCTGCCGCCGGGACCGCGATGGTTTCTTTGTGCCATGGTTAGTTCCCTCCTTCCAGACCCAGTTCTTTGGGAGAAAGCTGGGATTTTGCGATGTCAAGATAGGTGGGGCAGGTACGAAGCAGCTCCTGATGGGTGCCTCTGCCCACAATGCGCCCTTCGTCCAGCACCAGAATTTGCTCGGCCTTCATGACGGTGGAGATCCGCTGGGCAACAATGATGATAGTGGCGTCGGATACGTTCTCTGCCAGCGCCTGACGCAATGCCACGTCGGTTTTATAGTCCAGCGCGGAGAAGGAGTCGTCAAACAGGTAAATTTTCGGATTGCCTGCTACGGCGCGGGCGATGGACAGCCGCTGCTTCTGACCGCCGGACACGTTGGAACCGCCCTGGGCGATGGAGGAATGGTAGCCATCTGGTTTGCTTTCGATGAATTCTGTTGCCTGAGCGATCTGCGCGGCGGTGACCATTGCGTCGTCGGTAATGTGCTTGCCGCCAAATTTCAGGTTGCTTTCAATGTCGCCGGAGAACAGCACGCCCTTCTGCGGAACGTATCCCAGCTGCGCCCGAAGATCATGCTGGCTCAGCTGACGGAGGTCGGTGCCGCCCAGGGTAATGCTGCCCTGAGAAACGTCGTAAAACCGGGGAATCAGATTCAGCAGCGTGGATTTTCCGCTGCCGGTAGAGCCGATGATGGCGGTGGTTTCACCGGGCTTGGCGGTAAAGCTGATATGGCTCAGGGCCGGAGCTTCACTGCCGGGATAGGTAAAGGAAACGTCGTGGAATTCCACCTGACCGGTAAGGTTGGCAGCGTCTTTGGGCTGCGCAGGATCTTCAACCGAGGTGTTTGTGTTCAAAATCTCCATAATTCGGTCTGCTGCCACAGAAGCACGGGGCAGCATAATGGAAACCATGGTAATCATCATGAAGGACATGACAATCTGCATGGTATAGGTAATGAACGCAGTGAGTTCACCGGTCTGCATGGTGCCCAGGTCAATGCCCTTGGCGCCGAACCACAGGATCATGGCGGTGATGCCGTACATGATGAACATCATCAGCGGAGACATGATGGACATCACGCGGTTGACGAACAGCTGGTTGTTCTTGAGGTTGGTGTTTGCCTCATCGAAATGGGCGACGGCATGCTCCTCACGGGAGAAGGCACGAATGACCGGAACACCGGTGAGAATCTCCCGGCTGACCAGATTCAGATCATCCACCAGCGTCTGCATCTTCTTGAACTTGGGCATAGCAACAGACATTAAAAGCAGCACCAGCCCCAACAGGCAGCCTACCGCTACGGCAATGATCCAGCCGAGTCCGGTTTTGGTAGCCGCGACCTTTAGAATGCCGCCGATGCCCAAAATGGGGGCATAGAGCACCATTCGCAGCAGCATGACAATGACCATCTGAATCTGCTGAATGTCATTGGTGGAGCGGGTAATCAGCGAAGCGGTGGAAAACTGGTCCATCTCGCGGTTGGAGAAGGACAACACCCGCCGGAATACCTGGTCCCGGAGATCCCGGCTGACCGCCGCGGCAATCCGGCTGGCCAGCAAGGTGATGATGATGACGCACAGCACGGAAAGCAGGGTAATACCCAGCATTTTGCCGCCGGTAACCAGCAGATAGTGGGTCTGAATGGCGTCAAGATCAATCCCCAGCGCGGTGTATTCTTCCTTGAGGTATTCCGTTGCCATCTGATTGAGCATGGTGTCGCTGAGGTCGCCCATCTGAGCAAGGGCCTGATCCTTCATGGCAAGCAGCTGGTCCTTGGTGATCTGACCGGCTGCAACGGCCTGGGGCAGCATGGTAAGGTCTGTTTCACCCTGCTGCTTTGCGGTGTAGCACAGGGCCATGGGAACCTGCAAAAGATCGGTCAGGTCCTGCTTTTTCTGTGCGGTCAGTCCGTCCTGAAGTGTCCAGTTCCCGTCGCTGCCTTGGGTGTAAGCGGCGCGGACGACAGCGGCATCGGAATCCTCCAGAAAGAGCGTAAGAAGCTCCATACTGCTATCCTGAAGCTCCTGGGGCAGCGGACTGGAGATACCGCCCTGCTGAATGCCAACGTCTACAATGTCGCTGGTATAGCTGGGCAGCGCCAGGTCACACCAGGCCTCTGCCACCAGCAGCACCAAAATCAGCAGGATCGCAGGCAAATGGCCCTTGAGAAAGCGAACAATATTTCGCATTTGCATCAATCCTTTTCTGTGTAAATTATTTAATCCGTAAAATGTTAGTACGCCAAGCGGGAAAAATCAAGGGGCAGACAGATAAGTTTACAAACTGTTCATGATGAAAAATTTGACGGAAAATGCTCCGTTGACATTCCCGGATATCCTGATTATAATGAAGATAAAATGTTGATGAAAGAAACTGTTAGGGAGCTGAAAATTATGCAAACCCCACTGGTCAGCATCATTGTGCCGGTGTATAATGGGGCTGGTACCATTGAAAAATGCCTGCGCCGGATTCAGCATCAGAGCTATCGCCAGATTGAGGTGCTGATTGTGGACGACGGCAGCACCGACGAAACGCCGGAAATCTGCCAGCGGTTTTTGCGGCAGGATCGGCGGTTTCGGCTGCTGCGGCAGGCGCATCTTGGCGTGGCGGCGGGACGAAATCTTGCCATGAGGCAGGCGAAGGGGCAGTACCTTCAGTTCTGCGACAGCGACGATTGGATGACCTGGGACGCCACGGAAACTTTAGTTCAGGCGGCCGTTACCACCGGCAGCGAATTGATTACCGCGGGATTTTACCGGGTGGTAGGGGAGCGGGTCTATGAGCATGCCCACATCGGGGTATCCGGCATCATGACCAGGAACGAGTTTGTGGAGCATATGATGCATGCGCCGGGAAATTTCTATTACGGGGTGCTTTGGAATAAGCTCTACCGTCGGGCACTGATTGAACGGCATATGCTCTCCTGCCCGGAGGACCTCAGCTGGTGTGAGGACACCTATTTTAACTATACCTATCTTAAATACGTGGCAACGGTGACGGTGCTGCCCCAGCCGGTGTACTTTTATCAAAAAACCAAGGGCAGCCTGTCTACTACCCATATTACCCTGCCGCGAACCATCCATACCCGTTCGGAGCTGTATGCCCACTATAAGGAGCTGACGGCGCCGGTCAGGAAAAGTAAGCTTCAGCTGGTGCCTTTTTGGGTACTTCCGGCATTGGATGGCGGCGTAGGCATTCCTAAGAATCGGAAAGAGGAGGAACTTTGATATGCAGCTGTGTTCGGATCGCAGCAACAAGATTTTGACCATTCCCAACCTGCTCAGCGCCTTTCGTCTGGTGCTGGCAGGCGTGTTTGCCTATATTTATTGGAACGCAAAGGATCAGCAGGACTACAATCTGGCGGTTGGCGTTCTGGTGCTTTCCGGGCTGACGGATTTTGCCGACGGAAAGATTGCGCGCCGGTTCCATATGATCTCGGAGCTGGGCAAGGTGCTGGATCCCATTGCGGATAAGCTCACCCAGGCGGTGGTGGCCTGCTGCCTGGCAAAGCACTATGGACCGATGAAGCTGCTGTTTCTGGTGCTGGTGATTAAGGAGATGACCCAGGGCATCTATGGGGCCTACGCGGTGAAAAAAGCGGGGAAAAATGACGGCGCTATGTGGTGCGGCAAGGTGACGACCTTCTATCTCTATGCGATGATGGCGCTGCTGCTGTTGGTGTCGGGCATTCCGGCGGCTGTGTCCAGCACCCTGATTGGAATTGGTGTGGTTCTGCTGCTTTGGAGCTTTATCTCGTATTTAATGAAATTCAATCGTATGGTTCGGGAGGCACAATAAAAATCAGCCGTGAGCGGGAAGCATCCGTGCTCACGGCTGATTGACATTTTGCGAAATTCCGGCGGCATCCCATTTTTGATGCTGCCAGGCGACTAAGTCTGCCAGCGTGATATGGTCCACCACCTGGTCGATGGCGTCATCAATCCGCCGATAGACCTCTACGGTGACGCAAAGCGGCTGGCGAGGGCAGGGCGGCGCGTCATGGCTCAGGCAGGCGATGGGCGCAAGACTGCCCTCAATGGTGCGGAGAATCATGCCGACGGTATAATCCTCTGCTGGCATGGTGAGGCGATATCCGCCCTGTGCGCCCCGAACAGAGCGAACATAGCCGATGCGGACCAGCGGTGTTACAATCTGCTCAAGATATTTTAACGAGATTTCCTGTCGGCCGGAAACGGCGCGGAGCGAGGTGCAGGACCCTTCCGGCTGAAGCGCCAGGTCCAGCATCAGACGCAGGGCATAACGCCCCCGGGTGGATAGCTTCAAGGGAATTCCTCCTTCTGTGGAATAGCACTAATATACTATAGGAATGGTAGGAAATCAAGAGCCAGGGCGCAGAAGGAAGAAATCGGACGGTGGTTGACAAAGTCCGTTGGTTCTGCGTATAATACCGGGAGACGAGAATGGGACTTACCATGGATAGAAGGAGTTGTTTGACGATGGCGGAGATTTTAGCCGTATGTATTAGTGAAAAGAAGGGGGAGCAGAAGCATCCAGTGGCGCAGGCAGAATTGAAGGAAAACTGGGGCATTGTGGGCGACGCCCATGCAGGAAATTGGCATCGCCAGGTGTCGCTGCTGGGGCAGGAGAGCGTGGACAAGCTCCAGGCGAAGCTCACCAAGGTAACCCTGAAGCCCGGCGATTTTGCGGAAAACATTCTGGTAAAGGGGCTGACCCTGTATACCCTGCCCGTAGGAACCCGACTGAAAATCGGCCCGGAGGCGGTGGGCGAGGTAACGCAGATCGGCAAGACCTGCCATTTTGACTGCGCCATCCGAAAGGCGGCAGGAGACTGTGTGATGCCGCGGGAGGGAATTTTTGTAAAGATCATTACCCCCGGTATTGTGCGTCCCGGCGATCAGCTGGAAGTAATCGAAGAAGCATGATTCGTTCCCCTCTGCCCCAAGGACAGAGGGGATTTTCCTGTTTGTAATTCTGTATGAAGCATGCTATACTGTGGAATAACAATTTTGACGGAGGGATCAGCGATGTGTACTGCGGCAACGTATCATACAAACGATCATTATTTTGGCAGAACGCTGGACTATGAGGTATCCTATGGGGAAGAGGTTGTGATTACCCCGCGGAATTATCCCTTCCAGTTCCGGCATATGGGCAGCCTACCCCAGCATTATGCCATCATCGGCATGGCAACGGTGGCCGGAGATTATCCCCTGTACTATGATGCCACCAACGAAAAGGGACTGAGTATGGCAGGACTGAATTTCCCGGGAAATGCGGACTATAAGCCTCTGGCAGAGAATCGGGACAATGTGGCGACCTTTGAGCTGATTCCGTGGCTGCTTGGGCAGTGTGCCACCGTGGCGGAGGCAAAGGCGTATTTGGTGCGTATGAATTTGGCAAACACACCCTTTAGCCCACAGTTCCCGGTATCACCGCTTCATTGGATTTTGGCTGACCGAGAATGCGCCATTACCGTTGAATCGGTGCGGGAGGGCATACGCATTTATGAGAATCCCGTGGGAATTCTCACCAATAATCCGCCCTTTGACTATCAGATGACCAATTTGACCAACTATATGAGTCTGAGCACAGAGCAGCCGGAAAACCGCTTTTCTGACCAGCTTAATCTGATGCCCTATAGCCGGGGCATGGGAATGCTGGGGATGCCCGGTGATCTGTCCTCGGCGTCTCGGTTTGTTCGGGCGTCTTTTACCAAGCTTCATTCCATTTCCGGAACGTCGGAAAGCGAGAGTATCAGTCAGTTTTTCCACATCCTCGGGTCTGTGGCCCAGCAGCGGGGCTGTGTTCACATGGGACAGGGGAAGTATGAGATTACCATCTATACCTCCTGCTGCAACACGGACCGGGGCATCTATTATTACACCACCTATGAAAACAGCCAGATTACCGGGGTAGACATGCACCGGGAGAATCTGGAGGGACAAGCGCTGGTTCGGTATCCCCTGATTACCGGACAGCAAATCAATATGCAGAATTGAGACGAAGAAACGCCGGACCGTGTACCCAAAAGGCATGCGGTCCGGCGTGTTTTTTGCCGTAGATTTAAATGTTATAGTAGGAAATAAACCGATAAAGCATAGCGGCCAGCTGGCAGCGGGAGGCTGTGCCGTGGGGCAAGAGCGTGGTGTCGCTGGTTCCATAGATGATCTTTGCCCCCACCGCCCAGCGCAGGGCGGGAAGCGCATAACCGTCGGTGCTGTCCCGATCCGTAAATTTGGACAGGGAATTGTAGGCTGCGGTGTTATAGCCCATTTTTTGTGCATAGCGGTAGAGAAAGGCCGCAAGCTCCTGACGGGTCAGGGCGCGATTGGGTTCAAAGGTGGTATCGGAGGTGCCTGCTGCAATGCCCGCTTCATAGGCCCAGGCGATGCCCTTGGCAAAGTATTCGGTACTGGAAACATCGGTAAAGACGCAGGCCGCGTTTGGCTCCGGCCGCCCTGCAAGCCGCCAGAGTACCGCAATCAGCATGGCACGGCTTACAGGCAGATCGGGAGAAAAGGTACAGCTGCCGGTGCCGTAAAACAGTCCGCGATAGGCCAGTTCAGATACGGCATGATAGTAATAGATTCCGGGAAGAACATCGCGAAATTGGAAATCCTGGACGGTGGGCACATAGTCGTCCGTGGATTGGGGGTAGGCACTGAGAAATGTGTCGGTGAGATATTCGTTCGAGGGAACGTGATCGGGAAACTGTTCAGAACCCTTGAGAAAATAGTCGTGGGTGCTGACGGTGGATTTTCCGTCCCAGGTGCTATCCATGTTATACCATAGCTCCCCTAGCTTGACGATGTTCCAGGCATGCGCTTTATTGGTGACGATCCGAACGGACAGCCCCATTTCCCGGCACATGGCGTAGAACAATGTGGCATAACCCTGGCACACGGCTTTTCCGTCGTGGAGGGCAGCATAGGCGCTGTAGACATGGGGCGTTTCATTGGCCAGACCATCATAATCGTAATCCACATGGTCAAGAATGTAGTCATAAATACCGCGGTACTTTTGGTAATCGCTGACCTGCCACAGGTCCAGCTCATCCACAACCTCTTTCACCTGAGAAACCAGCCAGGCCTCTTCCTCTGTGGAAGTGTAGTAGCGAACGGACATGGTAAGATTCAGATATCCGTCAGAGGTGGTAGGCCAGCTGTAGCTGACCTTTGCCCAGCTCCAGCGGAGATAGTCGCCGCTGTTGATGCCAACGGCCAGCTCTTCGCTGTAGGCCATGGGCATCAGAACCTGGTTGACCAGCTTGGTAACGGAGGGCTTATCGGAGGTGTAGCCCGGTGCGTAGACCGGAATGGTGAACGATGTAGAACGGATTCGCATCTGATCCCGAAGCTCTGCCGCTGCTTCCGAAATGGTGAGATAACCATCTGACTGGGTTCGCGGGGCGGACAGCGAAGCGCTGTTGTCCGCTTCGGCATCCTCCTGTATGGGATCCGAAACCGAGACATCGGGATAGAGCGGATTCGTATAGGTGGCGCTGCCTGCCTCCAGTGGTTCTGCGGCATAAACCGGAACGGCAGCCAGACTCAGCAGCACCGTCAGACTCAGCAGCAGACAGATCAGACGCTTGGATAATTTCATGGGGACCTCCTTGTGATGCCAAAGAAAATTGGCGGAACTGCAAATAAAGTTACTTTAGGCAACACCGCACAAATGCTTCTGCGGATTCTGACGGATCTTTTTCGCCAAAAACGCGTTTGTAAAACCTTGAAATACACAGAGTATTCCTGCGGTTTTACACCTTTTTCTGACGAAAAATCTCTCGTCAGACTCTCTTGCTGATTTGTGCGGTATTGCCTTTATTTTAGGGGAAGCGGCGGGGACTGTCAAGGGCGATCCCAGGAAAAGCAAATGCAGAGACATATTTTTTTATCCATTGCAAATACTAAAGAGCGCTCCAATTTGGACGCTTGAAGGAGGAAACGCCGATGAAATGGAAGGGAAAATTGGCAGTCTGTTTGCTGCTGGCGGCAGCGCTGATCATTGGGGTATGGGCAGAGAGTCCCATTGAGCAGGAACAGCAGCCAAAGGGATATATTGCGCTGACCTTTGACGACGGACCCTCCGGTGCGCTGACGGAACAGCTGCTGGACGGACTGCGGATGCGAAATGCCCGGGCGACATTTTTCCTCTGCGGCTACCGGATGGACCAGTATCCATCGGCGCTGAATCGCTATCTGGAAGAGGGGCACGAGCTGGGGGTTCATTCCACGGTGCATACGGATCTAACGAAGCTGACGCCCCAGGAGGTGCAGCAGGATATGGCGCAGACGGCGGGGAAAATTCGTGATCTCACCGGCATATCGCCTCTGGTGATGCGGCCGCCAGGCGGCGCATATGATGAAACGGTATGCCGGGAGGCCGGTGCAGAGGGGATGAGCGTAATCCTCTGGTCGGTGGACCCGAGAGACTGGGCGTCCCATGATGCCGGTGCGGTGCTGCATACCATGGCCAGAGAGGCGGGGGACGGCGACGTGATATTGATGCACGATCTCTCCAAAAGCTCGGTAGAGGCGGCGCTGCGGCTGGTGGATATGCTGGAGGAAAAGGGCTACTGCTTCGTTACGGTCAGCGAATTGGCGGCATTACGAGGAATGGAGCTGGAGCCTGGAAATGTGTATACGGATTTTCCGGAAAAATAGTTGTGCATTTCCCGCTTGCTGTGATATAATGAACTCGATATATTTATTCAGGAAGGATGCATTCAAATGCTCA
>CAVEIY010000013.1:0-24238 GCA_963615825.1 Flexilinea sp.
CACCGAGATGGTGGGCAAGGCCATGGCAGAGGTGCTGGAGGAGTACGGCTTTGAAACCCGCTGCGAAAAAATCACCCCCAGGAAGGACTGGACGCAGAATCCCGTCTACTTCTGGGAATACGACATTGTGGTGCTGGGTTCGCTGATTGTGGCAGGTCTGCCCTATAAGGAGGTCTATCAGCTGCTGGGCCTCACCGGCGGCAAGACCATTATGGGCACCACCTCCAATCCCTCCAATCCCGGTGATCCCGAACTGAACCCCATGGAGCGGCTGAACCGTCACTCCGGTATTCCCGGCATCGTCAATCCCTCGGTGGCAACGGGTTCTCCCGGTGCAAAGGGCGACAATCAGCCCACCATCTACGGCGTGGTCTATACCACCTACGGCGGCAGCGGCGTTGGCGAGCCGGAATGCCGCGGTACCCTGGGCGTACTTGAGGAGCTGCTGCGCGTCAACGGCGTCCGTACCGTGGGCCGCTTTGCCTGCCCGGGTAAGGAGATGCGTCATGATGCGGTGGACGGCTGCGCCAAGGAGCTGGGGATGAACATTGCCGACGCCCAGGCCATGCTCCAGCGCTGGAGTCTGGAGCCGGAAGCTGAGGAATTTACCTCCGATCCCAAGAAAAAGGCCGTGGTGGAAAAGTATATGGCAGTAGAGGACGACTACTCCATGCTGGAGGGCAACGATCCTCTGGGCATCGGAAAGCCCGGCTCCACCTTCTGGCACTATGACATGGCAAAGCGGCCCTCCAAGCGTGACCTCACCAAGGCCAAAATCTTCATGGCAGAGATCATTGAGGACTACTTCCTCACCACCACCGGCGATCCCAGACCGCCCTACGCCATGTATACCTGCATTTCTTAACCCGCTGCTGCCGGCTGCATGAATCCCTTCGGCAGCCGGCAGCCGTTCTCATTTCAGAAAAAGGAGACTTTTTATGTATGTAATCGGTGACGAATGTATCTCCTGCGGTGCCTGTCGGGCAACCTGTCCCGCTGAGGCAATCCATCCCGGCGACAGCGGACATATGGAGATTGACCAGAGCAAATGCATCCAGTGCGGCACCTGCTATGACGGCTGCCCCATGGAAGCCATTGAAGAATCCTAATCAACCGAAGATCAAAAGGAGCGATTCATCATGACAAATGCCTATCCCCATCTGCTTGCCCCCATTAAAATCGGCAAGTTTGTGTTAAAAAACAGAATGCAGTCCTCCAACTCCCTGCCCCACTTCTCTCAGGGTCCGGAGGAATATCCCGCTGAGGGTACCATGGCCCATTTTATCGGCAGAGCGCGCACCGGCGCGGCCTTTGTCACCCTGGGCGGCTTTGACGACAATGTGGACAATCCCCCGCTGCCTGACACCCTGGACGTCTCCCATTTCCCGGATTTCGACATGCACAATCCAAAATGTCAGAACTATATCGTGGAAATGATCGAGGCCATGCACTATACCGGCTCCATCGTCAGCGGTTCCCTGTTCTCCGCCAACAAGAAGTTTCGTTATGTAAACGAAGCGGGTGAGCTGGAGATCATTGATGCCAATGCCCCCCAGGTGGGTGCAGGCGCTACCTCCGCCATGAGCTATCAGTTTGTAGGCGATGAGATTTCCGCAGAAAACCTCCACAAAATCGCAAAGAGCTACGCCCAGCAGGCAAAGCTTTACCAGCGGCTGGGCTTTGACGCCGTGACCATCCATATGAGCTATCGAGCACAGCTTCCCGGTCAGCTGCTCTCCCCCCTCAGCAACACCCGCACCGATGAATACGGCGGAAGCCTTGAAAACCGCGCCCGATTCCCCCTGGAGATTTTCTCCGAGATTCGGAACGCAGTTGGGAACAATATGCTCATCGAGATTCAGTTCTCCGCTCAGGAGCCGGAAGGCGGCTATACCGTGGAGGAGGGCATTGAATTTTTGAAGATGGCCCAGAAGTATGTGGATATCGTCCAGGTGCGCTCTGCCGAGGGCGACCCCAACCATCCCATTCCCTTTGAGCTGAATCCCACTCCATTCCTGGAGCTGGCCGCACAGATCAAGGCCGCTGGACTTGACATTGTTGTCTCTAATGTAGGCGGCTGGTTCTATCCCGAGATGGCCGAAAAGGCAATTGCCGAAGGAAAGCTGGATATGGTCGCCATGGCCCGCGCCTGGATTTCCAACCCCAACTACGGCGATTTCCTCTATGAGAATCGTGCCGACGATCTGGTGCCCTGTCTCCGCTGCAACAAGTGCCATGGCCGCGGAAAGAACGACATTCTTACCACCGTCTGCTCCGTAAATCCCAAATTCGGCTTTGAGGTGGTGGACCGGTTCCTGCAAACCGCCCCCAAGGGCCACAAAAATATTGCCGTTATCGGCGGCGGCCCCGGCGGAATGCGCACCGCCATCTATCTGGCGGATCGCGGTCATACCGTTACCATCTATGAGAAGGAGGACAAGCTGGGCGGCGCCATCAAGCACGCAGACTACGTTCCCTTTAAGTGGACGCTGAAGGACTACAAGAACTTCCTGATCCGCCAGGTGGAAAAGAAGGGCATCCACGTGGTGCTGAATACCACCGCAACCCCGGAGATGGTGCAGGACCGTTACGACGCCGTAATTGCGGCTGTGGGCGCTCAGCCTGTGATTCCGCCCATTCCCGGTGCAACGGGTGAAAACGTCACCGTAGCCACTGACGCCATTATGCATTCCGAGAAAATCGGAGACAACGTGGTCGTCATCGGCGGCGGCGAGGTCGGCGTTGAAACCGGCATGTTCCTGGCCCAGCAGGGAAAGCAGGTCACGGTAATTGAAATGCGGGACGAGCTGGCCGCAGACACCACGGTGATGCATTACCGCTCCATGTTCTCTGCCGCCTGGGAAGCCATCCCCACCTTCCACTATGTGCTCAATGCCACCGCCAAGGAGATTGCCTCCGATCATGTAACCTATACCGACAAGGACGGCGTGGATCACGATCTGCCTGCCCAGTCCGTCATTCTGTCTGTTGGTATGCGCAGTAAGACCGACGAGGCCCTTTCCTTCTATGGCACCAATCCCGGCTTTTATATGGTTGGCGACTGCCGGAAGCCTGGCACCATCCAGACCACCAACCGCAGCGCCTATGTAACGGCCAGCAATATCTAAGTTGCTTCTTTTCTTCCCCCATATTTCCCTGAAAAGGGAGAACATCACCCCCGGTTGCCGAAACCACGTCGGTAACCGGGGGTGAATTGTCGTAAATACGTCCCTTGCAATTTCCTTGCTGCTTACGAATCAAGGGGCCATTCGTCATAGACCATGCAAGGCCGCAATTCCAGCGTATCCGGATGAATCATGAGAAATTGTTTTCTGTTTTTTATCAGATCATCCATAGCCTGATCCACCGCATCCCCTCTGCGGGAAGCCGGATCGTAGACGGCAATGATGAAATCGGAGTAGGCGATCATGCGGCTCAGCGCCTTTTTCGCAGCATCCGGATCGTCAGGACGGGACACAGCGGTAAGATGGGTACACTGCTCCAGCAGGGCAAAATACCGGTCGCGAAGCTCCGGTGACCACTTTGTTGCAATCTCCTCATGGGGCAGAATGCATTGCAGGAGCAGAGAGGAATCGTCCTGCCGAAGCAGGTTGAGGAGTTCTCCCGTCCAGAGGCTGGCACCGGAATCGGGCACCACATAGAAGCTGTTGTATCCCCTTTGACGCAAGCGCTGAATCTGCTGTAAGATCACCTGCTTCAGGTCCAGGCACAGGGGATCTTCCTCATCCCAGCCGAATTTGAAGCGTGTGGGAACATGGGATAGGAAGCCGCAGGTTTTCTCGTCCATGGGATTATCGCTCCTTCTCCGCTCTGTGTGTAATAGGGGTATCCTATGGAATTATAACATAATTCCTCGTCAAAATCATCACCATTAGTTATTATTTCATCCGTATAGTTCGTGTATATTGCGTTAAAAACCACCTATACTATTAGTCATAGAGAATAACTAATGGGTGGTGTGGTAATGAATCTTGATTCCATTGGAAAGCGCATCAGGCAGTTCCGTGTAGAGAAGAAAATGCGCCAAGAGGACTTGGCAGAGAAAACCGGTCTTAGTGCGAATTACATCGGCATGGTAGAACGCGGCGAAAAGATTCCTTCCCTTGAAACATTCATTCACATTGCCAACGCCCTGAGCATCTCTGCCGATATGCTGCTTGCCGATGTGCTTGACACAGGCTATGCAGTCAAAAGCTCTCTGTTCTCTGATAAAATTTCAAAGCTCCCAGCCAATGAGCGGGAGAAAATTTATGCGGTCATTGATACGATGATTGCGCATTCTTCAAAATAATGAACAGCACCCCTCATTTCACCGCCAGAAGCGGAAAATGAGGGGTACTTTTATTCCATTACCAGCCCCGCTGTTCCGGCTGCTGCATCTCCGCCGCCTGATAAATCAGCGCATTGAGAATTGCCGCCGCAACGGTGCTGCCGCCCTTGCGTCCCATTGCCACAATGGCCGGGATACCCCGCGTCCGGCAGGCCGAAAGCAGCGTTTCCTTGGCCTCCACCACGTTCACAAAGCCCACCGGCACACCAATCACCAGAGCCGGACGAAAGCCCTGATCCATCTGCCGTACAATTTCAAACAGCGCAGTTGGTGCATTTCCTACCGCATAAATGCAGCTTGGAAACTCCCTGGCCGCTTTTTCTGCGGAAATTACCGCGCGGGTGGTGCCCCGACGCTTTGCCTCTGCCGCCACCTCCGGGTCCGCCATAAAGCACACTGCCGTTCCGCCCAGCTTTTTCAGTCCGGGTTTGCTGACTCCGGACAGGGCCATATTGGTATCGGTCACAATGGGGTTGCCGTTTTGCAGCGCAGCCATTCCCTTTTGGGCCGCCCCAGGGGTAAACACCAAATGCTCCACATAGTCAAAATCCGCCGTGGTATGGATCACCCGCTTGATGATTGGGGCATTTTCCTCCGGCAGCGTAATGCCCCGGGCGTTTAGCTCCGATGTGATAATCTCCATGCTTCTCCGCTCAATATCCGCAGGCCGAATATGCTCCATCAGAATTCAATCCCCTTTCTGGCCGGAATTCCCTGCTCATAGGGATGGCGATGGGGCTGCATCTCCGTGATATAGTCGGCTGCCTCCATCATCCACATCTCCGGCTCCCGTCCGGTCAGCACCACTTCCCTGCCCTGGGGCCGCTCCAATACCGCCTGCCGTGCAAGCCTTTCGTCCAGCAGTCCGCTCTGCCGTGCCGCACAGATTTCATCCAGAATCAGCAAATCACAGGGCAGCTTTAACGCAGCCGCCAAGCGCTCATCATTTTCTCTGGCAGCCTGGGCCTTTTCCTCCGCATTCATCTGAAACGTAAACTTTGCCCCGGGCTTGCCGGAGCATACCGTTGCCCCCAATTGCCGCAGGGGTTCCAGTTCGCCGCTGGTGCCGTTTTTCAGGAACTGGACAATGACCACCTGCATTCCCTGGCCCAGCGCCCGAAGTGCCAGACCCATGGCCGCAGTGGTTTTTCCCTTCCCCGTTCCGCAGTAGAGATGTACCAGGCCCTTATTCATTCCCGTATTCCTCCATAATCTGATAGATTGCGTCCATATCCAGGCTTTGCCGCACGGCATCCGCCAGAATGTCAATCTGCCGGTCCTGATCGTCCTGATGGCTCTCCAGGGTTACTTCTGTTTTCTCCAGGCCCTTCCGTTCCAGAAGCCAGTCCGCCAGTACCGTGGTCAGCTCTCCGGAATCAAACAGACCGTGGAGGTAGGTGCCGAATACGCCGTCCTGTACTGCACCGTCGCCGCTTCCATCGCTCAGTCGGCAGAAGGGCGGCAAATTCCCGGTATCCGTCCGGCCCATGTGAATTTGATAGCCCTGAATCCGTGCGCCGGAAAACGCGCAGACCGTCGCTTCGGTTTGCGTCCGAATTTTCTCCGGGGAAAACACCGTTTCCACCGACAGGAGTCCCATGCCGTTCATGGTGCCGCCATGCTCCACGCCATCCGGGTCCGAGAGTGTTTTTCCAAGCATCTGATAGCCGCCGCAAATGCCCAGCACCGGCATTCCCGCACCATGGAGCCGCTTGATGGTCGTCTCCAGCCCATTTTGCCGCAGCCAGATCAGATCCCCCATGGTATTTTTGCTTCCAGGAAGAATGACCAAATCCGGATTCCCCAGTTCCTTTTCCCGTGCAACGTAGCGAATGCCCAGATCCGGATGCAGCTCCAGCGGGGCAAAATCCGTAAAGTTAGAGATATGGGGCAGACGAATCACTGCAATGTCAATGCGGCCCGTTCCCGACGTCTTTTGCAGGCTGGGCGCCTGAGAATCCTCGTCATCCAGCGTCACCCGGGTATAGGGCACAACCCCTAATACCGGAACCCCTGTGAGCTGTTCCAGCATGGTAAGCCCCGGCTGGAGCAGCGAAACGTCGCCCCGGAATTTATTGATAATCGTTCCGGCAATCCGTTTTCGCTCATCCTCCTCCAGCAGTGCCACCGTGCCATAGAGCTGGGCAAACACACCGCCTGGGTCAATATCTCCCACCAGCAGCACCGGCGCATTCACCAGCTTTGCAAGGCCCATGTTTACAATATCGTCGGCTTTCAGGTTGATCTCTGCCGGACTGCCAGCGCCCTCTATCACAATGATGTCATTCTCCGCTGCCAGACTGTTGTAGGCGGCCATAATATCCGGAATCAGCTGCCGCTTCATTTTGAAATAGTCTCTGGCCCGGTAATCGCCCCGCACCTCGCCGTTTACAATCACCTGACTGCCCACATCGCTGGAGGGCTTCAGCAAAATCGGGTTCATACGCACATCCGGCGCTTTTCCCGCCGCCTGGGCCTGGAGCACCTGCGCACGGCCCATTTCCTTGCCGTCTGCCGTTACATAGCTGTTCAGGGCCATATTCTGACTTTTAAACGGGGCCACAGACCAGCCGTCCTGCCGAAAAATCCGGCACAGTGCCGTCACCAGCAGGCTTTTCCCCGCCCCGGACATGGTACCCTGGATCATAATACACCGTTTCATGTTCCGGTCACCTCTCTTAATACTGCAAGCAGCTGCCGATTCTCCGCATCTGTTCGTATGGCCACCCGATACCACCCAGGCTCCAGCCCATGATAGTTGCTGCAATCCCGGATCATTACGCCGTTTGCTTTCATTTTTTCTCCCAGCTGCGCGTCCGGGTAATAAAACAGCAGGTAATTGGCCTCACCGGGAATCACCCGACAGCCGCAGCGTTCCAGTCCTGCTTGCACCAGAGGCCGCTGCTCGATAATGAGCCGACGCAGGCGTTCGCCATATGCCGTTTCCTCCAGGGCCGCAATGCCTGCCGCCTGTGCCACGGAGGATACGGCCCAGGGCGGTCCCGCCTGACTCATTTTCTCCAGCAGTTCCCGATTCCCGCTGAGGCAGTAGCCCAGCCGCAGCCCCGCCATACCGTAAAACTTGGTAAAGGCCCGAAAAATCACCAATGGAGCATGCTCCAGTTCGTGCTGCAAACTAAGCTGTTCCGGCGCGTCTACAAAATCCAGAAAGCATTCATCCAGAGCAAGCAGCGTCCCTGTTTCCCGGCACCGGGCCAGAATTCGCCGCAGCAGCGTCCGCCCCGTGGTCCTGCCGGTGGGATTGTTGGGCTGGCACAGGAAAATCAGGTTGGTTTCCGGGGTAATCCAGTTCAGGAACTCCTCCGTCAGGCAGAAGCCGTTTTCCTCCGTCAGTAGGAACCGTACAATCCGGCAATCATGTCCCCGCAGCGCCCCCTCATATTCCGAAAAGGCAGGCGCTGTCAGCAGCGCATTTTTCGGCTTTACCGCCATGGTCAGCCGGAACAGCAAATCCGAAGCCCCATTGCCACAGAGGATTTGGTCCGGCGAACAGCCCAGGTGTTTCCCCAGCGCCTGCCGCAGATCCCGGCACATGGGATCCGGATACTCCGCGCCCCAGGCAAGGGATTGGTTCACAGCCCGCTTTACTCCCTCCGGCATGCCAAGCGGGCTGACATTGGCGGAGAAATCCAGTGGTTTTCGCCCGTATTCCAATGCATAGCCCTTTACATCGCCGCCATGGCCCCATTTCATTCCGCTTCCTCCCGTCACAGTAGTATACAGATGGCTGCCCGGATGCCGCAGAGCAGAATCAGGCTCAAAAATCCGCCCCAGTAGAGCATCCGATTGGCCCGCAGAATGTCCTTTGGCTCCACCGGCCGAATCGGGTCGCCAATGGTTGGCTTGTCATAGTATTCGCCAAAATACCAGGCCGGTCCCGCCAGCTGCACCATTAAAGCACCTGCCATGACCGCCTCGGTCTGGGCAGAGTTGGGGCTGGCATGATTTCTCCGATCCCGCCGCCAGATTTTACAGGCATTTTTCACGTTCTCCCGGCAGAAAAACGCGGCCGCAATCAGCAACAGTGCAGAGAGTCGTGCCGGGAGATAGTTTGCCGCATCGTCCAGTTTGGCCGCCGCTCTGCCAAAGTAGAGGTATTTTTCGTTTTTATAGCCCACCATGCTGTCCATGGTATTGATGGCCTTATAAAAAAGGGCCAGCGGTGCGCCGCCCAGCAGCAGGTAGACCATAGGCGCTACCACACCATCGGAAAAGTTCTCCGCCACCGTTTCTACCGCAGCCTTGGTCACGCCTTCAACGCTGAGGTTTTGGGTGTCTCGGCCTACAATTCTCGAAACGGCCAGCCGTGCATGCTCCAGAGTATCCTCCGTGAGCTTTCGATAGACGTTTTTGCTCTCCTTTTTGAGATCCCGCATGGCCAGCGCCTGCCAGCCCCAGAACACCCCCAGTAAAAAGCCCAGCACCGGATGAAGCTTTCCCAGCAGCCAAATTGCGCCGCCAGAAATCAGCAATGTTCCCACCGGCAGACAGAATGCCAGAATCCTTCCGCCCCATAGCAGTCCCTTTTCGGTGTCCGGCAGCGTTCTCCGAAGGAATTTTTCCAGCCGGGTAATGCACTTTCCCATATACACCACCGGATGGGGCATCCAGGTTGGATCACCCAGCAGCAAATCCAGAAGAAAGCTCAGAATCGCCCCGTATACGATTTTCATGTTGATCCCTCCGTATAATCCGTCTGCCCCAGCACCGCAAGCCGATGATGGTCTTTCCACTGGCTCGCATCCAATTGGTACCCGTGACCACAGGGCAGCTGCCAGGCATAGTAGTCCTTCTTCTCAATGGCAAACTGCTCCAGCAATGCCATCTGCGTTCCCCCATGGGCCACAATGATGCAGTCGCTCCAGCATTCTGCCAGCGCCTGATCCATCAGCGCAGTAAATGTCCTCGAAACCCGCCGGACATATTCCGCCTTGGACTCCCCACCGGGGCAGCGTCCCAGGCACATGCCGTCCACCCAGCTTCGATAGTCCGGATCGTGCTCCATTTCCAGATAGTTTTTCCCCTCAAAGCTGCCAAAGTTCATCTCCTGCAGCTCCGGTATCACCAGCTGCGGAACCGCCGGGAACAGAATTGCCGCCGTTTCCCGGGTTCTTCTCAGCGGGGTTACAATCACACGCGCCGGACGGAAGTATGCCGGATGGAGCCGTTCCCGCCCCACCGCGCTCAGCGGCGCATCGGTGATCCCCTGGTAGCGATGTTCCCTCTGGAGATCGGTTTCTCCGTGGCGAATCAGCTCCAGTTTCATGGCAGATTCCCCTTTAATACCTGTGGAATGCCGCAGCAGACCCGGACCACCGTATCCGCCCGCTCTGCCAGCAGGCAAGCCAGCCGTCCAGCCTGCTCCCGGTCATGGCGCTGCCCAGCGTCTATGGGCACCACACCGCCGCCGACTTCCGTGGCAATCACTACTGCTTTTTGGGAGAGTTCCTCCGCCAGGGCAGCAAGGTCCTCGCAGTCCGCCGCCAACGCCTGCACATCCCGGACGCCGTTTTCCGCAAATTGCTCCCGGCTCCAGCCCAGGCACCTACAGATGGTTTTCTCTTTTTCTGCAAACAGCGGTCCTGTTACAAAAATCATATCAGCACCTCCACATACTGACCAATCACCAATGCCACCAGCATCCATAGCTCCGCCAGCTGTAGGAACCAGCCTGCCAAATCCCCGGACAGTCCGCCAAACTCCTTCCGGCTCATGCGGTAGTAGCACCCGAACACCACATGGGCCGCCAGTGCCATCAGAACCCCCTGATAGCCGCACAGGCACATGCCAAGGCACAGGAGTACATCCAAGATAATCAGAACGGTTCTGACCCGCTTTTGATCCGCCGTCTGGGCGAAGGTATGGGCCAGCCCCGTATTTTTTGCCAATGGGAACGATGCCACCGCCAACCCCGACAGCGTCCGACTCATGCAGAAGCCCAGCAACACTGCTGTCCACGGGAACGTTTTCAGCGCCGTCCACAGGGCAAGGGTTATCACAAAATACCCGCAAATCCGGATCACCGCAAAGGAGCCAACATGAGGGTCCTTTAAAATCTCCAGCTTTTTTTCCTGGGCAGCATGGCTGGCCAGAGCATCACAGGTGTCGCTGTAGCCGTCCAAGTGAATGCCGCCAGTCACCAGCACCGGAATCAGCGTCAAAATTGCCCCGCGCAGCAGGTTGGGAAGTCCCAGCCACCCGCATAGGCTCCAGGCGCCCCAGCTGATTCCGCCAATCACTGCGCCGATCAGCGGAAACGCACACAGGGCATAGCGCATATTCTTTTCGTTCCATTGGAACTGCGGCATGGGAATGGCCGAAAACATGGAAAACGCCACGGCAATCGTCTCAAAAAACGTCATTGCACTGCCTCCTTTAACACATTGGGTACCCCGCAGACCACCTCTACCACCCGATCCGCGCGGCGGGCCAAGGCACAATGGAGCCTCCCCATTTCCCGGAGATAGCGCAGAGTGTCGCCTTCGTAGTCCCTTCCCCCGGAAAACACCTCGTCGGCCACAATGGTAAGATGGCTGCACTGCTCCAGCAGATGCTCGGTTCCCGCCAAAATTGCCGCAATTCCACGTCCCTGGGGGCTATACAGCTCTCCTGCCACCAGGTTCCCCAGCCCGTCCAGCAAAACGTTGGAATGGGCCGGAACCGTAAGCTGATCCAATCCCCGATAGCACTCCAGGGTCATAAATCCCCGCTGTGCCCGGGCGTTCCGATGCTTTTTAATCCGTTTGCGGCACTCATCGTCCCACGGCTCCAGCGTGGCAATGTAAACCCGCTGACCCGGAAGGGATAAGACCTGCTGCTCGGCATATTCACTTTTCCCGCTGGCGCTTCCGCCGATGATTAGTGTCACCATACTGTCTCCTTACTGCGGCGTATAGGCATCGATGCCCAAAGCCGCAAAGGTATGTCCGCTGTTGTAAACCGCCAACGCCTGATCCAGCAGCGGCAGTGCCAGCACCGCACCGCTGCCCTCTCCCAAATGCAAGCCCGCAGATATGCAGGGTTTCAAATCCAGCGCCTCCAGCAAAAGCTTTGCCGCAGGCTCCTGGGATACGTGAGAAGCAATCAGCACATCCCTTACCCTGGAGCAGAGCTTTACTGCGCACAGCGCCGCGGTATTGGTAATCACGCCGTCCAGCAGCACCGGAACGCGGCATCTTGCTCCGCCCAGGCATATCCCGCACAGAACTGCCAAATCCAGTCCGCCTACCTTGGCCAGAACATCTATGGGGTCCTCGGGATTCGGTCGATTGACTGCAATTGCCTGGGCGATGATACGGATTTTTCGCTGCAAGCCTTTGTCGGATAGTCCCGCGCCCCGTCCGGTCATTTCTCCCGGTTCCCTGTGAAGCAGAACGCTTGCCACGGCGGCAGAGGTGGTGGTGTTGCCAATGCCCATCTCGCCCAGCAGTAATATGTCCGTCCCGTTCTTTACCTGCTCCTCTGCCAGCGCAGCCCCGGTTTCCATTGCCCGGATGCAGATTTCCCGGGACATGGCCGGCCCCACAGAGATGTCCCCGGTGCCCCACAGCAGTTTTCGATTCAGGACCCCCTCCGGGGTCGGCTCTAACATCCCGGCATCAACCGGCAGAACCGTGCAGTTTGCCGTCTTTGCCATATAATTTACCGTACTGTCGCCCCGGCCCAGCGCTGCCGCTACCGCTGTCGTCACGGAAGCATCCGACTGACTGATCCCCTGGGCCACCACGCCGTTGTCGCTGCAAACCACCAATAGCGTCCGCCGATTCAGCGTGACCGTCTGGTTCCCGGCAAGGGCTGCAAGCTTCGTAATATTTTCCTCCAGCACCCCCAGGCTGCCCAGAGGTTTGGCCAGGGTGTTCCAGCGCTGGCGTGCCCGATATAAGTCCGCCGCCGGAAGCTCCAGAATCCCCGCAATGATCTCCTCAAGCGCCATGTTGTCTCTCCTCCCGATACTTGGCAGCTGCATTTACAAACCGCTCTGCCATGGGAATCTCTCCGCCCCAGTGAAAATGAGGAAATGCCGCATAGATGGTCTTTCCGGCAAACCCGCACTGCCAGCTTCGGCCATTGGCTTTTTGCGCTGACAAATCCGCGCCGCAGTCCGTACAGTCCCAATAGTGGAACTCATGGGCCGGAACCGCTTCTCCAGCCCGCAGCAAAAGGGAATCCGTTTCCCCAGTCAGCGTCAGATACCCGAACCGCTGGAGCCGTTTGGTTCCATAGCCGGTTCCGTGGAGCGCCCCTACCATGGGCCACACCGTTCCCTGATCGTCCCGGAGCGCATCCTGAAGGTAGAGAAATCCGCCGCATTCCGCCACGGCAGGCATTCCTGCTGCAATGGCAAGCCGGATACTCTCCCGCATCGTCTCATTTTGAGAGAGTGCCGAACAATACAGCTCCGGATAACCGCCCCCAAGATACACGCCGTCCGCTTCCGGAAGCGTCGGATCCCGAAGGGGGCTAAACTCGCACAGCTCCGCCCCGGCAGCCTCCAATGCCTCCAGATTATCCTGATAGTAAAAGGAAAATGCCTCGTCTCTGGCCACTGCAATTCGGCATCGCGCCGATATTTCCTGCTGTTTTTTCGTTGGTTCAGGACAAGGGACATCTGCCGCCAAGCCCAGTAGTGCAGAGAGTTCCGCACGCTGCTCCAGCGCCGATGCAATGGCATCAAACCGCGCCGAGAGGTTCTGAATTTCCTCTGCCGTCACCAATCCCAGGTGCCGGGAGGGGATGTTTGCTTCCTCCATAGGCGGCAGATAGCCCAATACCGTCAAGCCCGTCTCCCGCTCCAGAATCGGGCGCAGATGGGCATACAGCATCGGTTTGCAGTCCGTCAGCAGCAGGCCAACGATATGGCTGGGCTGGCGGAATTCCATCAAGCCCCGCAGCTGTGCCGCCAGGGTGATACTGCTGCCGCCGGGACGCACCACAAGGATCACCGGAATATTCTGCGTATTTGCCACGTCCCATGCGCTGGCCTCGGTGGTGCCGCTCAGCCCATCGTAAAAGCCCATGGCGCCTTCCAAAATGCCGAGCTGTGCCTGCTGCTTTTGAAGGGTGCGCTCTACCCCGGCCCGTCCCTGTAGGTAAAGGTCCAGATTTCGGCTCGGGATACCCAGCACTCGGGTGTGGAACATGGGATCAATATAATCCGGCCCGCATTTAAAGCCCTCTACGCCAATCCCCCGCCGGGAAAACGCTCGCATCAGGCCGCAGGTCATCACGGTTTTTCCGCTGCCGCTGCTCATGGCCGCAATCATCACGCGCTTCATGCTTTTTCTCCTGTAATCAAAAATACCGGGTTCTGCGCCATCAAAAGATGCAGGCTTCCCGCCGATTTCGTCCGGCTGACGGAGATTTGCGTCACTTCCGATTCATAGCCCAGCGCTTCCAGTGTTGAAACAGCTCCGTGTAGGGTTTCCAGTGCAATGGCGCTGACACAAATGCGAACCTTTGGATTTGCCTGCACCGCTGTGTTCAGAATTTCTGCCAGCTGTCCGCCGCTTCCGCCTACAAATACCGCATCCGGTTTGGGCAGCTCTGCCAACGCCTCCGGCGCAGCTCCCGGCGTCACATGGAGATTCCAGGCGCAGAATTTCTCCCGGTTTTTCCGGATCAGTTCCACGGCTTCCGGCTTTTGCTCCACCGCCCAGACGCTTTTTGCCCAGAGAGAAAGCTCCACGCTGACGCTGCCAGTGCCCGCGCCAATATCCCAACACACTTCCTCCGGTCCGACGCCCAGCTTTGCCATAATTGCCGCACGAACCTCCTGCTTGGTCATGGGCACCTTATCCCGCAGGAATTCATCATCGGGAATGCCCGGGGTGCGTCTGGGATACCGGGGTGCAGCCTCCGCCAGCATGACGTTCAGCGGTGCAAAGCTCATTTGGGTGCAGCGTTCCGCCGTTCCCCGCCAGATCTGCACCTGGTCGGTTCCCAGATTTTCTCCCACAAAAACCGGCAGTTTGCCCAGTCCCGCTTCCGTCAGCAGGCCGCACAACTTTCCGGGACCATCTGCCCCGGAGGTCAGGAAAAACGCCCGTTTTCCCTGCATCACAGCCTGTACCGGGTCACAGGAAACCCCATGGGCCGAGCAGAGGTTCCAGTCCTGCCAGCACATCCCCAATTGGGCTGCGAATTCCTGCAAGCTGGAGATTCCGGGCAGCACCTGAACCTCCATTCCCTCCAGCAGCGGCAAAAGTCCCGCTGCCCCGGAATAAAATCCGCTGTCTCCGGAATAGAGCACGCAGCACGACTCCACCGGATGTGCCTTGAGCAAGTCCGCAATCTCCTGGGGTCGATATTCTGCGATTTTCTTCGCACCGGTATCCGGCCCCAGCGCCAGCAGCCGCCGCGCTCCAACCATCAGCTGAGCCTCGCACAGGGCCTCCTGTGCTGCCTTTGTGAGATGAAAAGGCCCGCAGCCCATGCCAATGAGTGTACATTTCATCGTCCGTCCTCCAATTCCAGAAGCAGCTGCTCCATGGATGTTCCGCTGTCCGGCGGCCGTCCCACAAGAATCAGCTGTGCCCCTGCTTTCTGGGCAGCCTGTCGTTTTTCCTCAAAGCCGCCAGCGCTTCCGCCGTCCTTGGTCACCAGATAGGAAATTCCGTACTGCTTCAGCATTGCAAGGTTCATGTCCAGTGTAAACGGCCCCTGGAGCGCAAGAATATTCCGGTGCGGAATGCCCATTTCCTCGCAAATGTTCAGTGCCTCATGGGTCGGCAGCACCCGGGGATAAATCCGTTCCGGGGGCAGGCAGCCATAGTCCCTCAGCGCCTTGGACCCGGTTGCCACCATCACCCTGCCTGGGCGGCTTTTCAGGTATTCTGCCGCCTCCTGACAGCTGTCCACCCGGATGCAGCCATCCTCCTGCGATGCTGCCCGCAGAACCCGCCGCAGCGGAATCCCTGTTTTGCTGCAAGCCGCCCGAATATGCGCCGACACCGCCTCGGCATAGGGATGGGTGGCATCAATCACCAGTTCAAAGTCCCGGACACGTTCCGCCATATCCGTTTCCTCCAGTCGTCCTTCCCAGATGGCGCAGGGAATTCCCGCCAGTTCCTCGGCCCCTAGTGCAGTTGCTACACTGACCGTTACCTGATGGCCCCGTTTGGTCAGGGTTTCCGCCAGAATTCGTCCCTCCGTGGTACCGCCAAAAATCAGAAGCTTCATTTCCGGTACCCCCGAGGCGTCACCATGTACCCATCCACATTTTTTGTGGTGGAAGCGCCGATAAACACGGTTGTAAACATATCAAGCTCCAGACTTCCCAGTTTTCCCAGGGTGGTCAGGCCATGGCACTGCCCGGTTCTGCCGATGTTCCGAACCCAGCCGCAAACCGTGTCCGGACTTTTTTCCTCCAGCAGGATTTCGCAGGCCCGGCGCAGATGTTCCGGGCGTTTTTTGGACCTTGGATTATACAGTGCAATGGAAAAATCCCCAGCCGCCGCACAGCGCAGCCGACGGGCAATTGTCTCCCAGGGTGTCAACAAATCCGACAGCGAAATCACGCAGAAATCATGCATCAGCGGCGCACCGAGAATGGCCGCACCGCTCAGGGCCGCCGTCACGCCGGGCACCACCTCAATTTCCACATTTCTTCCCTCAGCCAGCTCCAGCACTGGACCGGCCATGCCATAAACCCCAGCATCGCCGGAGCACAGCATCGCCACCGTTTTCCCCTCTGCCGCCCGGTCAACGGCCCACTGGCAGCGTTCCAGCTCCCGGGTCATGGGTGTGGTATAAGTCTCCTTGTCCGGAAATTGTGCCTTTATCAGCTCCAGATACACCGTATAGCCGCAGAGCACTTCCGACTGCTCCAACGCCGCTTTGGCCGCTTCGGTCATACCGGCAGCATTTCCGGGGCCGATTCCCACCAAAAAAAGCTTATTCATACCGCCACCTCCAATCCGGAGCAAAGGGCTTCAGCGCCACCGCCATGGTCACACCGTTGCCCGCCTGCTTTTTCCGGTATAATGTTCCGCCGCTGCCCAACACGGCACTTCGCTCGCATACATTGTCTACGCCGATGATCTGCTGCACAAATGCCGACGAGGAAAAGTTCCCCACTGCCGTTTGCAGCTGCTCTGCGGTGTAGGTCCGGAATGGGAGTCCATGGGCCTGGCAAAACGCCAGCAGCCCCGGTTCTTCAGCCTTTCGGTCCACGCTGCATACCATAACGAATGCCTCCTCTGTCAGACCGTCCCTGGCACACATTTCTCGAAATGCCGCCTCAATGGCCACCTGACCGGTTCCCTTCTTGCACCCTACGCCCAACACGGCAATGCGCGGAACAAGATGCAGTGCATCCAGATTGGCGGCATGGATGGATACCAGCACATCACAGTCCTGTCCCTGGGTCAGCTGAATGCCCTTGGGAATTTCACCTGCTATGGGCCAATCACTTTGGATTTTTATGGTTTCTCCAGCCAACAGTCGGGCGGAAATACGCCGGATTTCATGGGGATTCCGCACCGTACAGCCCTGCATTCTTGCCCAGCTGTCCACTGCAAACACACCGTTACGGTCCGTCGCCGTGGTAATCACCGGAGTCGCGCCGCACAGCTCCGCCACCCGCTGAGCCAGTTCGTTGGCACCACCCAGATGTCCGCTGAGCAGAGAGATGGCAAACATCCCGGTTTCGTCCACCACCACCACCGCCGGATCCTGCGCCTTGGACGTTACATAGGGCGCAATGGCCCGAACTGCAATGCCGGCCGCACCCACAAAAATCAGCCCCTCGGCAGTATGAAATCTTCGTTCCGTCCACGCCTGCAGCGACTCTGGCTGTCCGCAGCGCATAGCTTCTCCGCCTAAACGCGCTGCCAATCGTCTTGCCAGCGCTTCTCCGCGTTCGGAAAAAGAGATCAGCTGCACGTTCACGTTGTTCCCTCCCGGAATTCTGTGGTAAAGGCCGGATCATAGAGCTTGCTGCGGTCATAGCTTCCGCCCAAGAAATCCCCCACCAGTACCAATGCCGTTTTGGAGATTCCATGGGCCGCTCCCGCTTCTGCCAGCTTTCCCAGCGGCGTATGCACCACCTTTTCCTCGGGCCAGGTAGCCTTATAGACCAGCGCCGCGGGCGTTTCCGCCGTATACGCGCCTTTGAGCAGTTCTTCCTGCAGCGTTGGAAGCATTCCCGCCGACAGGAAAATCACCATGGCCGCACCATGACGCGCAAGGTCTGCAATCCCCTCTCCCTGGGGCACCGGCGTTCTGCCTGCCATACGGGTCAGAATGACTGTCTGGCTGACGCCGGGCAAGGTGTACTCCGCCGGAATCGCAGCCGCTGCACCGCAAAAGCTGGACACCCCCGGAGTGACGTCAAAGGAAATTCCATGCGTCCGCAGTGCATCCATCTGCTCCCGAATGGCGCCATAAATACTGGGATCCCCGGTATGAAGCCGAACGGTCCTCTTTCCGTCCTGTTCTGCCGCCCGACAGATGGCAATCACCTGCTCCAGGGTCAGCTGGGCGCTGTTATAGATTTTGCAGTCCTCCCGGCACAGTCCCAGCAGCACGGGATTCACCAGACTGCCTGCGTAAATCACCACATCCGCCTGTTTCAGTAGCTCGGCTCCCCGCAGGGTAATGAGATCTGGCGCTCCGGGACCCGCTCCCACAAAATGTATCATGGCTGTGCCTCCTTTTCCTCGCTCCACTGAGCTTTCATGCATTCCGCTTCCGCGGTAACCCCCAAGGTGCCGTATTCCTTAGAAAACAGGATTGCGCCACTTTGGCAATTCTCTCCCACCCGGCGCTTTAGCTGCGCCGCTATGGCGTCCATCAGCCGGTCCATCACCGGTTCCACCATGTGCTCCCTTTGCAGCAGCTCCAGGCAGGCGTCGGTGGTGGCGCATTCCATCAGGCTTTGGCACAGTTGGGAGCTTCCTCCTGCCAGCATGCAATGAACCGCCATCAGCTCCCGGCGGCAATCTGCCATTTTGGAATGGGTGTTCATGATGCCGCCTGCCACCTTCACCAGCTTGCCGATGTGCCCCACCAGTAATACCTGTTCATACCCCAGGTTTTTCACCGCATCCAACGCTTCCCCGATGAAATTCGAGCATTTCACCACCGGAGCGCCCAGTCGGTCAAGGCCCTGTTCCTGGAGGTAGTCCATTCCGTAGTTTCCCGGCGTTAAAATCACGCGGTGATGCCCCTGAGCAGCCCTCTGGCGCAGCTCCAGCACAATGGTATCAATCAGTGCCTGCTGACTCATCGGCTCCACAATTCCGGAGGTACCCAGGATGGAGATTCCCCCCTGAATGCCCAGATCACTGTTAAAGGTTTTCTTGGCAACCTCTTGCCCCTCCGGCGCCGAAATGGTAACCGCAAGTCCGCCTGTATACTCCGTCGCCGTGCAGACCGAGCGAACCGCCTCCAGAATCATCTTTCTAGGCACTGAATTGATCGCCGCAGCGCCCACCGGTTGGTCCAGTCCAGGCTTCGTGACCCGGCCGATTCCGGTACCGCCGTCGATTATAATTCCCGGCTGGGCATAGTACCGCACCTCTGCTTGAATCAGCATTCCGGCAGTTGCATCCACATCGTCTCCGGCATCCTTCCGCACACCGCAGGACGCAGCAGTCTCCGTCACCTGGCATTGCTCCAGCGGAACTTCAACCGGCAATCCTTTCGGGGTCATCAACCGCACCGTATCCGGCCAAACACCGGTGAGCAGTCTCCGCGTCGCACCCAATGCTGCCAGAGCAGCACAGGTACCGGTGGTATAGCCGCACCGAAGCTGCTTGCCGCCGGACTGTACATAGTGGGAAAAGGTCGGCTTTTCCGGCATATTCAGGCTTCCCTGCGGCAGCTCAAACAGCTGCTCCAGATAATCGCCGGAGAAAACAGCTTCCGTGGTATCCAGCCGATCCACCCGTCCGTTTTTCAGGCAGAGCATCCGATCTGCGCATCGGCGCACCAGCTCCAGCTCATGGAGACTGACCACCACCGCCAGTCCTTCCTCCTGAACCAACGACTTCAGGGCCGTCACCAGCTCCAGCTGATAGCGGATATCCAAATAGGCGGTCGGTTCATCCAGCACCAGCACCTTCGGCTCCTGACACAATGCCCTTGCCAGCAAAACCCGTTGACGCTGACCATCGCTGATCGCATCAAAAGAGGCTTCCGCCAGCTCTTCCGCATGGAGGCGCGCCATGGCCGCATCCACCTTGTCCCAGTCCTCCCGGCTCAGAATACCCAGCCTTCCGGTATAGGGATATCGTCCCGCCGCCACCACCTCCCGGCAGGTCATCAGCTCTGGGATTGTCTGTCCGGTGAGCAGCAGCGAGAGGGATTTGGCGGTTTCATTGGGACTGAGCTGCGCCATATCCTTTCCGGACAGCAGCACCGTTCCTCCCTGGAGGGCAAGCTGACCGGCAATGCATTTCATCAGGGTGGATTTGCCCGCGCCGTTTGGCCCCACCAGCGCCAGGATTTCTCCGGCTTCTACGGCAAATTCCACCCCCGCCACCACGACCTTCCGTGGATAGCCCACCTGGAGCTGCCGGGTTTCCAATTTGATCGGTTCATGGTTCATGAAAAGCGCTCCTTTTGCCGGTGCAGCATCATAAAAATCACCACCGGCGCACCAAATACCGCAGTGACCGTGCTAATGCTCAGCTCCGTCGGAGAAAATACCGTCCGAGCCAGCAAATCGCAGAGCAGGCAAAATACCGCGCCGCCCAGGAAGCAGGCCGGAATCATCAAAATCGGCTTTGTGGTTTTCAGCAGCTGGCGGATTAAATGGGGCGCTGCAATTCCTAAAAATGAGATAGGTCCGGCAAAGGCAGTCACCGTGGCTGCCAGAATGCTTGACAGCAGGATCAGCGCCAAACGCAGTCCCCGGAGATTCACCCCAAGGCTGACGGCATACTTCTCGCCCATCTGATAGGCCCCCATGGGTTTGGACAGGAGGAAGCTCAGAAGCATGGAAATCACCACCACCGGCACCATGGTCCTTACATTTTCCCAGCTGGTGCCGGAAAAGCTGCCCCGGGACCAGTTGTGGAGATTTACAATGTTGGAATCCTCCGCAAACGTCACCATAAAGTCCGTAATGGCCGAGCAGATATAGCCGATCATCACGCCGCAGACCACCAGCACACTCATGCGGCTGACCCGTCCGGAAATCAGAAGAATCATCCCCATGGACAGCCCCGCTCCCACAAAAGCCGACAGAATCATCGCTCCGGAGGAGAGATTTACCCCCAGCCGCAGGCTCAGGATCATGGCAATTGCAACGGTGAGCTTTGCTCCGGAGGAAATGCCCAAAACAAAGGGACCGGCAATGGGGTTGGAAAAGAACGTCTGGAGCAGGAAGCCAGCCACTGCCAGCGCGCCTCCCAATACCGCTGCTGCAATCATGCGCGGCATCCGAATGGAATAGATAATCTGCCCTGCGGTGCCATCCCGATTCTGTCCCCGGAGAATCGCCGCCAGCTCTCCCATCGGCACTTTTATGCTGCCAATCCGCAGATTCAGCACCAGGAGTGCCAGCAGCAGAATTCCCAGGATTCCAAATGCCGCAATATAGCGGCGTTTTTCATGTTGCAGCATAGCCTGTCCTTTCTATTGCAGTCGATACAGGTACGTTAGAGCGTGCTCCGTATCGCCGGTAATCACAGCATGCAGATCAGAGATCATCTCCGCGGTGCCGCTGACCTGCTGGAACATATTTTGTCCGGTACACCAGACATTTCCCTCCTGAACCGCCTTGCAGTCCTTCATCAGCGGGCTTTTTTCCAGCAGCGCATCCAGAGAAGAGAGCGTGCCCTCTACCGTGCTGTTGTAAATCAGAATATCCGCATCCTTTGCCGCCGCATAAAACTGCTCCAAATCCATATTGATTGTGGAACGGCTCCCCTGATCGCCCAAATCCGCCGCAGAAAAGGCATAGCTCCCCCCGGCCAGGTCGATCATCTGAGAGATATAGTCGTTCGGCGTCCGCACATTGGCATAGCCCGACGATGTGAAGTAGAAAAACACCACCGTCGGCTTTTCCGTCTCCTGGTCCGCCGTGTTCTCCTCCACTGCCTGAACCTGCTGGACGCTTTTCTGGAAAAACCGTTCCGCTTCTTCCAGTGTTCCTGTCAGCAGGCCGTAGAGCTTAATCCACTCCACCCGGCCCAGCGGACTTTCCTCGTAGCTGGACCGCTCAATCAGCACCGGAATGCCCAGCTGCTCCAGCTTTTCCTTCACCTCGGGGCTATGGGTTATCATGGTGTTCTCCACTGCAAGGCCGCAGCCCTCATCCAGCACCACCTCGTAGTCCGGTGCGCTGTATTTCCCCACATAGGTGATGTCGTCCGACGTCACCATTTCACGAATCTCCGGAATGGTCCAGTTTTCGGCGCTGGTGCTGGTCATATCCACCCGTTCAATGGCCCCAGACTGCAAAAACAAATCCATGGCCGAGGAGGACGCCACATAGAGATTGTCAAGGGGCTGCTGCAGCACGGTAACATCGCCGCTCACCCCATCCGGCGCCGTTTTTCCTTCCGGTACCAGAAGATATTGGTCCCCCTCAATGGTAATTCTGGCATAATCCCCTTCATAATAATCCACCTGAAACTTCTGGGCATATTGGAGATCCATGCTGCCGGTTTGCGTAAGGCCATTCCAGCCATCCTCCGCCGTTTTTCCACAGCCGCAAAGCCCCAGCAGAAAAAGCGCAGCAACAACTATTCTGCTTTTTCTCATGACGCCGAGGCAACCGATGCAGAATCAAAGGTCAGGGTATAGTCAATGAGATAGGGCTGACTCATGGCCGTGGTGTCCGCCTGAACCGCCACCGGGGTGTCAAAGGTGTTCAGAGGAAGTTCAAACACGGAGTTTCCCTCGGTATTCACCGGATCATACTGCACGCCATCCACCAGCATATAGTCATAGTTGGAGCTGCTCCACACGATGGTCACAGTCAATACGCCGCCGCTGACCGTCAGCTTCGCAGGGGATTCCACGCTGGCCCGTCCAGAGCCGCCGGAAAGGGTCACATCCACGGTATATTCGCCGTCATCCAGCATAAGATCCGCTGCATTGGTGCCCCGCTCCTCCAAAAACGCCTCCGCAGGCAGAGAATCCGCCCGGAACAGCAGCGTTCGATCGTACCATTTTTCCTTCTTTTTGCTGAACGCCGCACAGGAAACTCCGGCATCCAGCGCCTCCACTGGCAGGGTAAAGCTGCCCATGCCATCGTCTGCCTCTTCCCGGGGAATATAATCTTTCTCGCTGGCCGCCGCGGCTTCCTCTGCCGTACCTGCATAGAGATAGAGATAGGATTGACTGGTCATATAGAGGACCGCCTGCATTTTTCCGTCCTTGACCTGAAGCTCGCACCGGTCTACCTTAAACATGGAGGAGGAGGACTTCATCTCCACCTCATAGGTTCCGTTCTTCAGCTCCGAAGCATAAACGGGGGTCATACCCGCCTCTACCACTTCTTCCACCGTGGTCATCTCTCCGGCACTGGCCACCTGGTCTGCCTTGGGTGCAGCGGTTTCCGTCTCGCCGGAGGAAGCCGCCACTTCCTCCGCCGCTTCCGATCCATTCGACACGACGGACGCCGCCGATGCCGTTTCACTGCCGCAAGCGCTCAACAGCCCCAGCAGCATTCCCGCTGCCAGCAGCAGCGCAATCTTCCGATTTTTCATAGTTTCTCTCCTGTTGTAAAAATGGACCCGGACCCCGCCCAGGAATCCGGGTCCCTGTTTTGTTACTGATTCAGGGCATCAATGGCTGCCTGTGCATGCTGCACATAGATCTTCTGGATATCCTCCAGCTCGCCCAGGCCGCGGACCACGGGCACAACCTCATAGCCTGCTGCCCCAAAGGTGGACTTCCAGGAATCCGGATCGTCGCCTGCCATATCGTTGTTGGCATGGTCGCCTGCTACCACCATCAGCGGCTCCAATACCACGCGCTCATAATCTCCCTCCTGAACCAGCTTCAGCACATCGTCCAGAGAAGGCGTTGCCTCTACGGTGCCAACAAAGTAGTTGGTGCAGCCCATATCGGTGAGGACCGTCTGCATCTTGGCATAGACCTGGTTGGACTCTGCCTCAGTGCCATGGCCCATGAAGCAGATTGCGGTCTTGCCGTCGTCATACTCCTTGGTTGCATCCACAATGGCCTGTGCAACTGCCTGGAAATCCTCATCGGAGGTCAGCAGCGGCTCGCCGATGGATACCTGCTCAAAGGCATCGGAATACTGGGCGATCTCATCCACCAAATCGTTGTACTCCAGGCCGTTCATCAGATGGGTGGGCTGTACCACCAGAGTCTTAACGCCATTTGCAACGGCACGGTCCAGCGCCTCGGTAACATTGTCAATGGAAACATTGTCCCGGCGCTTTACATGGTCGATGATAATCTGGCTGGTAAAGCCACGGCGAACGCTGTAGTCCGGGCAAGCATCGGCAATGGCACCCTCAATGGCGCCGATGGTCAGTCTGCGGCTGTCGTTATAGCTGGTACCGAAGCTGACCACCAGCAGCTCCTGATCCCCGATTTCATCCTGATTGCGTGTGTCGTCCAAGCTGGCATCCCCCGTCTCGTAGTTTTCCTCTTCCTCCTCGGCAGAGGCGGCTTCCTCGTCTGCGGAAACAGCTGCTTCCTTCACGGATTCCTCCGGTGCCTGGGTGGGCGCCTCCGTTGCAGCAGGCACAGTGGTTTCTGCTGCGCTGACGGATTCCTGTGCCGGAGCGGCAGAGCTTGCGGATTCGCTGCCGCAGCCTGCCAGCAGTCCTGCCAGCATGGTCAGAGACAGCAGCATTGCGATTGTTTTTTTCATGTGTTTGCTTCCTTTCTGTATTGGGACAATCCCGCTGTGCGGCGCTGCCCCGGTGTGCGGAATTG
>CAVEIY010000014.1:0-2379 GCA_963615825.1 Flexilinea sp.
GCTACATCAATGCCGGTACCCTGGAGTTCCTGGTGGACAAGTCCGGCAGCTACTATTTCATTGAGATGAACCCTCGAATTCAGGTAGAGCATACCGTTACGGAAATGGTAACCGGTATTGACCTGGTTCGTGCGCAGATTCTGATTGCTGAAGGCTATCCGCTGAGCCATCCGGCCATTGGCCTTAGCTGCCAGGAGGATGTCAAGGTGCGCGGTTATGCCATTCAGTGCCGCGTTACCACCGAGGATCCTACCAATAACTTTGCACCCGACAACGGTAAGATTACCTCTTATCGCACCGGCGGCGGTAACGGTGTGCGTCTGGACGGCGGCAATGCTACCACCGGCACTGTGATTTCGCCCTACTATGATTCTCTGCTGGTTAAGGTTACCTGCTGGGATAACTCCTTCCAGGGTACCTGCCGGAAAGCCCTCCGCGCCATCAGCGAGGTTCGGGTTCGCGGTGTAAAAACCAACATTCCCTTTGTTTCCAACATTCTGAGCCATCCTACCTTTGTAGCCGGTAAGTGCCATACCAAGTTTATTGACGAGACGCCTGAGCTGTTTGATATCACCGATTCCAAGGATCGTGCAACCCGCGTGCTCAAGTACATCGCCAACATTCAGGTGGCAAACCCCGACGCAGAGCGGAAACAGTACGATACCCCCAGATTCCCCAAGGGTTCCGGTCATCCCAAGCCCGGCCTCAAGCAGCTGCTGGATGAAAAGGGACCCAAGGCGCTGTCTCAGTGGGTTATGGATCAGAAGAAACTGCTGATTACCGACACCACCATGCGCGATGCCCATCAGTCCCTGCTGTCCACCAGAATGCGTACCCGCGACATGGTCAAGGGCGCAGATGGCACGGCAGATATCCTGACGGATTGCTTCTCCCTGGAGATGTGGGGCGGTGCTACCTTCGACGTAGCTTATCGGTTCCTGCATGAGGATCCCTGGGAGCGGCTGGATCTGCTCCGTGAGAAGATCCCCAACATTCCCTTCCAGATGCTGCTCCGCGGTTCCAACACCGTAGGCTATCAGAACTATCCGGATAACGTGGTACGTGAGTTCGTGAAGCAGTCTGCACTGGGCGGCATTGATATTTTCCGTGTATTCGACTCTCTGAACTGGGTGCCCGGTATGTCCATCGCCATGGATGAGGTGCTGAAGCAGAACAAGTTCTGCGAGGCAACCATCTGCTACACCGGCGACATTATGGATAAGTCCCGTACCCGCTATACCCTGGACTACTATGTCAAGCTGGCAAAGGAACTGGAGCACATCGGTGCCCATTCTATCGCCATCAAGGATATGTCCGGTCTGCTGAAGCCCTATGCTGCCAAGGAACTGGTGCATGCACTGAAGCAGGAGATCGGCATCCCGATTCATCTCCATACCCACGATACCACCGGCAACCAGGTTGCAACCCTGCTGATGGCCGCGGAAGCTGGCGTGGACATTGTGGATACCGCTGTGGCTTCTATGTCCAGCCTGACCTCTCAGCCCTCGATGAACGCCGTTGTGGCAGCACTCCAGGGCAACCCCAGAGATACCGGCATCTCCATGGAGGGAATCCAGGAGCTGACCGATTACTGGGCCGATGTCCGCCTGCGCTATGCAAACTTTGATCACGGTCTCAAGACCCCTGTGACCGATATCTATCGCTATGAGATTCCTGGCGGCCAGTATACCAACCTGGAGCCTCAGGTTATCTCCCTGGGCCTGGGCAGCCGCTTCCTGGAAGTCAAGGAGATGTACAAGAAGGTCAACGATATGCTGGGTGACCTGGTAAAGGTTACCCCGTCCTCCAAGATGGTGGGCGATCTGGCAATCTTCATGGTGCAGAACGACCTGACTCCCGAGAACATCGTGGAAAAGGGCGAGCATCTGACCTTCCCGGATTCCGTGGTCAGCTACTTCAAGGGCATGATGGGTCAACCGCCCTGCGGCTTCCCGGTGGATCTCCAGAAGATCGTGCTCAAGGGCGAGAAGCCCATTACCTGCCGTCCTGGCGAACTGCTCGCACCGGTTGACTTTGAGCAGGCCAAGAAGGAAGTGGAGAAGTTCTGCCCCAATCCCACCATGCGCGATGTCATTTCCTACTGCATCTACCCCAAGGTGGTGGAGGAGTATTGGAAGCACTCCAAGGAGTATGGCTACCTGATGCGTATGGGTTCCCATGTATTCTTCAACGGTCTTGCGCTGGGTGAAACCAACAAGATCAACATTGAGGATGGTAAGACCCTGGTTATCAAATATCTGGGTCTGGGCGATCACAACGACGATGGCACCCGGAACGTGATCTTCGAGCTGAACGGCACACGCCGTGAGGTTGCCGTGGTGGATAAGAACGCCAAGGTAACCGGAAAGACCATCAAGA
>CAVEIY010000014.1:2389-23951 GCA_963615825.1 Flexilinea sp.
TTGTTATGGCGGATCCCCAGGATAAGAGCCATGTGGGCGCGTCCATCCCCGGCATGGTAACCAAGGTGAATGTAAAGCCTGGCGACCAGGTGGCGGAAAACCAGGTGCTGGCTGTCATCGAGGCCATGAAGATGGAAACGTCTGTGGTGGCTCGTATGGCCGGTACGGTAGACGAAGTCCTGGTGAAGGAAGGCGGCAACGTCAAGGCTGGCGAGCTGCTCATCACCATCAAGTAAATTTCACAAAAATGACCGCTGATTCTTCGGCGGTCATTTTTTCACCGGGATTCTCCTTGCGTACCGAAGGAAAAAAACGTATAATGTGGCTATAGATTATAGAACAAGGAGCGATGGCAATGACATATATGGAAAAGTATCAGCTTTGGCTGGAGCAAGTACCGGACGCTTCTCCGGTGCATCAGGAACTGCTGGAACTGGCAGGACAGGATAAAGAACTGCGGGAACGGTTTTTGGAGGACCTGACCTTTGGCACCGCTGGCTTGCGGGGAATTATGGGCGCGGGCACGGACCGGATGAACGTCTACACCGTCCGTCGTGCTGCACTGGCCTATGGGCAATATATCAAGGCGTCCACGCTGCCGGATACCTGTGTCATCGCCTATGATACCAGAAATAACGGCCTGCTGTTTTCCCAGACCTGCGCTGCGGCGCTGGCGGAATGCGGAATTCAGGTGTATTTGTTCTCAAAGCCCACGCCGACTCCGGTGCTCAGCTTTGCGGTACGGCATTTGGGCACCGGCGGCGGTGTGGTTATGACGGCCAGCCACAATCCTGCGCCCTATAATGGCATGAAATGCTATGGCTCCGACGGCTGCCAGCAGACGGATGAGCCTGCGGCGGAGGTCTATGCACGGATGCAGAAGCTTCCGATGATTTCGGAGGCGGAGACGGATTTTGATGCATTGGTAGCTCAGGGAAAGGTAAAGCTCATCTGGAATGAGGTGTACGACGCCTATTATGAGGCGGTGCTGGGAGAGATGCTTTGCGGGAATTTGATTCCTGCGTCCAAGCTGAAGGTGCTCTATACACCGCTCCACGGTACGGGACTGACACCGGTTACAACACTGTTTGACCGACTGGGTGTGGATTATGACGTGGTAAGTGCCCAGGCAACGCCGGACGGCAATTTCCCCACCTGCTCCTATCCGAATCCGGAGACGGAGGCAGCCTTTGACGAGGCGAAAAAGTGCATCGCTGCGCCGAATGCACCCGAATATGACGTGATCATCGCCACCGATCCCGATGCGGACCGGGTTGCCATTGCGGTACCCCAGGAAAACGGAATTCGGCGCTTCTCCGGCAATGAGCTGGGATGCATGCTGCTGGAATTTATCCTCAATAACCGTCTGCGTCAGGGCACCCTTCCGGCGCACAGTAAATGCATCAAGTCCATTGTGACAACGCCGATGGTGCTGGAGATTGCAAAGCGCTATGGCTGTGAGAATATTGATGTGCTCACCGGCTTTAAATACATCGGCTCTACCATCCTGAACCTGGAGCAGCAGGGTAGGGAGCAGGAAGTGATGTTTGCCTTTGAAGAGAGCTGCGGATTTTTAAAGGGAACCTATGCCCGGGATAAGGATGCGCAGATTGCCTGCGTGCTGGTGTGTGCATTGGCAGCGAGCTGCAAGCTGGAGGGGGTCACTCTCACCGAGAACATGGACCGGCTTTACCGTACCTATGGCTTCTATGAGACGGAGGTTGTCTCTGTGGCATTGGACGGCGAGGAGGGGAAGAAGCGCTGTGCCGCGCTCATTGACAGCCTCCGGGAGAACCGTCCGGCGGAGCTGGGCGGACAGTGCGTAAAGTCCGTGGCAGATTATCTGCGCGGTGTTTCGACTGACTGCACGACCAGACAGCAAACCACGCTGCACTTCCCGTCCTCCAATGTACTATCCTATGGTGTGGGGGAGAAGAGCCGTGTGATTCTTCGGCCTTCCGGTACTGAACCAAAGCTGAAAATCTACTATTTTGCCTCGGATGAGACGAAAGAAGCTGCGGCCCATACTCTGGAGCAGCTGAAGGCATCCATGAGCGAAATCATGCAAAAAGCGGGGATTTAATCCCGAGCGGCAGGGGAAATTCCTCTGCCGCATTTTGCTGCGCATTTCGGGCAGTTTTTTCGGTTTCGTGGTGACATAGGTTGCGGGAATTGCAGAAATCCGCTATAATATACAAATATGCATCGTGGAAGAGACGGAGGCCTGACCATGCAGAAAATCATTACGGTACCTTACATCGACCAGACGGAACGGTATCCCACCGGCTGCGAGAGCATTTCGGCGGTGATGCTGCTGCAATATCTGGGGTATGATATCACGCCGGAGACGTTCATTGACCGGTACCTGTACAAGCGGGACTTTGAGTTCCACGAGGGCTATCTCTATGGACCCCATCCGGCAGATGCGTTTATTGGAAGCCCCTATAACGACGAAAAAGGCTCCTATGGCTGCTATGCTCCGGTGATTGCTTTGGCGCTGGAACGGGCGGCTGGCGAGGACTACCGGTTTACGCCGCAGCAGGGGGTGCCCATGGAGCAATTACTGGGGAACTATATTGATCGCGATTTACCGGTGGTGTTTTGGGCGACGCTGAATATGGAGCCGTCCTCCTTGGGGGTGACCTGGCGGCTGCTGGGACGAAAAGGAGAATTCCAGTGGATCAATCATCAGCATTGCCTGCTGCTGGTGGGCTACGATGACCGGCAATACTACTTTAACGATCCCTGGATGAATGCCGGCTGCCGGGGCTATGACCGGAAGCTGGTAGAGCAGCGCTATCGCGAGATGGGCATGCAGGCGGTTACGGTGGAGCGAAAAGCGAAATGAATGCAGATTTAGCAAGGTCCGGAAAGAATCCGGTCTTTTTGGCCGCAGCGCTCTCCGTTCCGGCCATTTTAGAGCAGCTGTTGGTGACAGCAACCTCCTATGTGGATACCGCAATGGTGGGATCTCTGGGGGCGGGGGCAACTGCGGCGATTTCCGTAACGGCCTCCTGTAACTGGCTCATTAACGGCGTGATTATGGCGCTGGGCGTTGGTTACAGTGTTCGCGCGGCGTATTTCATTGGTGCAGGGGACCCGGAGATGGTTCGCAAAACCCTGATTCAGTCGGTGATTGGTTCGCTGATTCTGGGAATTGGCGCAATGCTCATTGGAAGCCCGCTGTCCTTTGTCCTGCCGGACTGGATGGGCGCAGCGACGGATATTCGGCGGGATGCGTTTCTCTATATGCTGGTGCTGATGCTGGCATTGCCTGGCCGGACCTTCCATGCGGTTTTTTCGGCCATTCTCCGATGCATGGGAAACACGCGCACACCGATGATTGTCAATACGCTGATTAACCTGCTGAATGTGGTGCTCAATTTCTTCCTGATCTACCATACGACCTCCTATTCCATTCTGGGGCAGAATATCACGCTGCCTGGCGCCGGCTTGGGGGTTCTGGGTGCAGCAGTGGCAACGGGATTGAGCTTGCTTGTGGGCGGCATCTGGCTTACGGCGAAGGTGCTGCTTTGTTCCGGGGGATACTGCCCGAAATTTCGGGGACAGTTTCACCTGGACCGCAAACTTCAGAAGGATTGCCTTGGGGTTGCGATTCCGGTCGCGTTGGAGCGCATTACCATTTCCTTTGGACAAATTATCATGACCCGGATGGTCAGCACCCTGGGCACCGTTTCGCTGGCAGCCAACTATGTGGCAGTGACGGCGGAACAGATCTGTTATATGCCGGCTTACGGCATTGCATCGGCTTCTACGGCGCTGGTGGGGCAGAATGTGGGCGCAGGACAGTGGAAACGGGCAAAATTCTTTGGAAAGGTCACAGGCTGGATTGGTGTAGGTCTGACCGCAATCCTGGCATTGGCGATGTTCCTGTGGTCCGATACCCTGGGAAAGGCGTTTTCCAGCGATTTGGAGGTTGCGCTGCTGTCTGGAGAGATGCTGCGGATTGTTTCGGTGGCGGAACCGATGTTCTCCATGTCTACCGTGATGTCCGGTGCGCTCCGCGGGGCAGGAGAAGCGAAATATCCCTTCTATGTGGGGATTATCTGCATGCTCTGCATTCGTGTGAGTTTGGGAGCCGTATTGCTGTTTGGCTTCCACCTGGGACTGAGCGCCGTGTGGATTGCAATGGCAGTGGACTTGAATCTCCGCGGCATTGCCAATTATCTGCATTTTATCCGGGGAAAGTGGATCCCCGCTGGAATGCATGCAAAATAAAACCGCTGCAATGGGGCAGCAATGGGAGGATATACAGATGGATCATCAGATTGAGGCACTGGGCTATCCGCTGCCGGAGGATATCGAAAAGCTGAAATGGCACGGGGACTATGGCGAGGCAATTGCGCTGATTCATACCCGGCTCCGGGAGGATATTCCCGAAACGCTCAAGAACAAGCTTCGGATGGAAGAAGTACAGATGGGAAAAATCTTGCGGGACTATGTGATTTCCCAGCAGGAGGCGGAGAAAATCCTAAAGGATCGGCTCATGGACTATCAGCCCGGGGAGCTGGATCAGCTCCGGAAAGAAAATGTGGTGGACTGGATGTTTGTAGAGGGAGAAATCCGCTACATCGACAGCTTTTATAGCAACCTCATTAAAATTCGCGCCGATATTGCCGCCCGACAAAAGCATCCAAAGGTTTTGGCCCCCGGGGAGAAAGACGATGGACAGATTCGGGATGAGATCATCGAAAAAATGAAGCGCTCCGGTACGGTGAAATGCCGCATGAAGCTTCGGGCCACAGTGACCCTTGGCGAAGAACTGGCAGGACAATCTGGTGAATTTCACATTCATGTCCCACTGCCTTTGGAAAAATTCCAAATGAGTGATGTGAATTTGATTTCTTACAATCCTGCATATTCTTCTGTTGCACCCCCGGATGCGCATCAAAGAACGGTCTATTTTTCCGGAACGGCGCAGGAGGTCGGGCGGTGCCAGATTGAGTACAGCCTGGTCAATACCATGCATTATCACAACCCGGATCCGGCGCAGGTCAGCCCTCAGCAGCCCGATTTTGACACCGGCGAGCAGCTGCCGCACATTGTATTTACCCCATATCTCCGGGCACTGACCCGTGAAATTGTGGGAGATGAGACAAATCCTCTGAAAAAAGCCCGGAAAATCTATGATTTTATCACCACAAAGGTGGTATACTCCTATATGCGCTCTTATGTGAGCCTGCCGGTAATTCCGGAATACTGCGCTTCCAGACTGCGGGGCGATTGCGGTGTTCAGGCATTGACCTTTATTACCATGTGCCGAATTGCCGGAATTCCAGCCCGTTGGCAGTCGGGACTCTATGCGGATTGGCGCAGTGCAGATTGCCACGACTGGGCCATGTTCTATGTGGCGCCCTTTGGCTGGATGCATTGCGATTGCTCCTTTGGCGGCTCTGCCTGGCGGCAAAAGGCTTACGATCGCTGGAATTTCTACTTCTGCAACCTGGATCCCTACCGGGTTTGCCTGACGGATGAATTCCAGGCGGATTTTCAGCCTGCCATGTCCTATCTCCGCTCGGATCCCTATGATAATCAGCGGGGCGAGGTAGAGCGTGCAGACGGACCGGTGGATCGCAGCCTCTGGGACGGCAGCACAGAGACGCTGGAATGTGTAGTTTTGGAGGAGAATTAACAGATCCTACAAAGGAAGCAAATGAATATTCCTAAATTTGTACTTGCAATTTTCTGAGTCTGTGTTAGAATAGAAACCATATTACAAAGAATTGTGATGGCAAAAATCAAAAATCTTCTTCATTTTTTACAAAGGTTGAAGTAAATACTTCACAATTCGGCGAATAGGAGAGATCTGTCTATGAAAAAACTTGTAAGCCTGTCGTTGGCATTGGCCCTGTGCATGAGCATGCTGGCCGGCTGCGGAAACAACGACGCCTCCAATGCCTCCGCTGCTGCATCCGGCACGGCTGGTACCGAGACTGGCTCTGCTGCGGAGACTGGAACCAATGCGGCAGAGGGTGATCTTGACACTTCTAAGTTTCTGAAGATTCAGGACGACAACCCGGATACCGTGGATCCCCAGTGTACCACGGAGTATTACACCGTTGCCATGAATATTTTTGACCGTCTGGTGGAAGTAAAGGCAAACGACGACGGTACTTCTGAGATTGTTCCTTCTCTGGCAAAGAGCTGGACCGTATCCGACGATGGCCTGACCTATACCTTTACCCTGAACGAGGGCGTGAAGTTCTCCAATGGCGCGGACCTCACTTCTTCCGATGTGCTCTACACCATCAAGCGTATGCTGACCTACGAAAAGGCTGTCAACGATGATATCTATGATATGATCAAGGGCGCACAGGACGTTGTAGACGGCAAGGCTACTGAGCTTAGTGGCTTTGAGATCATTGATGACTACAACTTCGCCATCACCCTGGAAGAGCCTTATGGCGCATTCCTGGCTTGCCTGACCACCCCCGGCGCTTCCATCTTCGATGAGGAGACCACCGAGCAGGCCGGCGATCAGTTCGGCATTGATCCTTCCGTTACCATCGGCACCGGCCCCTTCACCTTCTATGGCTGGGAGTTCAACTCCGAGCTGGTGCTGGCCGCCAACAAGGATTACTGGGACGGCGCTCCTGCCTGCGAAGGCCTGATCCTCAAGGTCATCCCCGACGAGGCCACCGCCCGTATGATGTTTGAGAACGGCGAGCTGGACATCCTGGATATGGACAACAACTCCTCTCAGCTGGAGTACTTCCTGGACAACGAAACCTATAAGGATCAGATCGTATCCGGTGCCCGCGTTGGTATCTACTATATCTGCCTGAACGAAAAGTTCACCGAGCTCAGCGATGCCCGGGTTCGTAAGGCCCTCCAGTATTCCATCGACCGTCAGGCCATCCTCGACACCCTGTATGCCGGCCTGGGCGAGCTGGAAAACGGCATCTTCCCCCACGGCCTGATCGGCTACAACGCAAACCTGCCCGAGATCCCCTATGATGTGGATCAGGCCAAGGAGCTGCTGGCTGAGGCCGGTTATCCCGACGGCTTTGAGATGGAGCTGTGCTATTCCTCCGATGCCGGTCAGACCACCAAGGATATGCTGGAAATCATTGCAGCATACTGGGCTGAGATTGGCGTTACCGCAAAGGTCACCGAGGTTGATGAGGGCAGCTTCTACGATATGCGCGCTGCCGGTGAGATTGAGTCTTACACCTCCAACTGGTCCGCAGACTTTAACGATCCCGATAACTTCGTCTATTCTTTCTTTGGCAACGAAGGCAACATTGAGCGCCGCGGCTTTGGCTACTCCAACAGCGAGGCAATTGCCCGTGTTGCTGCTGCCCGCGCCATTGTTGATGAGGACGAGCGTATTGCAGAGTATCAGGATCTTGAGAAGCTGATTATTCAGGACGACGCAGCCTGGGTACCTCTGTTCAGCAAGCAGCACCTGTTTGTGGTGAACCCCAGAGTTTCCGGCTTCAAGGTGTCCTGGAACGGCTGGAGCGGCAACTACTACCGCAATGTCAGCGTTTCCTGATTGAAATTAAAATGTAAATGGAATCACCCGTTCTACTGCGGAAGGGCATCTTCGGATGCCCTTCCATAGCGGTTTTACGGGAAATTTGTAAAGTGCTGGTAACTATTTGACGAGATCATCAGACTGCTCCATTGCAGGGGAGTAGTGTGATAATCCCGGCAACAGAAAGGATGAATTCCCTGTGGTAAAGAAGATAGTCAACCGCGTGTTGGTTTCTATCCCGGTGCTCATTGGCGTCATATTCCTGATTTTCCTGATGCTTAACGTGGTACCCGGCAACCCCATTGCGGTGATGATGAAGGAACATGCCAAAACAGAGGTTATTGAACGAATGACCGAGTATTACGGACTCAACGATCCGGTGCTGGTGCAGTTCGGGCGCTACCTGGTGAACGTGCTCCATGGCGATTTTGGCGTTTCCTATAAGCTGAATCGTTCCGTCACCACCCTGATTCTTCAGGCGTTTCCCTATACCCTGAAGCTTTCGATCATTGCGGCACTGGTGGCGTGGCTCATTGGCATTCCTGCGGGTATTATTTCCGCAGTAAAGAAGAACTCCGTGCTGGATCACCTGTTCATGGGCGTTTCTCTCATGGGCGTTTCCATGCCGGTGTTCTGGGCAGCGCTGCTGTTCCAGTACATATTTGCCTACAAACTGGGCTGGTTCCCGGTGTCCGGCACCAATGGGTGGACCAGCTATGTGTTGCCGTCGATTGTATTGGGGTGGAGTTCTGCCGGTACCATTGCGCGGCTGACCCGTTCCAACCTGCTGGAAACTCTGGAGGACGACTATATCCGTACCGCCTGGGCCAAGGGTCTGGGGCAGGGGGGCGTCATTGTCAAGCACGCCTTTAAAAATGCGCTGCTGCCGGTTATTACCATGATGGCAATTCAGGTGGCGTCGCTGCTGTCCGGTGCGGTGATTACCGAGTCTGTGTTTGCAATCCCTGGCGTGGGCCGTTTGGCTGTGGATGCTATCTCCAGCCGCGATATGCCGCTGCTTCAGGGCACCGTGGTATTCACCACCATATTGATTATTCTGGGCAATCTCCTGGCAGACGTTCTCTACTCTGTCATTGACCCGAGAATTCGGACTGACCACTGAGAGGGGGCGTAACGCTTGCGGAAATCAGATCAATACGCAGCCAAGGTTGCAGAGCAGACTGCGAAATTAAGCGAAAACGAAGAGGATATTGCCGCACAGCTGGGCGAGGAGGATACCGCCTGGGATAAGGTAAAGCGGCTATGTAAAGAGAATAAACTGGCGGCGTTTTCGGCGCTGGTGATTTTACTGATTGTATTGGCGGCGATTTTTGCCCCGTTTGTTGCGCCCTATGATCCCACGAAACAGGATCTGGCGCATCGACTGGAGGGCATGAGCCTGCAGCATATTTTTGGAACCGATCAGCTGGGCCGTGATGTGCTGAGCCGCATGATCTATGGCGCACGGATTTCTCTGTGTATCGGTATTTTCCCCACCATGATCTCCATGATCCTGGGCACTGTGCTGGGCCTGATGTCCGGCTATCTGGGAAAGACCGTGGACTTTATTATTATGCGTCTGGCGGATATTGTCATGGCGTTTCCGTCGCTGCTGCTGGCAATGGTGGTGATGTACACCCTGGGCAGCGGCATTGTGAACATCTTCCTGGCGCTGACCATTGTGTCCTGGGCCGGTACCGCCCGTGTGGTTCGTTCCCAGACCCTGTCTCTCCGGGAGATGGAATATGTTCAGGCAGCCCGCAGCATGGGTGTTGGCAGCTTTAAGACCATGTTCCGGCATATTCTGCCCAACTGCCTGCCTTCTCTGATTGTGCTGTTTACGCTGAATATTCCCGGCTCCATCCTTTCCGAGTCCAGCCTGAGCTATCTGGGCATCGGCGCACAGTCTCCTGCCACCAGCTGGGGCCTGATGGTATCCGAGGGTAAGGATTATCTGTTCACCAACCCTGTGGTTGCCATTGCGCCCGGTGTTGCAATTCTTGTGCTGGCGCTGGCCTTTAACTTCCTGGGCGACGGCGTCCGCGATGTGCTGGATCCCTATGGGAAGCAGCAGTAAGGAGGGAGAAACATGGAATACACACTTCAAATTCAGCATCTAAAAACCCAGTTTCAGACCTCCAAGGGCATTTCCCCTGTGGTAGACGATGTCACCATTGACATCCCCAAGGGGAAGATTGTGGGCCTGGTGGGCGAAAGCGGCTGCGGTAAAAGTATGACGGCCATGAGCGTCATGCAGCTGGTGAAAAAGCCCGGTAAGATTGTGGATGGCAAGGTTATGCTCATGGGCAGAAATCTGCTGGATGCATCGGAAAAGGAAATGCGCAGCGTCCGCGGCAATGAGATTTCCATGATCTTTCAGGAGCCAATGACGTCTTTGAACCCCGTCTATACGGTGGGCAAGCAGGTGCGGGAGGCAATTCTTCTGCACCAGAGCCTCAGCAAAGAAGAGGCAAAGAATAAGGTTATTGATATTTTCCGTAAAATCGGTATTCCAGAGCCGGAAAAGCGCTATAATTCCTATCCCCACCAGCTTTCCGGCGGTCTTCGCCAGAGAGTGATGATCGGCATGGCTATGGTCTGTGAGCCGGAGCTGCTGATTGCCGACGAGCCGACCACTGCGCTGGACGTTACCATTGAGGCGCAGATCCTGAAGCTTATGAAAAAGCTCCGGGATGACAACGGCACTTCTATTTTAATGATTACCCATAACATGGGTGTTGTGGCTCAAATGTGCGACATAGTCTATGTAATGTATGCCGGTAAGGTGATGGAGCAGGCGGAAACCTTTGAGCTGTTCCGGAATACCTGCCATCCTTATACCGAGGGACTTTTGAAATCCATCCCCCGAATGGACAATCAGGTGGATCGGCTGTACAGCATCCGCGGTGTGGTGCCGAACCTGCTGCATCTGCCCAAGGGCTGCAGCTTCTGTACTCGCTGTGACTATGCAACCGAACGCTGCCGTCAGGAGCGCCCGGAGCTTTACCCGGTAGGAGACGGACATATGGTTCGCTGCTTCCGCTATGAGAAGGGAGGGGACGACCATGGAGAAGAATAAAGTCTTAGTTGACGTACATAACCTGGTTAAGGAGTTCCCGGTATCCGGCTCCGGCAAGGGCGTTGTCCATGCGGTGTCCGATGTGAGCTTCCAGATTTACGAGGGCGAGACCCTGGCACTGGTAGGCGAGAGTGGATGCGGCAAGAGTACCCTGGGCCGTCTGCTGCTTCGGCTGCTGGAGCCCACTGCCGGTGAGGTCATTTTCGACGGCACCAATGTGGGAATGCTCAAGGGCAAGGAGCTGCGGAACTTCCGAAAGGAGATGCAGATCATTTTCCAGGATCCCTATGCATCCCTGAACCCCAGAATGAACGTGGAGCGGATCATTTCCGAGCCGCTGATCACCCATAAGGTCTGCGCCAATAAGATGGAGACTCGACACCGTGTGGTGGAGCTGATGCAGGAGGTTGGCATCCCCGTGGAGTTCCTGCGGCGGTATCCCCACCAGTTTTCCGGCGGTCAGCGGCAGAGAATCGGCATCGCTCGGGCGCTGGCATTGCGTCCCAGACTGATTGTCTGCGATGAGCCGGTGTCTGCATTGGATGTGTCCATTCAGTCCCAGGTGCTGAATCTGCTGGACGATCTCCAGGAGCAGTATCATCTGACCTATCTGTTTATTTCCCATGACCTCAGCGTGGTTCGGCATATTTCGGATCGGGTGGCTGTGATGTTCCTGGGATGTATCTGTGAGATTGGCAATACGGAGGAAATCTATCACACCCCCATGCATCCCTATACCAAGTTCCTGCTGGATTCCGTCCCTCAGCCGGATCCCACCCAGCGGGACGACAGCAAGGTACTGCTCACCGGAGAAATTCCCAGCCCGGTGAATCCGCCCTCCGGCTGCCGGTTCCGTACCCGCTGCCCCTATGCCACCGACAAGTGCGCGCAGGAGGTTCCGGAACTGAAAAACTATGGGGATCGCCAGGTTGCCTGCCATTATCCCTTAAATATCAATGCGTAGTTAAAAAAGCCCACCGCGGCCTGCGGTGGGCTTTTCAGCTGGAAAGGAGTTTGGCATGAATCAAATTGTTCTGCGAATGGCAGGAGTTCAGGATGTTCCTGCGATTATGGAGATTATGCGTCAGGCGCATCGTGCGATGGTGGACCCCAGCGCCTATATTTTAGATGATGCAGATTACGTTTCACATTATGTTCAGCAGGACGGCTTTGTGCTGCTGGCCCTGGACGGCGAACGACCTGTGGGCTTCTTTATGGCGGCAGCACCGGGCTTGAAAGAGAATAATTTGGGCCGCTATCTGGACTTTTCAGAGGATGCGCTGAACAAAACGCTGATGATGGATTCCGCTGCGGTATTGCCGCAGGCGCAGGGGAGGGGAATCATGGGGATGCTGTTCGCCCGGGCGGTAGCACTGGGCTTGGAGCAGTATCCTTACCTGGTGGGAACGGTTGCGCCGGATAATCTCCCCAGTCTGCGCAATTTTGAGAAAAATGGATTTACCGTCCGGAAAACCATTACAAAGCCCGGGGGACAGGTCCGCTTGCTGATGGGCAGAGGAGATCTTCCAGCGCGTAAATCGTAAGGCCGCCATAGCCGGTAACGGTATGAGCCGCGGCCAGTGAATTGAGCACGGCTTCTTCGGTTGCCTCCGCAGCAGCTCGGAAGGGAATGTCCAATAGGTCCTCCTGCAACTCCATTTGCGTGCGGATTGCCGGCCCCTGTAACGGCACGCGGTTTGCAGTGGTAAAGCCCAGCATGACCTCGCCACTGCCATGGCCCAGAAAGGAGCCGGTTCTGGCAAGCCCAACCCCGCAGCGCCGAATCACCCGGTACAGCTGCCGGGAGGATAGGGGCAGATCCGTTGCGACTACCATCATAATGGAACCTGCGTCCACCTGTGTGGGCGCATATTTCATTTTCTCCAGCAGCGGAAGAACCTGCTGCCCAACGGGCTGCCCGCAGATGGTCAAATCCTGGGTAGAGCCGAAATTGGACTGCACCAGTACGCCCAGTGTGTAGGTGCTGCCGCCCATGGAAAAGGTACGGGAGGCCGTTCCAATACCGCCCTTGAGTCCAAAGCAGATGGTTCCGGCTCCGGCTCCCACGTCTCCCTCGGCTGCTTCTACGCCGGCAGACGCAATGGCAGAGAACACGTGCTGCTTTGTGATCGGGCGAAGGGCAATGTGGCTCAGCCGACCGTCGTTGCATTCGCCTACCACCGGATTGAGAGAACGAAGAGAAATCCCGTCCTGCTGGCACCGATTCAGCGTATATTCCACCAGCGCGTCGGAAACCAGACCAACATTGAGGGTGTTGGTCAATGCAATGGGAGTTTCCAGCGTTCCAAGCTCCTGAATCTGCATGAGTCCGGCGGTTTTTCCAAAGCCGTTATGGACATAGCAGGCAGCCGTGAGCTTGTTGGCAAATAGATTATCCTGGGCAGGAAGAATGACGGTAACGCCGGTATGAATATCGTCCTGATGCAGGGTGGTATGCCCAACCGTAACCCCGGCAACGTCGGTAATGCTGTTGTTTGGCCCTGTGGGCATGGTGCCAGGAATCACGCTATAATCTCGAATTCGCATTAGAATACCTTTGCCTCTCCGCGGATGACCTTTAAGAAATAATCGAAAATGGGCAGGCCGTCTACTGTATCCTCCCGCCGGTGGGCAAGACACATCCGCTCCGGGTGCCATTGGAGTCCGATGATGGGCTTTTCCTCATGGACCATGGCTTCCAGCACACCGTCCGGCGCCCACTGAATGGCACGGAAGCCCGGGACCGGTTCTGGAATTGCCTGGTGATGGGCGCTGTTGATGGGAAAATCCGTGCCATATAGCTCCGCCAGAAAGCAATCCGGGCGGCAATGGCTGTCATGGGCCTGGTCATGCTCGATCCACTGATGAGCCTCGTATTCGGGGATGTTCTGACAGATCTTTCCGCCCAGTGCAACATTGATGAGCTGATGCCCCTTACATACGCCGAGAATGGGCTTTCCTGCCTCCAGAAAATGCTGCAAAATTTCAATTTGACGGCGATCCCGTTCCGGTTCAATCTTTCGGCTGCCGTTGATTTCCTCCCCAAACAGGGCTGGGTCAATATCTGCGCCGCCGGGAAGAATCAATGCATCGTAGCCGGAAAAATCCGTCTCCTGAAGCACATCCTTGCCCTCGGCATTCAGGGCGTGAAGGGCGGCAATAAAGTTGGCGGCACCCTCGGGGGTTCCGGCAATGGCAACATGAATCATTTTTGGACCTGCTTTCTGCCCAATAGGGGCGGGAATAGAAATGGCATTTCTGCAATTAAGGGTATTATATCGAAAAATAGACCCTGTTGCAAGGTTTCCTGTTCGCTCCCCAAAACATTTCGACGATACTGGTCCTGTTTCTAGGAAGAGACTTGATTTCCACAGAAAAATCTCGTAAACTAAAGATTGTATTCCAAACAGAAAAGAGGCTGCTTCTATGAAAGTTGTAGATATGCACTGTGACACCATCGGAGAGCTGTGGAAAGCGGAAAAGGCAGGAAAGCCCATTTCCCTTCGCAGTAATTCCCTGCATATAGATCTTGAGAAAATGCAGAAGGGGGACTATCTGCTTCAGAACTTTGCAATGTTTGTATTCCTGGGCAGAGAAAAGGACCCGCTGGTGAACGTGCTGGAAATGATCGACGTATACAATCGCGCTATGGCGGAAAATGCCGATCTCATTGCGCCGGTATTGCGCTATGCGGACATTGAAAAGAACCAGGCTGCCGGAAAGCTGTCCGGCATGCTGACCATTGAAGAGGGAGCCGTGCTCAAGGGCAATCCCTATGTGGTCCGCAGCCTGTATCAGCTGGGCGTTCGGATGCTGACCCTGACTTGGAACTTTGAAAATGAAATTGGCTATCCCAACACCATTGTCAAGGCAAAGGACTATGATCCCACGCGCCGCTATGGTCTGAAGCCTGAGGGCATTGAGATTGTGCGGGAGATGAATCGGGTTGGCATGATTGTCGATGTCAGCCATTTAGGCGACGACGGCTTCTGGGATGTGGTAAAATACTGCGACGGCCCCTTTGTGGCGTCCCATTCCAATGCCCGGGCAGTTTGCAACCATACTCGAAATATGACCGATGACATGATTCGCGCGCTGGCGGATAAGGGCGGCGTAATGGGCCTGAACTTCTGCGGCGATTTCCTGAATCCCAACGGAAAGAGCCGGGTGGAGGATATGGTGCGCCACGCCAAGCACATAATGAATGTAGGCGGCAGTGATATTCTGGGCCTTGGCACCGATTACGACGGCATCGATGGCGATCTGGAGCTGGATCACTGCGATAAAATGCAGCTGCTGGCCCAGGAGATGGACCGTCAGGGCTTTAAGACCTCTGAGATTGAGGCAATTTTCCATGGCAACGTCCTGCGGCTTTATCGGGAGGTGCTGAAATGACCGATCCAAGACTGACTCTGGAAGAACGCATTGAGGCGGAACTGAAAAGCTATGACGGCACCATGGGCCTGTATATTGACGATTTGAAGGGCAATGTGATTACCCGTTTTCCGGATGAGAAGTTCGAGACGGCCAGCACCATTAAGGTGTATATTCTGGCGGCATTGTTTGATGCCATTGAGCAGGGAAACGCAAGCCTCAAGGACATGCTCACCTGTGAGGAGCGCTTCTGGATTGACGGCAGCGGCATCCTTGGCTCCCTGGAGGTGGGAACCACACTGTCGGTGAAAAACGTGGCAACACTGATGATTATTGTCAGCGATAATATTGCCACCAATATGCTCATCGACTATCTGGGGATTGACAACATCAACGCCTGCATTCAGAAGCTGGGCTGCAAGGATACCGTGCTGCACAATGTGCTGGACTTTGCAAAGTATCATCAGCTGGGCACCACAACGCCCAGAGATTATGCCTCCATGTTTGTGCGGATTCAAAATCGCACCCTGATTAGCCCGGAGGCTTCGGAGCAGATGTGGCAGATTCTCTCCCAGCAGCACTATAACTCCATGATTGTCAAGTCGCTGCCCCAATTCTATGTGGACCCGGACAACTATGATGAGCAGCTGTTCTGGTTTGCCTCCAAATCCGGCAGCATGAACGCCTGCCGGAACGATGGCGGCATTATTACCACGCCGTATGGCAGCTATGTGATTGTGATGCTCAACAAGAATTTCTCCGATAAGCAGTATTATCCGGATCATCCCGCAACGGTGTTTGGATCTCGGGTCAGCCGGCTGGTGTTTGACCAATATCTGACGCTGGAGGGACGGCTGAAGTAAGACTTCCGGGATATGGAATTCACGGGGTTGTAAATGCCCCCAAATCTGTGTTATACTCATATTACTATGTGCCCAAAACTGGAGGACAGTCCATGAAAGACGAGAAAAAGAAGGAAAACGATCTTCCAACCCTGGAGATCAAGCCCAGCGAAGAATACCATCCCCGTCCCATGTGGCAGCGGGTGGGCGCCTGGATTTTGATTGTCATGATCGTCCTGGCAACGGGGATCTTTGCCCTGTGGGGGAAGATTGTTTGATTCCCTATCAGCTGGTCCGTTCCAACCGAAAGACCATCTCTCTCCAGATCAGCGAAGCGGGGGAGGTGTTGGTCCGCGCGCCAAAACGCTGCCCCAGAAGCTATATTGACCAGTTTGTGCAGTCCAAAGAGCATTGGATTATGACGCGGCTGGCGCAGGTACAGGGGGCACTGGCGACCCGGCAGGATTTTCGGCTGCGGAGCGGCGATATTCTGCTGTTTTGCGGCGCCGAGTTTCGGGTACAGCTTACGGAGCAGCGACGGGGAAGCATGGATTTGGAGCAGCACACCATTACATTGCCCGATGCGCCGGTAACGGAGCTTTCTCCAATGGTAGAGCGGCTTTATCGTCGAGGCGGACTCCAGTGGGTAGAGCAGCGGCTGCGATTCTGGGCGGAACAGATGGGGGTAACCTTTGGAACGGTGAATCTGTCCTCTGCGGTCCGCCGCTGGGCAAGCTGCTCGGCAAACGGAAACATTCATGTGAGCTGGCTTCTGCTGTTTGCACCGCTGGAGGCCATTGACTATGTGCTGGTCCATGAGCTGTGCCATCGGGTGGAGTTTAACCACAGCCCCGCCTTTTGGCGGTTGGTGGGGCAATATAAGCCGGATTATCCTGCACAGAAGGTTGTTTTGCAGCAGCTTCATCAGCGGCTCTATGCCCAGGGCTGGAGCAAAAAATAAGCGAAGAAAGATGGGAAAACCTTGAAAGAATACTTAGAACTTGTGGTGACGTTCTTTAAAATCGGCATCATGACCTTTGGCGGCGGCTATGCCATGCTTCCCATGATTCAGCGGGAAGTGGTGGAAAAGCGCGGCTGGGCCACAGAAGAGGAAATTCTCAACTATTATGCCATTGGACAGTGTACCCCCGGTGTCATTGCAGTCAATACCGCTACCTTTATCGGGGATAGCCGAAAGGGTGTTTTAGGCGGCTTTTTGGCAACCCTGGGTGTGGTGCTTCCCAGCCTGATGATTATTTCGGTGATTGCTGCGGTACTCAACAACTTTGCGGAGATTGAAGCGGTGCAGCATGCGCTGGCTGGCATTCGTGTTGCTGTGGTGGTGCTGGTGGGCTTTTCTGTGTGGAAGCTGATGAAATCCGGCGTGAAGGGCGCGTTTGGCTGGATTGTATTTGTGCTGACTTTCCTGGTGTCTGCAATATTTGGTCTGTCCCCGGTGATAATCGTGGTGGCAGCTGCGGCGGCAGGACTCATTGCAGGCTATGCCGCAGAGCGTAAGGGAGGGAAGGCATAATGGATTTGCTCCTGATGTGCTGGGAGTTCTTTAAAACAGGACTGCTCAGTGTCGGCGGCGGCTTGGCGACCCTGCCATTCCTCTATTCCATGGCAGATCGCTACCCCTGGTTTGACCGGGCGCAGCTGTCGGATATGATTGCAGTTTCCGAATCCACACCAGGTCCCATGGGCGTCAACATGGCTACCTATGCGGGCTTTACCACCCACGGAATCCTCGGCGCAATGCTCGCAACGCTGTTCCTTGTGCTGCCCAGCATTATTGTGATTCTGATTGTGGCACGGTTTCTCCATCGGTTCCAGACCAGCAAGGCGGTGCAGCGGGTTCTTGCCGGATTGCGGCCTGCATCGGTGGGACTCATTGCGGCAGCCGGCTTTGGCATTTTGAAAATTGCACTGAATTTCAGCCCCCATGTGGGGATTGCGGAATGCATCAGCTGGAAAGCACTGATTGTGATGGTCATCATCGGCGTACTCTACCGCTTCAAGCAGAAGTGGCACCCCATTATCTTCATTGCGCTGGGAGCACTGGCCGGACTGGTGCTTGGGCTATGAGAAAAATTCTGGGGATTGACCCTGGCTTTGCGACCATCGGTTTCGGACTGATTGCAGCGGATCGAGGCAGTGTACAGATGCTTCGATATGGGGCGATTACCACGCCGGCTGGGATGGAGTTTTCCCAGCGGCTTCAGCTGATCTATGACGACATGACCGAGCTGCTGGAGCTGCTGAAGCCCGATGCGGTTTCCATTGAGGAGCTGTTCTTCAATACGAATATTACAACCGGCATTCAGGTGGCCCACGGACGGGGCGTGATCCTGCTTGCCTGCACGAAATATGGCGTTCCGATCTTTGAATATACCCCGCTCCAGGTAAAGCAGGCGGTTGCAGGCTATGGACGGGCGGAAAAGCGACAGGTGATGGACATGACCAAGCGGCTCCTGCACCTGGAAAAGATCCCAAGACCGGACGATGCAGCAGACGGACTGGCATTGGCGCTGTGCCATGCACGGTCCAGTACATCGCTGCTTTCCGGACTGGAACGCAACTCCTAGGAGGAATGGTATGTTTTATTATCTGCGCGGCGAGGTGGCGCTGATTGACCTGGGACTGGTGGTTCTGGATTGCGGCGGCGTGGGCTTCACAGTGAACACCACGACCAATACCATCTCCCGACTGAAGCTGGGGGATGAGGCAAGGCTCTTTACCCATTGCTCCATTCGGGAGGACGCCTTTGATATCTATGGCTTCTACACCCGGCAGGAGCTGGATACCTTTAAGCTGCTCATCGGCATCAACGGCGTTGGTCCCAAGGCGGCTCTGGCGATTTTATCCTCGGTCAGCCCGGATGGACTCCAGATGGCGGTGGTCACTCAGAATGAAAAGCTTCTGACGGCGGCTCCCGGGGTTGGAAAAAAGATTGCACAGCGAATTCTGCTGGAGCTGAAGGACAAAATGGGTGCGATTACCGAACTGGATCTCCGGGATGGCGATCCGGTTACTGTGGCGCCCATCGGCCCTGGCAGCAAGGCGGCAGAGGCGGTTCAGGCGCTTCAGGCGCTTGGATATGACCAGACCACCATTAACAGTGTTATGAAGGGTATTGATACCGAGCATCTGGAGGTACAGGACATCATCAAGCAGGCATTGCGCGCCACCATGCAGTAAGGAGGGGAGCTTATGAGTATTGATTTTTCGGAGGAAATGGAAGCTCCTCTGATTACCACAGGACGCACACCGCTGGATACCGGCGAGGGAAATCTCCGTCCGCAGACCCTGCGGGATTATACCGGACAGGAGAAGGCGAAGGGCAACCTCAAGGTTTATATTGAGGCGGCACAGCGCCGGGGAGAGCCGCTGGACCATGTGCTGCTCTATGGACCGCCGGGGTTGGGAAAAACCACCCTGGCTGGAGTCATTGCCAATGAGATGGGTGTGAATCTGCGGGTCACTTCCGGTCCTGCCATTGAAAAAACCGGCGATCTGGCGGCCCTGCTCACCAATCTCTCCGAAGGGGATATTCTGTTTATCGACGAAATCCACCGGTTAAACCGCGTGGTAGAAGAGCTGTTGTATCCGGCCATGGAGGACTATGCCATTGATATTATCATCGGCAAGGGACCCTCGGCAAACTCCATTCGGCTTGATCTTCCTAAATTCACTTTGATTGGTGCAACCACCCGGGCAGGACAGCTTTCGTCTCCATTGCGGGACCGATTTGGCGTCAGTCTGCGGCTGGAGCTGTATCAGCCCCAGGAGCTTCAAAAGATTGTGCTCCGAAGTGCGGCACTGCTGGGAACGGAAATTGACCCCCAGGGCGCACTGGAGATTGCATCCCGCAGCCGTGGTACGCCGCGGCTTGCCAACCGGATGCTGCGCCGGGTACGGGATTTTGCCCTGGTCTATCATGATGGCGTCATTGACCGGGAGGCGGCAAACGATGCCCTGAACCGGCTGGAGGTAGACCATCTGGGGCTGGACGAGACGGACCGGCGGATGCTTCGGTCTATCATTGTAAACTATGGCGGCGGCCCGGTGGGACTGGAAACCCTGGCGGCCACCATTGGCGAAGAGGCAGTGACTCTGGAGGATGTGTATGAGCCGTATCTGATGCAGATCGGTTTTCTGACACGCACGCCCCGGGGACGCTGCGTGACACAGCTGGCATATGACCACCTGGGAATTGCCCATTCAGCAGCCGAGGATGGTCAGTTAAGTATAGAATAAGAAGGAGCGTTTAACATGGGAAAGCTATTTGGTACAGACGGCATTCGCGGAATTGCCAATGAACAGCTGGACGCACTGCTGGCCTATCGGGTCGGTCAGGCGGCAGCGCTGGTGCTGGGCAAGGACAAAACGGAAAAGCCGATGGTGGTAATCGGAAAGGATACTCGGATTTCTTCGGATATGCTGGAAGGCGCGATCATCGCCGGTTTGACGGCATGCGGCGCAAATGTCCATACCCTGGGCGTGATTTCTACCCCCGCTGTGGCGCTGACCACCATTATGAGCAAGGCGGCTGCCGGCGTGGTGATTTCTGCATCCCACAATCCCTATGAGTATAACGGCATTAAGTTCTTCGGTCCCGACGGTGCGAAGCTTCCGGATGAGCTGGAGAATGCCATTGAAGAATATGTGCTCTCCGAGGAGCCGCTTCCCCTGAAAAAGGGCGGCGATATTGGTGTAACCTATGATGACCGGCACTCCATGGACCTGTATATCCGCTATCTGGTGGCTACGGTAAAGGGAGAGCCGCATGATCTCCGGGTGCTGGTGGACTGCGCCAACGGCGCGGCATCGGTTACGGCACAGCGGCTGTTCAACCGCTTTGACATGGACGTCAATTACATCAATGACCGGCCCAACGGCACCAACATCAATGTGGACTGCGGCTCTACGCATCTTGCCGAGCTGGGCAGACGGGTGCGCGAGGGTTGCTATGATGTGGGCATTGCCTTTGACGGAGATGCCGATCGCTGCCTGGCGGTGGACGAAAAGGGCAATGAGGTAGACGGCGATAAGATCATGGCACTGATTGCACGGGCCATGCATGAGTCCGGCGACCTGCGGGGCGACGGTTTTGTTGCAACGGTGATGAGCAACATTGGACTCCATAACTATGCCAAGGAGCATGGCTATAAGGTCCTATGCGCCAATGTCGGCGATAAGAATGTAAAGGAAATGATGGTAAAGGAGGACATGGTGCTGGGCGGCGAGCAGTCCGGTCACATTATCTTCCGGAATCATATGCCCACCGGCGACGGCCAGCTCACTGCCCTGCATTTCCTCAGCATTATCAGCAAATACGGCACGCCGGTCAGCTCTCTGGTGGGGGAGATTAAGCGTTATCCCCAGGTGCTCATCAATGTGCCCGGTCCCTATGCAGCGCAGGATAAAGCAAATCTCATTGCGTCTGAGGCGGTGCAGCGTGCCATTCGTCAGGAAGAAGAGAAGCTGGGCGAAAACGGCAGAATCCTGGTTCGTCCCTCCGGCACCGAGGCGCTGCTTCGGGTGATGGTAGAGGCCAAGGAAGAGGCGACTGCGCAGGATGTGGCTCAGCGGCTCGCCACAGTCATAGAAAACGCACAAAAAAACCAGGGGATTTAAAATAAATTTTAGAAACTATTGACATTCCTTTGGTTTGTGGTATAATACGTCCTAGTGTGGTACAGATTCTTTCTGTATGCTTCAGAGCCAATTCCAGTTATTCCGTAGTCAAGCCCCACTCTTTTG
>CAVEIY010000015.1:0-4527 GCA_963615825.1 Flexilinea sp.
GTATGATTTTGACTGTTTTTCACGGGCTATGCATGGCGCTGGCCGACAGTGTTCCCGGGGTATCCGGCGGAACCATTGCGTTTATTCTGGGGTTTTACGAGCGATTTCTCAATGCGCTCCACAACCTGTTTCGAGGAAGTAAAACAGAACGAAAGCGGGCCTGGAGCTATCTTTGGAAGCTGGGGGTGGGCTGGTGCATTGGCATGGCAGCCTGCGTGGTGGTCCTGTCGGGGCTGTTTACAAGGAACATCTATTTTATGAGCTCGCTATTTCTGGGATTGACCATTAGCTCCATTCCGTTTATCGTTATGGCAGAGCGGAAGGCACTGCAAAATCCCCTGCGCCATGGCTGGTTTGCACTGCTGGGAATGGGCATCGTTGTGGGACTGACGGTGCTCCGGACAGAATCCGGAAACTTAGGCAGCGTCAATTATGCCCAGCTCCAGCCGCTGCAGTATCTATATCTGTTCCTCTCCGGTGCAGTGGCAATTACGGCGATGGTGCTGCCGGGAATTTCGGGGTCCTCCATTCTGCTGATTGCCGGGGTATATCTGCCAACCATTCAGGCGGTTCACAGCTTCCTGCGGCTGCAGTTTCAGGTGGTGCCGGGACTGTGTGCATTGGGGCTTGGTATCCTTGTGGGAGTGGGCTGCTCCATTCATGCCATCCGCAGCGCACTGCAAAACTACCGCAGTCAGATGGTCTGGCTGATCCTCGGGCTGATGGTCGGCTCGCTGTACGCCATTGTATATGGTCCGGGAAGTCTGGATACCCCGATGCTGCCGCTGGCTCCGGCATCCTTCCAAATCGTCGGTTTCCTGCTGGGAATGGGCATTCTGCTGGCCCTGGAGGGAATGAAGAAAACCATGGAACAACGGGCCAATCCGGCACGCGCCATGGGAAAAGGAGAGCGGATGGTATGAACCTCGATTGGAGTATTTTGCAGGGAATCCAGCACAGCATGGTCTGCCCGTTTCTGGACGTCCTGATGCCTAAAATCACTGCATTGGGAAACGGCGGCGCAATTTGGCTGCTGGCAGCGGGCGGACTCCTCTGTACCAGGAAATACCGGAAGCAAGGCGTTTTGCTGCTGGGTGGGCTGGCCTTGGGGGCTTTGATCGGGAATGGGGTGCTGAAGCACTTGATCGCTCGTCCTCGTCCCTGTTGGCTGGATTCCAGCGTACACCTGCTGATAGCATCGCCGTCGGATTACTCATTTCCCTCCGGGCATACCCTGGCCTCAGCGGTTGGGGCAAGCATGCTGACCATGACAAACCGAAAATTTGGCTGGGCGGCGATTCCGGTGGCGGTACTCATTGCGTTTTCCCGCCTGTATCTCTATGTCCATTTCCCCAGCGATATTTTAGGCGGCGCAGTGATGGGCGTTTTTATTGGCGTATGTACGTATCTTTTGGGCGGCAAGCTACTGGAAAAGCGATGAAACCAATCAAAGAGCCGGAACCTGGGAAATACCCGGATTCCGGCTCTTTGTATCAAGGAAACGGTTACGAAGAAGTCGTGTTTTGGTCCGTGCTGGACGATTGTATTGCGTCCAGCCGCTTTTTCTCGCGCTTTGTTTCCACCACATGACGAATGGCGGCAATCGGGTGGTAAAAGATCATCCTCGGCCCGGAAAAGCGCATGACAATTCGGATTTTCTCCCGCATATCCGGCTTGTAGCAGTGGACGCGGCAGTTGGAGCAAAAGGTTTTTGTCTCCATAAAGGGGCAGCGGTCAGATCGGGCGCAGGCATATTGGTTCAGCGCGGCACAATCGGGGCATAGCGCTCCCCTGGTATGGTGCGTTCGGCGGCAATAGAGCGCGATCATCTGGGAAACCATCTGTTTTTCCCGCTGGCGCTTGTCCTGAATATCCCGCATCAGCTCATCCTCCCGTGCTCCACCGAGTAGACCTGATCGGCAATGCGCATGGTGGAGGCTCGGTGAGAAACCAGCACTACGGTTTTTCCGCCGCGCTGCTCGTGAAGAGATTTGAGAATCACAGCCTCGTTGAGACTGTCCAAATTGCTGGTTGGCTCATCCAGCAGCATCAGCGGGGCATCGTGCAGAAACGCTCGCGCCAGGCCCAAACGCTGCCGTTCTCCGCCGGACAGGGTGTCGCCCAATTCTCCTACCGGGGTGTCGTAGCCCTGGGGGAGCGTCATAATAAAGTCATGGACCGAGGCTTTCTTGCAGGCAGCCTCAATTTCTTCATCGGTTGCATCCAGCTTGGCGATACGAAGATTATTTCGGATGCTGTCGTGGAACAGATGGGTATCCTGCGTAACAAAGCTCTCCATATCCCGCAGGTTTTTCGTGTTAATTCGGCTGATTTCTGTATCCGAAAGACGCACGCTGCCGTGGTCTACGTTCCAGAATCGCATGAGCAGCTTTAACAGGGTGGATTTTCCGCTGCCGCTTCGGCCCACAATGCCAACCACGCTGCCGGCTGGGAATTGCGCGGATACATCGGACAAAATAGGTTCGGCGCCATAGGAAAAGCTGACATGCTCTGCCGCTGCGCCGGTGAATGCAATCTCCTGTTCCCCGGATACTTCTGCAACAGCGGGCGTTTCCTCCAGAATGTCCAGCACGCGATTTCCAGCTGCAAAGGTGTTTTGCAGCGTACTGCCCAGATTGGCCAGCGCCACAGTGGGACCAAAGGAGGAAAACATCGCCAGGGTGGCAATCAATGCACCGTCAAAGCCCAGGAATCCCTGCTGCATCAAGAGTGCGGCACCAAAGAGCATCAACAGGTCAAACAGCAGAATGGCTGTGTTGGTAATGGCCATATTTTGTCCGGAGATTCGCTTCATATTGGATGCAACGTCGGAAAGGGTATCGGTGCGTCGATCCATCTCCGACTGACGGGTGCTTCCGTCGGCATATTGAATGGTTTCGTCCAGACCGCGCAGGCTGTCCAGCACAAAGGCCGACAGCTGACCGGATTCGGTTCGGAACTGAAGTCCTGTGTCGCCGGAGCGGCGTGAGGTAACCAAAGGAATGACAACGCCTACGCAGACATAGGCTGCCAGCGCCAGCAGACCCAGCAGCCAGGAATAGCTGCCAATGAACAGGCAAAGAATGATGGAAAACAGCAGTGCAATTGCTGTGGGAGAGATGGTGTGGGCATAGAACACCTCCAATAGCTCGATATCCGAGGTGATAACGGAAATCAGGTCGCCTCTGTCCCGTCCCTCCAGCTTGGCCGGGCACAGCTGACGAAGCGCACGGAACACCTTGTCCCGGATCAAGGCCAGCAGCCGAAAAGCGATGAAATGGTTGCAGGACTGCTCGGCGTAGCGAAATAGGCCGCGCACCAGAGCAAAGACCAGCACCAGAACAAAAACGGCCCGTAGGGACATGGGGGTGTCATAGCCTAAAAGATTCAGCGCTGCAAAACCGCCGAAGATGGTAATAAAGGCAGCGCACAGGTGCCCCACCAGCCCCATGCCAATGGCCAGAAGCATATAACCGGTCAGCGGACGCACCAATCCAATGAGCCGCGCCATAACGGTAAACCCGCTTCGCTTTTTCATGCAATCCCCTCCTCTCCATAGTGCTCCAAAAGCTGCTGGGCTGACCATAGGGCTTGGTAGACGCCGCCCTGCTCCAGCAGCGCCGAATGGGTGCCATGCTGCACCACAGTTCCATGCTCCAGTACGTAAATTTCGTCCGATGCGGTGACATTGACCAGACGATGGGAAATCAGCAGCACGGTTTTCCTGCCGGCCAGCGCATGAATTTCCTCCATAATGTCGTTTTCGCTTTCCACATCAATGTTGGATGTGGCCTCGTCAAAGATGTAGACAGGGCTGTCATGAAGCAGCGCTCTGGCCAACGCCAATCGCTGCCGCTGACCGCCAGAAAGATTCTGCCCCTGCTCAGATAGCGGCGTGTCCAGCCCCTGCTCACTGCGCAGAAACGCCTCCAGCTTTACCTGCTTTAGAACCTGCCAAAGCTGGTCGTCCGAGGCATCGGGATTGCCCATTTTCAGGTTGTCCCGAACGGTGCCCTTAAACAGGTAGCTCTGGTGACTGACGTAGGTGATATGCTCCATCAGGCTTTGCTCGGAAGTGTCGCGCAGCTCGGTGGAACCAATGGTGACGGAGCCGGTATAGCCCTTGTTTCGCCCCATGAGAATGGCGGAAACGGTGGATTTTCCGCAGCCGGATTCACCGACCAGCGAGACAAAGCTGCCAGCCGGAATGCAAAGATCAATACCATGGAGAATTTCGCGATCCACATCATAGGAAAAGTGCAGATCACGGCAGCAAATGTCCCCGTCGGGGCAGGACTGCTGGCCCAACTGCGGTTCGGACAAATCCAGCAGATGAAAAATCTTGTCGCTGGCGGCCATACCGTTCATGGCAATGTGGAAAAAGGAGCCGAGCTGCCGCATGGGAATGAAAAAGTCCGCAGCCAGCAGAATAATCAGCAGACAGCCGCCGAGATCAATGTGGCCGCGCTGCAGCTGCGTTGCCGCCATAATCACGCCCAATGCAGCGCCGCCATAAGCAATCAGGTC
>CAVEIY010000015.1:4537-14195 GCA_963615825.1 Flexilinea sp.
GGTCCATAATGGTAATGGAGTTTAACTGCATGGTCAGCACTTTCATGGTGATCTTCCGGAATTTTTCCGCTTCCACGTTCATCTCTTCGTTTTTAAAACCGTCTGCCTGGTAGATTTTCAGGGTGGTCAATCCCTGGAGATTCTCCAGGAACGTATCCCCCAGGGCGGTATACTGTCCCCAATATTTTGACAGCAGCTTTTTGGCCCAGGTTTGTACGGCGGCAATGGCAATGGGGATCAGTGGCACGCAAATCAGCAGCACCACCGCCGAAGGAACGTTGACAAAGCACAGCACAAGAAACAGCGTCAGCGGGGCCAGCATTGCATAGAAAAACTGCGGCAGATAGGCGCCAAAGTAGGTTTCCAACTGGTCCACACCCTCTACCGTAACCTGGACGACCTCTGAGGTCTTGACCTGCTCGGCATAGGAGACGCCCAGCCGCAGCAGCTTTTGATAGATGGCGTCACGCAGCGTCTTTTTTACGGCCTGAGCGGACAGATAACCCATTTTGGATGCCCCAAGGGTGCAGAAATAGCGGACCAATACTGAAACAACCGTAACAGCTGCCATGATAGCCAGCCGGGAGGACGTCATGGTTTCGGCCTGCAAGGTAGAGAGCAGTGAGGCAATGGTGGCCATCATGGCAATATTAGCAGCCAGAGAACACCATTGCAGCGCAACATTGCCTGCAATATACTTCTTGCTCTCCGGCACAGTGCCGATGAGCCGTTTGTTCATCATCATAGTTGTGTTGTGCCTCCTTTGATATTAGCGAAAGCTAACTTACGCGGAAAGAAATACGTCAGTCAAAATTGGCTGACGTATTTGTTAGTTTAGGATACCATACTTTTTCCGCCGGTGCAAGTGTCAAAATGGCAGGCACCGACAGAATCAAATGCATTTTGACAAGCCGTTCCAGTGGCCGAAAAATGTAGTTGAAAGGAGAAGCGGCCAGTGCTACAATGTGGACATGGATGAAAGTACCGACTGATTGATGGGAGAGGCGATACAAAATGGGACTGCTGGATCGAATCAAAGGGAAAAAGCTGCAGGTGGATTGGAGCAATGCCTGCGTTGCAGAGCCGAAATTCTATCGAAATGCCGAAGGAGAACCATTTGGCGCCATTGCACTGACGGAAGGAACCGAAACAGTGCTGCCCAAAAATCCGCAGACGGAATACCGGGTAGATGGGAAGCCGGTCGCGGAGTGGAGATTGGTGCTGGTCAGCACATCGAAGCAGGCGATCATTGGGGATACGGATTATTCAGCGGCATTACGGCTTCTTTCAAAGGATGCGCTGGATTCCAATCAAAACGCGATCCTGGTCAAAGGGCGTTCCCTTGCAGAGTTGGAAGCGCTGAAGTAATATACGCAGCGAACTCGGGACAAAGTATCGAATCAAGATGACAAAGGCCAGCCCATTTCGGGCTGGCTTTTTCGGGTGGCAGGACAACGAAATTACTGCGCGATTCCATGCTTGCGGGAGGGACGGTATGCCAGCGCAGCGATTCCCATGAGCAGCGCTGTGACGCCAAGGCTGATGGGGTAGCCGATCAAAATCGTTTGGAAGGTGCGGTGGATGGGAAAGGCGGTTTCAATCCACAGAATCCGGACCACACAAATTCCCACAGCGGCTAAAATTGCCGGAACCAGCGAAATTCCAAAGCCCCGCAGATAGCCGGAGAGATTTTCATAGAACAGACTGAAAATGTAGGCGAAGAACACAATTACCAGCCGGGTATAGCCCAGAGCAACCACCTTGGGGTCGTTGTTGAACAGAGACAGCAGCGGCTTTCCAAAGCACAAAATCACCGCAATAAACAGCGCGGAAATGGCCGCGTCCTCCATGAGACAAAGTCCGAGCACCTTGCGGCAGCGTGCATTTTGTCCTGCACCGCAGTTTTGACCGACAAAGGTGGTGCAGGCCTGACCGAAGGAGTTCAGCACATCGTAGGCCATGATCTCGATATTATAGGCGGCGCTGGAGGCGGCCATTACCTCTTTTCCCAGACTGTTGATGGCCGATTGAATGACGATGTTGGAAATACAGAATACGGCGCTTTGTATGCCGGCAGGCAGTCCGATTTTTAATATGTGGCCCAGAATGGCGCGGTCAATGCCCAACTGCTTTGGGGTTACATGGATGACCTGTGTGGTTCGGGTGAGAATCCAGAACAGCACAAGCGCGCTGATTCCGTTGGAAATCACCGTGGCGATGGCAACGCCGTTGACCGTCATGTGCAGGACGATCACGAAGAACAGATTCAGCAGCACGTTTAAAACGCCGGAAAAGGCCAGCACCATCAGCGGCACCTTGGTATTGCCAACACTGCGGAAAATGGCTGCTTCAAAGTTATACAGCAGAATCACCGGCATGCCCACCAAGTAAATCCGCAGATAGGAAAGGGCCAGCGGAAGCACATCTTCCGGAACCTGGAGGGAATGAAGCAATGGCGCGGCGACCAATTGCCCCAGGATGGATACAAAAATACCGCAGATCACCGCGGTGACAATGGAGGTATGGACGGCTTTCCTGACGTCCTCCTGATCTCCGCGTCCGATGGCATTGGCAATTACGACATTGGCGCCCAGGGCGATGCCCACAAACAGGTTGACCAGCAGGCTGATAATGGGACTGTTGGCACCCACAGCGGCCACAGCGGCAGTTTTGGCACTGCCTGTAAAATTTCCGACAACGGCAATATCCGAAGCGTTGAACAGCTGCTCCAGAATGGCAGTTGCAGCAACCGGCAGGGCGAACAGCGGCAGCTTATTCCACAGCGTGCCGTGGAGCATATCGGTGTCATGTCGGCGCTTTGAAACGGTATGTTCGGCGTTCAAGTTCTCATCTCCTTATTTTGCACGGATATTATAGAGTCGCAGAGCTGCAATAGCAAATATATATAATCTATTGTATAGGATAGTTTACAGGAATGATAGAATGCGCTAAAATGAGATTAAATGGAGCGGGAAAGGAGACGATACGATGGATATCCGAACCCTTCGATATTTTCTCGCAGTGGCGCGGGAGGAAAATATCACGCGGGCTGCGGAAAGTCTGCACCTTGCCCAGCCGTCCCTGTCTAAGCAGATGATGGAGCTGGAAAAGGAGCTGGGCTGCAGGCTGCTGGTGCGGGGAAAGCGCAAGGTGACGCTGACGGAGGAGGGCGTGCTGCTGAGAAAGCGTGCAGAGGAAATCGTCGGCATGTTGGATCGGACGGAGCAGGAATTCCGTTCCAGCAGCCAAAGCCTCAGCGGGAAAATTGCCATTGGCGGGAATCCCAATCTGACCATTCTTCGGGCGGCAGCAGCAATCCGGATGGCCCATCCTGAGGTGTCCTTCGACTTTTACAGCGGAGACGCCATCGACGTGACGGACCGGCTGGATCATGGCAGTCTGGATTTCTCTCTGTTCCTGGAGCCAGTGGATCTGGAGAAATATGAGCGGCTTCCGCTGCTGGATCGGTCCGTGTGGGGCGTGCTGATGCCCCAGGACAGTCCGCTCAGCCGGAATCAGGCCATCACACGGGAGCTACTTTGTAAAATTCCGCTGATTTTCCACCGCAGACCGGGACTTCAGCACAGAATTGCCACCTGGGCGGAGACCTCCCCGGAGCAGATGCAGATTGCGGCGACTTATAATGTGGTAAACGGTGATCCGGTGAACTTTGTGAAAAGCGGACTGGGGTATTTCCTGACCACGCGGGATTTATTGCCGGATTGTCTTAGCCCGGAGGTGTGCTTTCGACCGTTGACGCCGACGCTGGAAACGCGTTATGCGCTGGTGTGGAAGCAATCCGCGGTGCTCAGTCAGGCGGCCAGGGCTTTCCTGGAGGAGCTAAAAATACAGCTGGCAAAGCAGGCTGATGGCATGGATCAGACAAGGTAGAAGGAGGCGGCAAAAGTGGACGAGCGGCAGAAATTTAAGGAGGAAGCGGTCCGGAATACGCTGCTGCAGCGACTGTTACAGGGACGGGCGCGGGAGGTGCCGGAGCTTCCGGCGCTTTTGACGGAATTTGGACTGCGGTTCCGGTCGGAGCAATTTGCGGTGCTGGGACTTCGGCTATGTAGTGGCGGTCCGGCAGAGGGCAGCTGGACGCCGCCCCCGGAGCCGGACATTCACGGAATTGCAGCGGAATTTTTGCAGAATGCAGCGGGGTGGGACGCCTGGACGCTGTTTCAGGACGATGTATTCTTTGTGGTGCTGTGCAGAAACGGCATGGACGGAAGCTCGCCGCTGGAGCTGGGACGGCAGCTGGTGGAACGGCTTGCTCCCCTCCATGATGTCGCGGTCAGTGTCAGCCGGGAAAAGTGCGGAATGGGTGGATTAAACGATGGCTATTACGAGGTGTTGGAGGTCCTGGGGATCATTGATATGCAGAACCTCAAAAACACGGCCATCTCCTATGCCGAGCTGGATGCGGCGACTTATCAGCAGATGGATACCACCTTTGAGCGGGATCGGCGGCTCATAAACCGAGTTTTGGAGGGAGATCGAGACGGCGTGCTGGAGGCGCTGGCGCTGCGGTCATCCTCCGGGGCGCTGGACAGCAGGAACACGCTGATGCTGGAAAAGCGCCGGCTGCTGGGGCTGGTCAATCAGATGACGGCGGAGATCACCACTGGCGGAGATGTGGAATTCCTTTCGGAGCTGGATGCGTTCCGAAAAATTATGGATGCGCCGGCGGCAGAGCAGCTTTCTGCCACCTTCCGCTCTGTGGCATTGGGCTTGTGCGATTATTTTTCCCATGCGCAGGAGGATTTGGGGGCAAGCCGGGCACTGCGAATTGCCGATTATGTGGATCGGCACTATGCAGACCCGGATCTGAGCATTGATGCGCTGTCGGCCATTTTTAAGATCAGTCCCTCGTATCTCTCCCGGATTTTTAAGCGGGAAAAGGGAACCGGCGTATTGCCCTATCTGCAAAATAAGCGGATTACCCAGGCAATGGTGCTGCTGGGAACAACGAATTTGAAAATTCGAGAGGTGGCGCTGCAGGTGGGCTATCTCAGCGATCAGACCTTTGCACGGACCTTTAAAAGCGTGACCGGCAGCACCCCCTCGGCCTATCGGGAAAAAAGAAAATAGGGTTCAGATTTTGACGGATCCCGGTCAGAATCTGCCGGTTTACAGGAACGCTGACTGACCGATATACTGGATATATCTCAGATATGACAGGAGGAAGTTCTTGTGAAATGTAAAAAGATCCTTGCAATGCTGTTAAGCGGCGCCATGGCGGCATCTCTATGTGCCTGCGGCGGGACTGCGGCTTCCAGCGAACCGGCTCAGTCTGCGGCGTCTGCTGCACCCGCGGAGACGGCACCGGAACAAACTGCACAGGCCCAGGAAAGCGGATCGGCCCAGGAAACTCCGGAGGCTTCGGTGCAGGAGGAAACCCCGCGGAATGTGATTTCCTATCCGCTCACTGGTGACGATCTGACCATTACCATGTCCTTTGATATGCCGGGCGGCGTAGGCACCCGGTTTACCGACTTTAATGAGCATACCGTATTCCAGGCTGTGGAAGAGCGTACCGGTGTGCATGTGGAATTTGTATCGGCTGGCGGCATGGGCGATGCAGAGGCGCTGACCCTATGGGCGGCTGCCGGTACGCTGCCGGATTTGATCCCCAATGCGGCGGCCAACTATCCCGGCGGCGGTGAGGTTGCGGTTGCGGATGATATTCTGATGGACGTGGCCCCGTATCTGGAGTATGCGCCGGATTATGACGCTTACCGCACCAGAACCCCGAAGGATGAGCAGGATTCTCTGACCGACAGCGGCTTTGTGGTGGAGCTGACCTCTTTCTTCAGCGAGGACCTTGGCCCTTCCACCGGCCCCATGATCCGGCAGGATTGGCTGGACGAGCAGAACCTGGATACGCCAGTGACCTATGACGATTGGCACCAGGTGCTCACGGCTTTTAAAAATGCCTATGATCCGGACTATACGTTCCTGCTGCCCAACACCGTCTCTGCCCAGAATAATTATTTTGCGTCGGGCTTTGGCGTGCTGAGCTATACGGCCAACGCCCGGGGCAGAGTGACGGATCCCTTCTATCAGGTGGATGGAACGGTGAAGTTTTCCCTCCTGGAGGATGGCTTCCGGGATTACATCGAGCTGCTGAATCAGTGGTATTCGGAGGGGCTGATTAGCCGGGATTTTGTCAGCTGTGAGGCGGATACCAATGGACCGGACCTGGCAGGCTATGTTACCTCCGGACAGACCGGCATTTGGTTTGGCGACGTCAGCCAGATGCAGTCCTACAACGACAGCGCCAATGATGCGGGCTTCCGCTGCGTCGCAATTACCGACCCGGTGCAGAAGGAGGGAGATATCACCCACTTTGACTCTGACCGCACGGGCCTGACCAGCTATTCCGTGGCAGCAACCTGCGAGAATCCCGAGATTGTGATGGAGTGGGTCAACTACTGGTTTACCGACGAGGGTGTGCGTCTGGCGAACTATGGCATCGAGGGAGAGAGCTACACCCTGGACGAGAACGGCACCCCCCAGTATACGGAGCTGATGACCGCCAATCCCGACGGCGATACCTTTAAGACCTGCCAGCTGCTTTATACCATGGTGATGGTTCCCACCGTAGTGGATACCCGCGCCTCCTTTGGCCTCTACAGCGAAGATCAGCTTGCGGCCCAGGAGATCTGGTCCAGCAATATTGACGATGCCTATGTGCTGCCGGAGATCACCATGACAGAGGACGAGAACAACGAGCTTAGCTCCATCTATTCGGACCTGTCCACCATGATTTCCGAAAAGCTCATTCAGTTTATCATTGGCGACGAGCCGATGGATCAGTGGCCTGCCTTTGTCTCCGATATGGAGGCCATGAACGCCCAGCGGTGTGTGGAAATCTATCAGGCTGCACTAAACCGCTATCTGGCCCGCTAACCCCCGGGAGGCTCCCAATTCCGGAGCCTCCTACCCCCATTGTTAGGAGTTGAGTCCCATGAAAAACCGTTACAGCGCCATGCTTTCCCCATTGCAGGTGGGCAATGTGCTGATGAAAAACCGGCTGCTCTCTTCGGCAGCGACCCCTCACTTTATTCAGGGAACCGAGACGTTTCCCACGGAAAAATGGATTACACTGATGGCAAACCGGGCGAAAAACGGCGCCGCAGTAATCCATATCAATCATCTGGAGCATCCCCGGCCCATGAAGCCGGACCTGAAGCTGGTGGACATGACCCCGGCGCATTTTTCTACGCTGGACATTGGCGATCCGTCCACCCATAATTACATCTGTCAGATGATCGACGCCATCCGGCTCTATGGTTCTGTTGCCATGACCAGCCCCATGGGCCAGCAGCTTCGGCCCCATATGGACGAGCCGTTTGAGCCGAAGCCTGGCGAGGGCGGCCCAGGCTCCAAGCCCGTTTGCGATGAGCTGACCAAGCGGGATATGCAGATGCACATTGACTCCGTGGTAGAGGAAGCGCAGCTGCTTCGGAAGCTGGGCTTTGAGATGTTCTCCCTGCACAATGCCTATCGGAATGGCCCGGTGAGCCAGCTGCTGTCTCCGCTGTGCAACCATCGTACCGACGAATACGGCGGATCGGTGGAGAACCGTGCCAGACTGCTGCTGGAGATTTTCGACGCGCTGAAGCAGACCCTTGGACGGGATTTCCCGCTGGAATGCCTGGTCAGCGGAGAGGAAGCGGGCGGCATTACGGTGCAGGATACCATTGCGCTTTCCAGGCTGGCAGAGGGAAAAATCGACCTTTTGACCATCCGTCAGGGAGAACAGGACCCCCAGCATCCCATTGGCCTGACCTCGACCCGGGAAAATCCCTGCCCCAATCTGGCAGCTGCGGCCGCGGTAAAGGCAGATGTCAAGCGCCGGGGTGGAAAGCTGCTGATTGGTGTTTCCGCTGGACTCCAGGATCCTGCTCTGTGCGAGAAGATCATCAAAACGGGGCAGGCGGATGTGCTGAGCATGGCGCGGGCATTTATCTGCGACAGCCAGTATGGCGAAAAGCTCTATGCCGGACGGGGCGAGGATGTGCGGCCCTGTATCCGCTGCAATAAGTGCCATGTACCCAATGACACGGATAAATTCCGGTCCTACTGCTCAGTGAATCCGGAAATTGGGCTGGAGGATAAGCTGGAGCGACTGTTCCCCACAGAGACAACACCGAAAAAGCTGGTGGTGGTTGGCGGCGGACCGGCGGGCATGGTTTCTGCCATTACCGCAGCCAAGTGTGGACATTCGGTTACACTGATTGAGCAGGCGGGAAAATTGGGCGGTCAGCTGCTGCATGCCGATTATGCCGATTTTAAGTGGCCTCTGGAGAATTATAAGAACTATCTGATCCGGCAGCTGGATCAGTCCGGCGTACGCGTGATGCTGAATACGACGGCTACCCCACAGCTGGTAGAAGAGATGGAGGCCGACGCGGTGTTCGTTGCCATTGGACCGGTATTCCGCCGTCCGAAGCTGCCCGGTGCCGATGGGGAGAACGTAAAGGTTCCCATGGAGGTGTTTGGACATACCGATGCGCTTCCGGAGCAGATTGTCATCATGGGCGGCAGCGAAACGGCAGTGGAAACCGGCCTGTATCTGGCGCGAAACGGCAAGCAGGTTACGCTGCTGTCCCGTCAGCGCATGCTGGCAAGTGATGCGCCCCATGCCCACTATATTTCCATGCTGGAGGACGCTTACCGGAGTCAGCCGGGATTTTCCTATGAGACGGAGGTAAAGTCCTATCTCAGCATTGATTCGGATGGCGTCACCTATGTGGCAAAGGACGGAACAACGCGCCGCCAGAAGGCCCCATTGGTGGTATGTGCAACGGGAACGGCGCCCCGTCACCAGGACGTCATGGCCTTTTACGGTACGGCGCCGCTGGTGCGGTTCCTGGGGGACTGCAACCGGTCAGGCGACGTGCATAAGGCGGTTTCCGCCGGTTGGAGCGCGGCAAAGATGCTCTGATGGATTCCAAAAAACCAGCACAGCGGAACAAAAATTCCGACTGTGCTGGTTTTTAGTGTTCAGCGCTTCGGAAGCTGCTGGGAAGGGCAGCCTCATAGCGTTTAAAGGCGCGGGACATGGTAAGGGGACTGGGAAATCCGGATTTTTCTGCAATGGTACGGATGCTGTCTTTGCCCTGGAGCAGCCGCTTGGCCTCGTCCAGCCGAAGCCGCTGAATTTCCTCCAGCAGCCGAACGCCGTAAACCTCCCGATAGACCTTGGAGCAATAGGTAGGCGTTAGCTGGAAATGATCGGCCACGGATGCAACGGTGGTATCCGGATCCTGATAGTGCGCCCGGATATATTGCCGAACCTGTGCGGTCCAGCCGGGGGCAGCGGGGACAGATTCGTTGGTCTGCCGAATTAGCTCGTCCAGAATGGCGTCCATTTCGCTGACGATATCGGCCACGGTAACGGCGGCGGTCAATCGCGGGCCAACATCCAAGGTGTCGATGATTTCGTTGCCCACCACATTGCGCAGATCGTTCATCAGGTTCAGCAGTAAATTGACCACACCGTAAATCCGGAATCGGAAGGTATCTACCGTCGGCTTGGAAAGGCCGAATTCATTGTCGATCAGCTCATGGAGTACCATTTGCAGCTGGGGAAAGTCCCTGCTTTGCATGCAGCGGAATAGCTTTTGCTCTGTGCTGAAATAGGATTTCG
>CAVEIY010000015.1:14205-23917 GCA_963615825.1 Flexilinea sp.
GCGGCGTCAGATAGGGATGGGTTAGCTGCTGATAGGCGGTGACCGGTGCATCCTCGCCCATAAGCTGCTGATATTCCAGTACATGCCGGGCATCCTGATAGCCGCCGGAAAGCTCCATAAGATTATGGTAAACCCGGGAAACGGCAATGGTAGCGGAAATATCGTACTCAGTCTCCAATACCTCTAAAATGTGGTTTGCATCCTGAACGATCCCTCTTAGCCCCGTTTCGGGCAGCTGCGGCAGATTTAAAATGGCGGTCATTTCCCCCAGTACGTTTGCCGCCTGGGTAAGGCTGGGAAAGCCGTTTTCCAAAGTGTTGCGCAGGATAAAGTGATACTCCCGCAGATCCGCCTCTCCGGAATCGTACAGCGCGCCCCAGCTCTCCTTCTTGGCAATGAGCACCAGAAAAAGCCCATGGGGAAACTGCACGTCTACCTCGTCCGCTGCGGCAAGAGCTTCTGCTTCCGTTTCATATACGCCCCCGGACAGCAGATTCACAAAAAACAGATCCCGCTGGGCGCAGCGTGCGGTTTCCAGCATTGACCTAAAATCCTGCGATTGACCTTGCATGGTTCCATCCAGCCCCTCTCCAAGCGCGATGCAATAATGCTTAAATTCTGTCAAAGAACGAAAAACGTTCATTTGACAAGATCCTGCGGCAGCAGCCGCAGAAATCAACTGCGTTACGGTTGATTTCGGCAAACATGATTATAGCAGAAATATTTCATCCCGGAAAGAGAAAACTGAGGCACCCATTGCGGATGCCTCGGTTTTTACGGAAATGCTGTCAATTTGTGCGGAGTTGCGCTTCGTTTAACGATAGATGTCGGAAACAGCGGAATCCAAAACGCCATGGAGCGAAAGACCGTAGCCAAAATCCCAGACATGCCCCTGGGCGTCGGTATAGCAGGCAAGGTCAAAGGGCAGATCCTCGCAGTGGGCCTCTACCGTCTCCATGTTTTTCGGCATCTGCATGGGGAGCCTTCCGGTGAAGTCAAAGGCACCGGATACGGCTTCCAGCAGAACCTGACCGCTGATGCCGCTGTGCCCAAGAATCGCATCGGACAGCGGCTCAAATTCGCCCGGTACCACAGGATTCCGGAATTGGAGCACCGTAATGACGGGCTTTTTCCCCATGCGGCGGCGCGTATCCTCCAGGGTTTTCAGGTCTTGCAGGTTCGATGCGGTGACGGTTTTGCCACGATAGCTGCGGTTGGCGCCGTCCTCTCTGGGGTCGCCGCCGGCAATGCTGGTTTCCCGAGCAGTATCGGCCGTATAGGGGCCGTATTGCAGGCTGATGGGCATATAACCGTTGCCGCCTGTGCAGAGATCTGCGGGATCATAGCCGCTGCCCGTTTGCGGCGCACGAAGGCATACCAGCGCAAAGTCTGCTTCCTCCGGGGTGTCAACCGGCGTATAATACTGCGCCACCTGGGACCGCTCCAGCGGATCAAACCATGCCTCCTCCGTGGGATTGCCAAACCAATCCCGGCCTGCGGGACTGTACAGCGGTGGAATATAGACCTTCTGGCCTTTGGCACGCGGCAGTGCGTAATTCTGGTTTTTCAGGAGAATGGTGCTCTTTCGCTGGGCGTTTCGTCCCTGCTCGGCAAGCTCGGAATTTCCCACAAAGGCGACGGAGCGGGCTTCGTCCACATAGGGATTTTCAAACAGCCCTACCTGGAACATGTTTTTCAGCAGCCGCTTGCCGGAGCGGCGGATGCGGGCTTCGGCAGCTTCGGCGCCGTACTTTGCCACCAGCTTTTCATAGGCTGCGGCAATCACAGACTGATCCCAGACGTCGCCAAACTGATCGACTCCTGCCTCCAGAATGGTGACAAAGCGGTCTACCATCTCCATATCCTCTGCGCCCCAGCAGGTGTGGGCAAAGTCATAAACATGGGGATTGGGGTCCATGGTAATGCCCCAGTCGGTGCAGACCACGCCGTCAAAGCCGTATTTTTCCCGGAGCAAATCACCGATGATGTATTTGCTGTAGGAGTTGCCCCGATTGGTGCCGTAAATGTCCTGCTGCCAGGAGATGGTGTAGTAGGGCATGACTGCGCTGGCGCAGCCCGTACCGCCCTCCAGGCAGAATGCACCCTTTAGGAACGGCTCCATTTGACCGAAAAAGTTGTTGCCGGGATAGACGGTGTATTTTCCGTAGGCAAAATGGGCGTCGCGGCCGCCTTCTTCCGGTCCTCCGCTGGGCCAATGCTTGGGCATGGCGTTGATGCTTTGATTACCCCAGCCGTCCTTAGCGCCTGGGGTGGTCTGATAGCCCTGGCACACGGCCTTGGCCATGGCGGCAGAGAGCTTCGGACTGGGGCCAAAGGTGCCGCCCATTCGGCTCCAGCGCGGTTCCGTGGCCAGATCAATCTGCGGCCCCAGCGCCGTGGTCATACCCAGCGCCCGGTATTCCTCTGCTACCACGCGGCCATATTGCTCCACCAGATCCGGGTCAAAGGTGGCGGCAAGTCCAATCTGCTCTGGCCACTGGGACACCACCTTGCCGCTGCCCATGTTGTATTCTGCGGAATTGTCCATGCCATGCCGGGGATCGGAGGCAATGTTCATGGGAATGGAATAGGGCTGCGCCTCACAAAGCGACTGGACGGCGTTGACCCATTTTACCGTATCGGCGGTATTTTCAATGTCGGCCAGCAGAAAATGCCGGTGGTGCTGTGCCTGAATCCATTCTTTTTGCTGATCGCTGAGGGCATAGGGCGCGACCGTTGCCTCGCCGCAGGGAACGCCGTCATAGGTGCAGGCAGAGAAGGGGCCGGGGCGGCCTGGTACCCCCTGGTGGCCGGAATACATCATCAGACCGAAGATATTCTTCAGCGGCAGTCGGGCGGCAAGGTCCTCTGCCCGGACTTCGGGAGAATTTCGCCAGTCCTTATAGGGGGCAAGCTGACCGCTGCGGTCAAAATCCTTAAACGTCAGGCCGTCCTGGGCAATGGTGCCAAGCCCCGAGTCGGAATCCAACCCAAGGGTAGGGCCGCCTGGATTTACAATATAGTGAATTGCCATGATAGTTCCTCCTTTATCGTGCAAGATACCGATCCATTGCTGCGGAATGCATTACCACGTTCAAAAGCCGACCTGCACAGTCCTCCAGGGTTCCTCTTTGAAGGGTGCCATCCTGAACCTTCTGATACAGCCATGCAATCATGCCGGGGAAGCCGGGCATCAGCAGGTCGTTGCCTGCCTGGAGGCATTCCACTGCCAGGCCGGTATCGCCCTCCCAGTCAGTGACCACAAAGCCGTCAAAGCCCCACTCCTTCCGGAGAATGTTTTGCAGCAGCTCCTTATGGGCGGCGGTTTGCTTGCCGTTCAGGGGGTTGTAGGAGGTCATAAGGCTGTGGGGATTTCCTTCCTTTACGGCGATTTCAAAGCCACGGAGATAGATTTCCCGCAGGGTACGCTCGGTCATAACGGAATCGTCCTTGTCCCAGCGGCTGGTTTCCTGGTTGTTGGCGGCAAAGTGCTTGATGCAGGTGGAAACCGGGTGCTTCTGTGCGCCGCGCACCACAGCGGCGGCAATTTTACCGGTGAGGAGCGGGTCCTCGGAGTAATATTCATAGTTCCGGCCAGCCAGCGGATTCCGGTGGATGTTCATGGAGGGGGCCAGCCATACGTCTACCTTGCGCTCCTGGGCTTCTCCGCCAAGGGCATCACCCAGCTGTTCCGCCAACTCCTGGGAGAAGGTGCAGGCGGTGATGGTAGCGGTGGGGAATGCCAGCTGATGGGCTTTTCCGCCGGGGATGCCAGCGGGACCGTCGGACATGGTGATGGTGGGAATGCCCATTCGGGAAATCGTGGCGGTATAGCCGCTCATACCGGGAATGCACTCCGACAGCGGGCCAAGCTGGGTCATTTTTACCATATCCTCGGGACGGAGCTGAGACAGCGCATCCTTATCCTGCGTTTCAACGGCGCTGATTTGGGTCAGATTTGCACCAACCAGCAGAACCACCAGCTCAAAATCCTCTGCCTGGGCAAGAAACTCTGCCATGGTGCAGCGCCCCTCCTTGACGTCCAGCAGCTGATAGGGGGTGGATTCGGTGGGCATGATTGGGGAGACAAAATCCGGGGTTTTCTGGCTGCCGTGCTGCTCGGCGGAATCGGCGCGAATGGGCGGCGCAATGGGCCGGGTGCCCTGGGGATCCCGCTTGGACAGCTGACGCAGCGGACGGGTGTGATGAGGCTCCGCCTGATTGCTCACCTGCTCCAGAATGGTTTCCCTGGTGTCGAAGGTAAAGAATGCGGCAAGGTCCAGCGCATTTTCTCCCAGATAGAGCACGTTTTCGCCGTCCTGCAAAATCCAGGCGGCACGGGCTTCGTCATAAATGGCCATGGCGCGGAAGGGAACAGAGAAGGAAAGGACTTGCGTCTCGCCCGGCGCCAGCAGCTTTGTCTTTTGGAATGCAATCAGCTCCCGATCCGGACGTTCCAGCGCTCCCTCGGCACCGTGAAGATAAATCTGCACCACGTCCTTGCCGGAGAAGTTGCCTGTGTTGGCGACGGTTACGGTGAAGGACACGCCGTCTGCGGTGACGGAAGCATCGGACACCTGACGGGAGAAGGTGGTATAGCTGAGTCCGTAGCCAAAGGGATAGCGCACCGGCACGCCGAAGGAGGTAAAGTACCGATAACCGACATACAGTCCCTCCTGATACTCGGTATATCTGCGATTTCCAATCGGACGAACCACGGTTTTTCCCACGGGAACAGCCTCATGATTGCCGACACCGCCCCAATAGGGAATCTGGTTCTCGTCTCCGGTGTAGCATTCAAAGCCGTCGGCCCATGCGCCAAAGTTTTCGGAGGAGGGAATGTCCTGCCAGCGGTGGGCGATGGTGTCGGACAAATGGCCGGAGGGGGTGACATTGCCCATCAGAATATCGGCCGCAGCCGAAGCGCCCTCCTGCCCGGGAATCCAGGCGACTAAAACGCCGTCGGGATGGTACTGGTCCACCCACTCCATGTCGATCACACCGCAGATGTTCAGCACTACAATCAGTGTGTCGAAGGCGGCCCGCGCCTCGGCCATCAGCGCATGTTCTTCGGGGGAGAGAAAATAGTCGCCAGGCTCCAGCTTCCGGTCCCGTCCCTCACCGGCCAACCGGGAGATGGTAAAAATGGCGGCATCGGTGCGAGCTGCGGCAGCCTGCAGCGTGGCTCTGGAAATGGGCATTTCCGGAATGGTACCCCGACGCAGAAAGGGCGGCACCTTTTCCAGCTCTTTCTGCTGCGCGGTGCAGTATTCGGTATAGCAGGAAAGCAGAGGCTGATCCACCTGGGCACCGGCATTGACCATGGCTTCCGGCAGCTTTACCACATAATCTGCAAAGGTGCCGCCGGAACCGGAGCCACCATGCAAAAATCCCAGCTGTCCAACGCCCAGCAATGCCACTCGGCTGCCCGGGGCAAGGGGAAGCGCGCCGCGATTTTCCAGAAGCACCATGCCCTCCTCAGCAACGGTTCTGCCCAGGGCAATCCGCTGCTGCTCCTGGGGGGTATATTGTTCAAAGCCTGATCCATATACTCTGGTGTCCATATGAATTCCTCCTGCAATCTAAAATGGCGTATCTTCACACCTAGATTATAACAACCAATCCCGGAGTGCGCCACCGACAGAAACCAAACTCATGCCGTCAATTTCCAGACAAAAAACCGCAGACCATGATGGACATGGTCTGCGGTATAGAAATGCTTTGATTTAAATCCCAAGCTCCTCGTCTGTTACCAGCTGCTCCTTGGGAATGGCTGCCTCGATGGCAACATCCTCCCACTTGCAGGCCCGGCGAAGCATGACCACCGGGAAGGAGTGGATCTTTGCGTTGTATTTTGCCACAGCGGTGGAATAATTGGTCCGGGCGGTGAGACGAGCCTGCTCTGTGGTCTGAATCTGATCCAGCAGACGCTTGGTATGCTCATTTGCCTTCAGCTCGGGATATGCCTCCATCACGGCCTTGAAATCCTTGCCGGAACGAATGCGCTGACCGCCCTTACGGGCATCGGCAAACTGCTCATATACCTGGGCTTCTGTACCGCGGTACTTGTCGGCCACCCGCTCGGCCTTGTCAATCAGGCTGGCGCAGGTTTCATTGACTGCGTCGATATCAGCCTTGGACTTCTGAATTTCGCCCTTGAGCCGACTGATGGCGTTGAAATCCAGAATGATGTTGACGGCAAAGGAAAGAACGATTGCCAGCAGCACCATGGGCAGGTTATAGCGGTCCGGAATTGCGTCGTCTCCGGGCAGCGCGGCGGCAAAGATAAAAAGGATCAAGAGCCATGCAAGCACAAAGGTTGCAATCAGCTTTAAAATCTGAATCGGAAGGCTGGATTTGTATGTATTTTCCACAAAAATCACCTCTGTTTTTTGTTACAGGGCAATTCTAGCACGGCGTTTTGCGAAAATCAAGATGCGAGGTTACTTTAGTGTAATCGGGCCGTTTTCATGGGTGTAAGCCCAGGTATATGCACCGGTCTGCACGACTTCCAGATTGCAGGGAACGTTCTGGGAGGGATCAGGATGGCCCAGCCACAGCTGATAGAGCTGGGGCAGGAACTGAGGCCAGCGGCTGGCTTCATATTCCGCGTGATCCGAGGGTGCGGAACACTGCTCCAGGGCCTCTGGGTTCTCCGCCAGCATTTCCTTGATGAAGTGGGGCGGCTCGTGGATGGTGGTGCTGGCAACGGAAGCGGTGATGTGCCGGGAGCCGCCGGGGCAGGCGTCCCACATATGAACGGTCATATCCACAAACTCACCCAGGTCATTGAATACGCCCTCGACAATCACGTGTTCCAGAGCTGCGGTAAAGGGGAAATAGTCAAGCCCCAGACGATTGATCTGTACCCCGCTGCCGCCGAATACCGGACGATCCTCTCCGGTGGTTTCGGAGATCATATGGGCAGAGTGCAGGAACCCGTACTGCCAGGGAGCTTTGACCCAGTTAAAACGCTTGTGGGAGCCGGGCGCCCAGAGATAATAGCCCTTTTCCATATTGGCCCAGAACCAATCCAGCATTTCGGGGGTAACGCCTGGGAGAAAATGCTGGCACTGATCCTTAATGACCCACTTCTTTTCCACAGCCATGGGATTCAGCTCCAGGGCAAGAATCTCCGGCTCGGGACGGGACAGCGGGGTAAAGGGCAAGGGCTTTACCAGAATGTTATCCTGAAAGGGCATATAGGTCTGACCGGCGTTGGCGGTGTAAACAATCTCTTGCATGGTGGTATCCTCCTAAGTTAATCTGTATACAAATTATTATACGATAAAATTCCACACAATAGCAAGAAGAAAATCCGTTGATTATTTAGAATGCGAATGTTATACTGAAGAAGGAAGATTTGTTTGGAAATGAAACGGGAAAAGAAAGGAAACGAAATACATATGAAGCAAAGCAAAACCATGCTGGAGGGCAGCGAGTGGAAGCTGATTCTGCTGTTTACGTTGCCGCTGATGGCAGGAAACCTGCTCCAGCAGCTCTACAATACCGTAGACGGCATTGTGGTGGGAAACTTTGTGGGAGAAACTGCCCTGGCGGCAGTGGGAACCTGCGCGCCCCTGACCATGCTGTTTACCGCCATTGCGTTGGGCATGTCCAATGGCGCAGCGGTGGTGATTTCTCAGTTCTACGGTGCGGGACGCATGGACGAGATGAAAAAGGCTGTGGCAAGCTCGCTGATCCTGCTGTTTGGCATGGGTGTGGTGCTGTCGATTCTGGGCAGCGTATTGGCAGGATGGCTGCTGGACGTGGTGTTGGGCGTGCAGGATTATCTTCTGCCCCAGGCGGAGATTTATTTCCGGATTTATGCCATTGGATTGCTGGCGCAGTTTATCTATAACATTGTGGCGGCAATCCTTCGGTCTATGGGCGACAGCCGTGCGACCCTGTATTTCCTGATGGTGGCGTCCGTATGCAATATTCTATTGGATATGCTGGCAGTTATTGCGTTGGGCTGGGGCGTCATGGGCGTGGCCGTTGCAACGGTGATCTCTCAGATTCTCTCGGCAGTGGTCAGCGTGGTTTATCTGTTCCACCGGTATTCCGCGCTGCGGTTTGCCAAGGGAGAGCTGCGGTTTGACCGGGATAAGGGCATGCTGATTTTGAAAATGGGCATTCCCTCGACCCTGCAGCAGTGCGTGATCTCCATGGGCCATATGGCAATTCAGCGTGTTATCAACCACTTTGACATCACCGCAGGCTATACGGCTGCAACCAGAATTGAAAGCTTTATTCTGATTCCCGTTCAGGGCTTCTTTATGGGCATGGCAACCTTCACCGGGCAGAACCTGGGCGGCGGCAAGCTGTCACGTATCTCCAAGGCGGTGAAGGAGACGGTGCTGATGAGCCTGGTGGTGGTGGCTGCGGTGATCGGAATTATCTATCCCTTTGCACCCCAGCTGGTTCGGATTTTTGGCGTAACCGGGGATTCCGGCGATGTGGCAGTGACCTATCTGCGGTTTGTTGCGCTGGCCTTTGTGGTATTCTGCATCTATTTCTCCATCAACGGCGTGCTCCAAGGCTCCGGCGATGTGGTGTTTACGGCGTTTAACACCTTCTCGGGTCTGGTGATTAAGGTGGTGTTTGTCTACCTGGTGGCCTATCTGACTCCGGTGGGCATGGCGGCCATTTGGTGGGGCAATCTGGTCAGCTGGATTTATAGCCTGGTGCTGGCGGCCCTGCGCTATCGGTTTGGTCCCTGGCGCAGCAAGTGCGTGGTTCAAAATCCCAAGTAACTGCATAAAACAAAAAGGAGAGGTACTGCCTGCTGGCGTACCTCCCCTTTTATGCTATTTGATTACTGAATCAGACCGCTTTCCTTCAGCAGCAGCTCCAGATCCGTGCCGCGAATTTTCTTCAGGGCGATTTTCAGGACCTCCCGCTCGGCAAAGGACAGGGGTGCTTCCGACAGGGGCTTTTTGTCGATGGCATAGTAGCAGGCTCTGAGAATTTCTCTTACGTCATACTTACTGCCCCAGACTTCGGGAACGCCGCGGTCAATGTCCAGCAGGGTATAAACCGACTCCATACCGGTCCGCATGGAATACTCGGTGGTGAAAATGGTATCCCGGGGTGTCTCGGCAAACTGACCGATGAAGGCAAAGTTCACAGCACCCTCCGGCACGACCTTGGGACGATCCGATTCCTTCCGGGGCTGGAAAAAGGCGTTGATATAGGGCATGAAGCAGGTGGTGGTGTTGCAGGCGTTCTTGGCAAGGTCCGCAATTTCGTTCTCGGGTACGCCGATGTGATACAGCCACTCCTGGCAGACCTCTTCGCCGGTGCAGTCCCGCATAGCCTTTTTAACATAATTGCCTTCCTTGTTTGTATTCAGGGAGTACAGCCAAATCAGCACCATGTTTTTATCCTGAGACTTGAACTGCGGCTGACGGTTGATGGTCCAGGACAGATACCAGTTGTCGGTGCTGTCCTTTACGGTGACGATGCCGCCGGTGGTGACCTTGCCGGTACGGGGATCGCGCTGGCAAATGTTCATAATGTGCCGGATGATCTCTTCGTTCGAGGTGGCCACGGTGGCGCTCATCCAGTTGGTGGCGTCAATGTCGCTACAAAATGCCTCCGGATTGCCAAATTCTCCGTGGGTTGCCTGGGCAGCAATGGCTTTCCACATATCCCAGGACTCGCCCTTGCCGTTTTCAATGCCGGACAGGTTGGGGGCATGGGTCTGGTC
>CAVEIY010000016.1:0-23430 GCA_963615825.1 Flexilinea sp.
CCGTATCAGCCATGGGGATGCTGCCTTGTGCAGCATCCCCATATTTTTGCTTTGAAACGGGGTTGCAGCCGGGAACGGAATCCGATATAATCAAAATGTGTTTTTTGCTGAATCCAACACTTTTCCCGTTTCATGTCGTTCTGTTTTCAAGCCTCCCTTGGTATCATAGAGTCAATCAATCAAGGAGGTCAATGTCATGAACACAGATAAGATTTACGCAGAACAGCTTGCAAACGAATATGCGCCCAAGGACACCTCAAAGGTAGTAGCCCTTCGGAAGCTGGACGCCAGAGCCAAGCTCCCCGCAACCGTTTTCACCTATTCCTTCGGTATCCTCACCGCTTTGATTTTCGGTGTTGGTATGTGCCTTGCCATGGGTCAGATCGGAACCGGAACCACCGGCTCCTTTGTCCTGGGCATCGTCATCGGCGTACTGGGTATGATCGGTATGGGCGTAAACTATCCCGTCTACAAAAAAATGCTTCAAAAGGGCAAGCAGAAATATGCCTTTGAGATTATGGAGCTGGCCCGGCAGATCAGCGAGAAGTAAGCCGCAATGTCGATTCGGCTGATATGCGACAAGCTGCTGCACCCGCCGCTTTGGGTGCTGCTGCTTGTCCCGCTTCTATCCTTCTCCGCGCTGATTTTTGTCTTTGAAGCACGTCTCGCGCCTGGCCTGGCGGTATCCCTGGTCTATGCCATGTCAGCCTATTCCCTGACCATTTGGATTGTAGCCGTTCCCAGGGCCGTTTCCGCAATCCGCGCTGTACGCAGCTCCAATCCACTTCTCCGGCGAATTGCCGATTCAACCTTTGGGAAGCAGTATCTCCACAGTCTGGCCTTTCGAGGCAGAGTCAACGTCTACCAGGGAATGGTGATGAATTTTCTCTATGTGATATTCCGAATTGCTGCGGGAATTCGTTATGCATCCTGGTGGTTTCTCTCCATCGCAATTTACTACCTGGTCTTGGGCGGACTTCGGGCCTATTTGGTTTTCTGCTTCCGCCACCGCAGCCGCAATCAGGAAATCCGCTGCTATCGCCAAACCGCCCGGCTGCTCTTCCTGCTCAACATCCCCATGGGCGGCATGATTCTGCTGATGATTGTAACGAACTCCGGCTATTCTTACCCAGGGTCCATTCTCTACCTTTCCGCCCTTTATACGTTCTATTCCATCACCATTTCCATCCTCAACCTTGTGAAATTCCGGCAGGTTGGCAGCCCTATTCTTTCCGCTGCAAAGGTGCTGAACTTCATCTCCGCCATGATGTCCATTCTCGGCTTGCAGACAGCCATGATCGCCCAGTTCTCTGCATCCGACGAACGCTTCCGCAGAATGATGAACACCATAACCGGCGGCTTTGTCTACATCACGGTCTTGGTTCTTGCCGTCTACATGCTCCGAAGAGCAAAAAAGGAGGTGGCCCCTATTGAGCAAATCCGAAAGTAAATACTTCAATACCGCCGTAAAAATGGACGAAGCCTTGCTTTCCCTGCTGGAGAAAAAGGATTTTTCCTACATTACCGTAAAGGAAATCTGCGCTGCCGCCGGGGTCAACCGCTCTACCTTCTATCTTCACTACGAAACCATGAGCGATCTGCTCTCTGAGTGTACCCAGTATATGAACGAGCGGTTTCTTTCCTATATGCAGCATGATTCCGGCACATTTCTGGCAAAGCTTCCGGACTGCCCGCTCCAGGAGCTATATCTCATCACACCGGAATACCTGACGCCCTATCTCAGCTACATCAAAGCCAATCAGCGACTATTTCGTACCGGACTGGAGCACGCCGTTACCCTGGGGCTGGACAACAGCTATGCCGAGTTACTGCGCCACGTTATTACCCCGATTCTTAATCGCTATGGCGTACCGGAATCGGACCGTCCCTATCTGATGGCGTTCTATCTCCATGGCTTTATGGCCATCATTACACAATGGCTCAAGGGCGGCTGCACAGACTCTATTGCACATCTTGTCGCTCTGATGCAGCGCGTCGTACCCGATCCGGGAATTCCCAATACAGCACCATAAAACGCCAGCTTTATCGGCTGGCGCTTTTTTCTGTCTCTATGCGTGAAAGGGTTGCAGAATAACATGGAATTCGATATAATCAGGAGAAAATGACGCAGAAAATTCAAAGATTCCTTGGATCTAAAATTTTTACAGCAGGTGATTTTACCATGTTAAACTTTATGCTGCCCGAAGCTGCCAATCAAGACGATGTGCAGGCATTTTACCGGGAATTCGAGCAGAGCGGCGGTGAATGCATTGGCATTGGCGGCTGGCAGGATTATGACCGCTGGCTGACCGGTATGCAAAATCGCCACACCGGTCAGAACCTTCCGGAGGGCTATGTACGAGAGAATTTTTATCTCTGCTACGATGGCGATACCTTGATTGGCGTATTCAGTCTGAAATTCGAGCTGACAGATTTTCTTCTGAACTTCGGCGGTCACATTGGATACGCCGTCCGTCCCTCCAAGCGGAATCTGGGCTGGGCAACCAAAATGCTGGAGCATGGACTGGTGCTCTCCAGAGAATTTGGTTTTTCCCGCATTCTCTGCGTATGTGACGAGGATAACTACGCCTCCGAAAAAGTCATTCTGAAAAACGGCGGCATTCTGGAAAACAAGCTGTATGACCCGGATGAGCAGGTTTTCGTCAAGCGATATTGGATTGATCTACTCTAACATTCTAGGAAAGAGGCTGCTAAATCGTGCACTTACAGCGTATTACCACAGAAACTCACCCCATTTATCCCCAGGCCATGGCTCTGTACAAGATCAGCTTTCCGCCTCATGAGCAGCGGGAAGCCTCCTCCCAAGCCGAGATTCTCCGGAACGATGCCTATCACTTCGATGCCATCTATGACGGCGACACCTTTGTGGGAGAAATTCTATCCTGGGAGGTGGCTGGATTCCGTTACATTGAGCATTTTTGTATTCTTCCTGAAATGCGGAACCGGCATTATGGGCAAAGGGCACTCGAACTGCTCCACGACCAGCCAATGCTCCTGGAAATTGATCCGCCGACAGACGAAATCTCTATTCGCAGGAAGGGCTTTTATACCCGCTGCGGCTTTGTGGAAAATCCCTACCCCCATGTTCATCCGCCCTATCACCGTGGAAACCATGGGCACAATCTGGTGATTATGAGCTATCCCAATCCCCTCACCCAGTCGGAATACGACACTTTCTTCCAATATCTACGGAACACTGTGATGAAGGACGCATACCGCTGAGGCCTATCCGCTCAGAACAGATTGCCTGCCCCATCAAAGGGCAATGCATACGGCTCCGACAGAATCTCCAAATTGGGATTTTGCTTTGCCAGAGGCAACATCCCCTCTGAAATCTCCAGGTATTCCAGATGCGCTGTATCCGGGATGCGAATCAGCTTCTTGTTGGCCTGATCCTCCGCCTCCGGGCAGCAGCACAGGGCCAGCTGCAAGGCCTCCCGGTCATTGTCCATGACCATGGGAATCTTCATCAGATGTAAAAAGGTATTGGTGACCCCGGTGGGATAGGTCATTTCAAACTGCATCTTATCAAACAATCGCCGGGTGGTAACGTCCGCCAGTCCAACGCCCTGGGCATTGCCATGGGTTTCATCGGTCAGGTCCAGCACCACCACCTTCTCCGCCTGAATGCCGCCGGAAGCATATTGGGTGCAGAATCGTCCGGTGACGTTGGGATCCATGCCGTCTCCGCTGATGTTCTTTCCAATTTTGTCCACTACCAGCACATCGCACCGGTCAAACAGCAGCCGAGCGATGGTGCCATAGGAGGCATCCCTGAGCTTCGGCTCCTCGGTGATGATTTCCTCAGCGGTCAGCCCCGTAATGCTCCAGGTGTCATCATAGGCATTTTCAATCACTGCAACACCGCCCAGCACCGGGCAGTTTTTCAGGATGGTTTTTCCGTATTCCTCCACCAGCTCGTGCATAATCGCCGGACTTTGCCCGTGGATATCCCTGGCGCCGTGCTGTTTTCCCAGTCCGATTGCCATCATCTTCATCAGGCCGCTTTCATATCTCCCCCGAAAGGAGGTATGGGGCTTTACCCGGTTCAGCAGCAGAATGCCATCCGCTTCTGCTGCATTTTTGTCGATTCGGACGCTTTGCCCCCGGAGGATGGACTTCCCGATTTCTACCGTATCCATATCGCATTTCACCGGACAGCCCATGGCTTCCTCTGTGATTCCATAATCCGCAAGAATCTGCCGCTGTCCCTCCGAGGTTGCACCGCCATGGGACCCCATCGCTGCCACCAGAAACGGCGCCGCCCCCCGCTCCTTTACAAACTCCACCATGGTTTTGACCATCTGGCGATAGCAGTGGATTCCCCGGCTACCGCAGGTAATGGCAACGCGCATCCCCGGCTGAATCTGACCGCCCAGCTTTTCCAGCTCCCGCCACATCACGGCTGGGATTTCAGCATCCGGAATGCAGGATCGGTCGAATTTCTGGCGCACCCGGACCACTCTGGGAATCGGCACCTGTTCAATGAGCTTTGTAACCGTTTTCATATGTACTTCCTCCGAAAAAGGGGCAGCAGTTCAAGCTATAACTGCCGCCCCTTTGTCTTTACTCTTCTCCGATTTTGACGATCATTTTCACCACGTCGGCTGGATGGTCATCAATAAAGCGGAACGCCTCAGCATACTGGTCCAGAGTCCACTCCTGGGTAATCAGTCCATCCGTATGGAGATTCCCCAGAGACAGGTGCCGAAGTCCGTCCTCAAACTCCTGCCGGATATACATCATATGCCCCAGCACCGTGATTTCCCGGCGCTGAATCTGCGTCACATCCAACTGCACCGGCTCCTTATAGTTGCCGCTGAGCACCACAATCGACGCTTTTCTGGCCGCATCCATAATGGACTGGAATACAAAGGGATTTGCCGCGCTGTCTACAATGATATCCGCCTTGTCCGCCCCAAAGCACCGATCAATGGCCTGGGCAAGGGTCTGCTCCTTGGTATTTTCCGCATAATCAATGCCGCATTTCAGCGCCAAATCCAGCTTATCCTGGAGGATATCCGTAATCATCACCGGACCGGCTCCCATGGCCTTGCACGCCTGGGCCACCAGATTGCCAATGGTTCCCGCGCCAACCACGCAGACCCGCTTTCCGGTGATATCTGTCACCTCGTTAATTCTGCGCACCACGCCAAAGCCCACTGCAATGGGTTCGATCAGCGCCGCCTCCCGGAACGATACGTTGTCCGGCAGCCGGTGGAGGTTCCAGGCGGGCACTGCGGTATACTCGCAGGCACAGCCGTCTACATGGACGCCAATGACCTTCAGGGATTCACAAACGTTGAAATGCCCGGTTTTGCAGGGATAGCATTCGCCGCAAAACAGCTGGGGCTGCAAAATCACCCGATCCCCAGGCTTCCAATCCGTTACGTTTTCGCCCACCTTATAGACAATACCTGCCTCCTCATGGCCCATGGTCACCGGCATGGCGGCATAGGCATGCTTTCCGTGGTAAATCTGCAAATCGGAGGTGCAGATACCCAGGTACATATTTTTCAGCACCACTTCATTGGGACCAGGCTCCGGAATCGGTGCCTGCTGCATCTCAATCTGAAAGGGCGCCATCAATCTTGCTACTTTCATTTTTTCAGGCTCCTTTTTACTGCATCCGCAACGGCTTCGGCATCAATGCCGTATTTCTTCTGAAGAGACGCATAATCTCCGGTTTCGCTGAACGTATCCTGGAGTCCCACCCGGATTAGTCCGCCGCTACAGCCTGCACCTGCCATAATTTCCGCCACTGCGCTGCCCAGTCCGCCGATGACGCTGTGCTCCTCTGCGGTGATGACCGGCCCAAGATTGGCTGCCTTCAATACGGCCACCGCATCCAGGGGCTTTATGGTGTGCATATCCAGTACGGTTACGTCAATTTTCTCAGCCGCCAACAGCTCGGCTGCCTTCAGGGCATTGTGTACCATCAATCCGGTGGCAATGATGGTTGCATCCTTGCCCTCCCGCAGGGTTTCCGCTTTTCCGAAGGTAAATTCATGATCCTGGGGATACAGATCCGGCAGTACATCCCGGCTCAGGCGAAGATAGCAGGGGCCGCTGCACTGGGCGGCATATCGGGTTGCCCAGCGGGTTTCCGCCGCATCCGACACGCTAAGAATCTTCATATTCGGCAAAGCCCGCAAAATTGCCAGGTCCTCCAGGGCATGGTGGGTTGCACCGTCTCTGGCATCGGACATGCCCGCATATGCGCCCCCCAGCTTCACATTGAGATTGCCATAACAAATCTGTCCCCGCAGTGCCAGCAGGGATGCGGACGTAATAAACACCGCAAAGGTGTTGATAAAGGGCACATAGCCTGTGGTCGCCAGACCTGCCGCCGTCGCTGCCATATTGGCCTCTGCAATGCCCATATCAAAGAACCGGTCCGGGTGTGCCGCCTTGAACAGGGCGGATTTGGTAGAGCCGGCCACGTCTGCATCCAGTACCACCAGATTCTCCATGGTATTGCCCAGCTCCGCCAGCGTCTCGCCGTAAATCTCACGAATCGCTTTTGCCATCTCTCACCCCTCCAGTTCCTTCAGCGCAATGGCCAGATTTTCATCGGACAATGCCGCGCCATGCCAGCTGCTTTTCCCTTCCATAAAGCTGACGCCCTTACCCTTGACGGTATCGGCAATCAGAATGGTCGGCCTATCCTGGCAGGCTTCCGCCTGATCCAATGCATCGCTCAAGGCCATAATGTCGTGGCCATCGCAGCGAATGACGTTCCATCCGAATGCGCACCATTTGGCTTCCACATCGCCCAGAGGCATTACCTCGTCGTTGGTTCCGTCCAGCTGGACCTTGTTATAGTCCAGAATCGCTGTCAGATTGGAAAGCTGATACTTGGCGCAGGACATGGCGGTTTCCCACACGGTGCCCTCGTCAATTTCGCCGTCTCCCAGCACCGCATAAACCCGTGCCGAATTTCCAGCCAGCCGCAATCCCAGCGCCATTCCCTGTGCTGCGCCTAGTCCGACGCCCAAGGGACCAGATGGCATTTCAACCCCCGGAGTATGGAAGGACGGATGTCCCTGGAGCTGGCAGCCAAACTGCCGGAGGGAATCCATGTCCGACTTTGGGAAAAAGCCTCGCTCCGCCAAATTACGGTACAGCATGGGAGCTGCATGTCCTTTTCCCAGCACAATCCGGTCCCGGGTGGGATCCTTGGGGTCCTGCGGATTGAGATGCGCCCTTTCCTGATAGAGCAGCGTCAGAATTTCACACACGGAAAGGCTGCCGCCGCAATGTCCGCTCTGGGCGCGGTTGATGGATTTCAGCACATCCACCCGGAACTGACGGCACATTTCCCGCAGCTCCGCCGCCCGGCTTTCTGTCATTGGCATACAATTGCCTCCTTTCTCCGCACCGGCTCAGCCGTTGACCACATTTACCGGCGCACCGGCAATGTAAGCCTTGACATTTTCCACCGCGCAGTCCATAATGCGCTGGCGGCTTTCCTTGGGTGCCCAGGAAATATGAGGCGTAATGATACAGTTCTTTGCCGTGAGCAGCGGATTGTCGGGATTGATCGGCTCCGTCCCCACCACGTCCAGTCCGGCTGCATAGACCTTGCCGGAATTCAGTGCATCGGCCAGATCCTGTTCCACCACCAGCGGTCCGCGGGAGTTGTTCAGCAGAATAACGCCGTCCTTCATCTTGGCAATGGTATCCCGATTGATAATGCCCTGGGTGTCCGGGAACAGAGGACAATGCAGTGCAATCACATCGGACTCCGCCAGCAGCGTATCCAGAGGCACATACTCGCCAATGGCCTTGCCCGCCTCGGTTTCCATATTGTCATAGGCCAGGACCTTCATGCCCAGGGCTTTGGCAATGGTTCCGGTCTGCCGTCCAATGCGTCCAAAGCCAATGATGCCCATGGTCTTTCCGTCCAGCTCAATCAGGGGATAGTCCCAATAGCACCAGTCAATGCTCTTGCTCCATTTGCCCTGATGCACCGTGTCGGAGTGATGGGCCACATGATGGCAAATCTCCAGCAGCATTGCAATGGCAAACTGGGCCACCGACGCCGTACCGTAAGAGGGTACATTGGTCACAGGAATGCCCTTTTCTCCGGCATAGACGTAATCCACCACGTTGTAGCCCGTGGCCAGCATACTGATAAATTTCATCCCCGGGCAGGCGTCAATGACCGCCTTGCTGATGGGGGTTTTATTGGTGAATACCACCTCGGCGTCTCCAATGCGGCGGATAATCTCTGCTTCATCGTTGACGGGCGTACGGTCATATACTGTCAGCTCCCCCAGCTTCCCCAGTTCGTCCCAGCTGAGATCTCCGGGATTCTCGGTATAGCCGTCCAATACAACAATTTTCATAGCTTCCTTCCTCCTTTGCCCTTATACCAGCGCCCAGGCACGATTCAGCACGCGCTTGGTATTGGCCAATACAATGTCCTCATCCTCGCCGGGACGCAGCGTTACCTCCATGGAAAGCACATAGGGATTCTCCGCATTGAAGAAGCCTTCCTCCTTCAGCACCCGAAGATAATCCACCAGCTCCGGCGTATCGTTGGCGGAGTTGGGATAGCCAAAGCGGGGGTGGAGATCGCCGTAACCGTCGCAGCCAGGCTGTACCACCGCATTGCCAAAATGGAAGTGGGTGATATAGGGGCGCAAAGTCCGGACAACAAACTGGCTTGTCTCATAGGTGGTGGGGAAATGGCTCAGGTCTACCAGAAGTCCAAAGTTATGATGGGTGGTGCGCATATCTGCCGCAAATTTTGCCGCATAGGGAGCCGGACCGATCAGCGCTGCCTTGTCCATGTCGTAGTCAAAGACCTCCAGCTCCACCATCATGCCCTTGGATGCCGCATAATCGCAGACATTCCGGGTTGTTTTCAGCAGCTGGGCATAGGCCTGCTCCTTGGTCTCCTCCTGCCATTTTCCGGCCAGGAAGGCAATCCCCCGTGCGCCAAGATACTCCGCCTCGTCCACTGCTTCGATCAGCGTGGCCTCTGCCTTTTTCCGCCCTTCTTCGTCGATATCGTTGGGGTTGAGCTTGGGACCCAGCAGACGTGGCTGTGCGCCATAGCAGACCTTCAGATGGCTCTGATCCAGGATCGCCTTTGCCTCTTCGTTCTGGGGACCGTAGCCCTTTAGCTCAATGGCATCAAAAAAGTCATCCTTGGCAATTGCCTTTAGCGATTCCATGGGATCCCGATTGGGATAGCTCATCCACTGAATGGTGCCCACCTGGAAATAGGTATGGATGGATTCTTTCATAGTAGTGACTCCTTTCACGTAAGAGGAATAGTTGTATTACATCCTACAGCAATAGTAGCGAATTCTACGGGATTTGTCAAGTTCTTTTTGTACTCTTTTATTACGTAATATGTATTACCTATACATGCAAAAAAAATAATCCGCCTGCGCATTACTTACTGCTTACGGTTTCTAATTTGATCAAATCGGCAGATATTCTCCATGGTTTTGGCCAAATCCTCTTTTGCCCGCAGCCGCGCCTGGGCATAGGGTACCGCAACCCGGTTGATGCTGAAAATTGCGCTGACTCCCTGGTCATAAGCACCGTCAATGGGGTCGCCAATATCCCCCACCACTGCAATCACCGGAACGCCCTGGCGCTTTGCCCGCCGTGCTACGCCAATGACCACCTTGCCCCCAAGGCTCTGGCTATCAATTTTCCCTTCGCCAGTGAACACAACGTCGGTACCTGTCAACAGGCTGTCAAAGCCCACGGTATCCAGCACCGCCTCAATCCCCGGCTCCAGCCGACTTTTAAAAAACGCTGCCATACCGCCGCCCATACCACCGGCTGCTCCAGCACCGGGCAGCTGGCTCACGTCGATCCCCAGCTGCGCCTGAATGACTGCCGCCAAATGGGAAAGCCCCCGATCCAGCCGCTCCACCATGCGGGAATCCGCCCCCTTCTGCGGTGCAAACACATAGGCCGCCCCCTGGGGTCCGTACATGGGATTGGTAATATCGCACATGGTTATGATCTCTGTCTGCCGCAGGACCGGGTCCAACCCTCGCAGGTCAATTTCCGCCACCTGCTCCAGGGTTCCGCCAGTGGGCAGAAACACTTCTCCCGCAACATTTCGGAACCGGATCCCAGCAGCCGCCCCACAGCCGCAGCCACCGTCGGTGGTAGCGCTTCCACCCAGTCCCAGCACAATCCGCTTTGCTCCATGATGGGCCGCATGAACCAGCAGTTCTCCCACACCATAGGTGGTCGCAAGCTCCGGTCTTTTTTCTCCCCGTACCAACGGCAGTCCTGCTGCTGCTGCCATTTCCACAATGGCCGTATCGCCGCAGCGGCCATAAAAGGCATCCACCGGTTCGCCCATGGGTCCCGTCACCGTAACGGGAACCCGCCGACCGCCCAGTGCCGTCAGAAACGCATCCACGGTTCCCTCTCCGCCGTCTGCCACCGGTATGGACCGGATTTCCGCGGCCGGGAAGAAACGCAAAATGGTCTGTTCCATGATTTCGCAGATTTCCCCAGAGGACATGGTTCCCTTAAAGGAATCCGGAATCAAAATTACTTTTTTCATATTCACTTCCCCAATAGCTGAATCATCGTCTCATGGGTCACCTTCAGATGCTCCTGCATCAGCTTCTGCGCCAGTGCTGCATCATGCTGCTCCAACGCATCGCAAATCTCTCCATGGAAATGCACGCCGGAGGAAGCGCCCATATGATGAATGTTCTCCACCAGGCTTCTGGTAAAGATCGTCTCCAGGATGTCAAACACCTGGACAATATACGGGTTTCCTGTGGCATTGGCAATGCCCTTATGGAATGCCATATCTGCATTGGCTGCTGCCTCGGGCTGATCCATATTCGACGCCATGGTTTCGTTGGCCTTCCGCAGTTCGGCCAGCTGTTCCGGTGTAATTCGTTCCGCAGCCAGCATGGCACAGGCCGACTCGATAATGGTACGGAATTCGTGCAGCGCTTCCCGGTTTACGGTGGACAATACAATCATCGGCAGCATGGAGTTAAAGCACTGGGTTCCATCCAGCTTGCACACATAGGTTCCTTCCCCATGTCGGCTCTCCACCAGCCCCAGACTGGATAACTTTTGAATGGCGCTGCGGATGGTCACCCGGCTGACGCCCATTTGACTGGCCAACTCGTTCTCCGAAGAGATTTTGCTGCCCGGCGCCCACTCTCCGCTGACGATCATTTCCTGCATCTGGTTGAACACCAATTCACTGACGTTCTGTCGTTTAATCGGCTGAATCGACATAATTGCCACCCCTTGTATCTTGTATTACTTTAAACATCATTATATCCTAAATATCTGAAATGTCAACGTTTTCCTATTCAATCTAATTTTTCTCTCGGGGCAGTGCAGAATTTTCCCGATATTTTCACCGTGCGTGCCAGATCAACGCAACAGGAGCGACTGCCCTGCCGACAGCCGCTCCCGTTTCTTTGATATCAGGGATTCCCTGCTATGTATTCTGCCGGTCAGATGATCGGAATCGACAAGAACGAATCGTAATCGCCGCCGGTATGGATCACATGGAGTCCATGGTTATCCGGCTGAAAACGGGTATTCTCGCCGCCAGGCAGCGGATGACCCATATAGTCATAGCCTGCAATCACCAGCCGCAGCTTCGTTCCCGCGCGGAACTTGATTCCGGTGGGCCAAATCTGAATGTCAATGGGCACAATCTCTCCGGGCTTCAGCTTTTCCATCACCTTGAAGGACTGCTCCGGGAAATGCTCCGTGGAACGCGCTTCGTCCAGGGCACGGAGGGATACCCGCAGGCGGTTATCCGGTCCGGTGTAGCCGAACTTATGCTCGCCCTCGGTATAGAGAATCTGGTCGTTTTCATCCAGGCAGACGATGTGGGCAAACAGGTCCATGTCGTCATAGCCCTGGGCCTCCACATAGCACTTCAGCTCCATGGTACCCACAACTTCCGTATCTTTTTCAAATGTATAGGTAAACTCCGCCCGTCCGGAAAGGGGATCGTTTTCAAAGATCTCCTTAACATTATTGTATCTGGGGTGCTCCAGCTCGGTATCATAGGCAATCTGGCTTTCCTGAGGCTTCTCCGGCGACATGGTGCCGGTCGCCGCGTCCAGATAGAGCTTCTGGTATTTGGTTCTCGGAATGGGCCAATCCGCTTCCGCCCGGTCCACAATGGGACTTCCGCCAGGCTGCAGCAGGGACAGTCGCACCTTGGGGGTTGCCTCCCAGCCATTGTCCACACCCTTGCAGTAATGATCGAAGAACCGGATTACATCCTGCATATACTCCGGGTCCACAATCTTCTCATAAGCGCCCACAGGATTGATGTGAATCCACTTTTCCTTACTGGATGCCTTCTGAAATGCCTCAAAGGTGCCGCGAACATGATAGTAGCTATAATAGCCCACCGTAATGAGCATGGGTACTTCAATCTTCTCCAGTGGGCAGCGCTTACTCTCCCAATAATCGTTCCATACCGGGTATTCCTGCATCAATCCGCGAATATGCTCCTGATAGGTATAGCCAGGGGTAAAGAAATTACGAGCAAAGCCGATATCCCGAATGCCCATGCGCATATACTCGTCCCGGTACATATTGCTGTGCCCCTCAAAGGGTGCAATGCAGGCCAGTGCCGGGGGATGCTTTGCAGCCGCATACCAGCTGGCCATGGCAATCCAGGAGCAGCCGGTGGTTGCCACCTTGCCGTTGCACCATTCCTGCTTGCTGAGCCACTCCACTGCATCGCACAGGTCATCAGAGTCCTGGCCATTGCCGAAATACTCCGCATCGCCCTCAGAATTGCAGGCACCGCGAAGATCCATGGTCACCACCGCATAGTGGTTTTCAATAAACGTCATGGCATCCGGGCCATGGGGGATGCTCCAGGGCGAGGTCTTGCCCTGATTTCGTTTCATTTCCGCCGCAATGTCCGCCTCATGGGATTTGTCATCCTCCTCCAGATCAAAGGGAGGGGGCGCCATATACTCCTTGTCCTTGCCAAAGGGCGTCCAGATCAGCACGGCAGGTACCTTTTCCGGCACCTGGGGCAGGGCCAAATCGCCGCACAGACGGATTCCGTCCCGCATGGGCACCCGGATATTCTTATGAATGTCAAAGTCGATGGGCACCACATAGTCGTCCACCACCTGATTTTTGGCATAATGCAGCACGTTCTGCTGGGGGTTCATGTCAAAGCCTCTTGCACTGGCCGGATCATCTCCAGGCCGCTCTGTGCATTTCAGCTGGGATTTATGGTAGATGATATCATAGGTTCCCATATGCTTGCGCTTGATCTCTTCCACAATAACGCTCCTTTCACCGGGGAGCCATGCCGGTTGGCACAGCTCCCCATCTCCCGTATTCGCTTGTTTACCGCTTCATATAACGGTCATAGGCTGCCTGATAAATATCGGTCAGCTCTTCTACATTCATACCCTCCAGGGTCTGCACAAACGTATCGTAGTTCTCCATCGGCTCGTCGCCATTGATGAACTTGCTGATATGCTCTGCGGCATAGGTATAGATATCGCTGTAAAGCTTCGATGCCGTTTCGCCTTCGCTTGCAGTCAGGGTCACGCTGGGCATGGTGCATTCGCCGTCGTTATTGGTTGCCCAGATTTCCGGCGCATCTCTCTGATCCTGCGTAAAGGTGCTGTCCATACGATAGGAATCATACAGGCATTCGCAGCGCCACAGGGTATAGACGTTCATGGCCAGAGAGCAGGTCATGCCCTGATCGTTGTTGGTGATTACCTCGGTGAACTGGGGTCTGCCGTCCTGGTCATACTCAAAAGTATAACCCTCGGTTCCGTAGTTTGCAAGGGTTGCACCCTCTTTGCTGTACCGGAAATCCAGCCACTGAATCAGCAGCGGAATGTCCTCGCAGTCGGTGGTAACATACAGTGCAGGGGTCGCCAGGTTGGGAGTCAGCTCCTTAAAGTGGGTAGTCTCGCCCTCGTTCATGGAAGGATAGGGAATTGCCACTGCACGGAAATCGTCGTCCACTGCCAGATCGGCATAATAGGTCATGTTGTCGCGCTCTACCTTCCAGATGCCGCGCTGATTGTTGATAATCTTATCCTGATCCGGGAAGGGCGCCAGGTTCAGCATTTCGTCCGCATCCACCAGACCGTCCTCGTACCAGTCATGCATCAACTGGATGTAATCTTTAAAGGTATCCTGGGTCCAGGCAAACTCAACGGTGCCGTCCTTGACATAAACGGGAACCGTCTGTGCGGATACATCGCCGTAAACTCCAAAGCCTGCGGACAGGCCGCTGAGGTTGAAGCCGGTCAACGCCAAAGGCGTACAGTTATAATTGTCGCGGAAGTTGCAAAGCACGTCGTACCACTGGTCATAGGTCGTAGGAGTATCCAGGCCTTGCTCATCCAGCCAGTCCTGACGGATCATATAGCCCTGGTTCAGCGGCTGATCCTCGGTGTAGACAATGGCGAAACCAGCCATATAGCCGGAGTCGGTGAGCAGCTGCGCATAGTCATATTCGTCCCGGCGCACCAGGTCGAAGTAATGGGGCGCATACTCTTCATAATCCAGCACGTTGACATAGACACCGTCATCAATGCCCAGCTCAACGCCGCCGGAGTAGTTGGCGCCCTCGGAGCCGATCAGATCGGTGTAGTCGCCGCCAGCCACCATCAGCTGGAAGTTTTCCGTCTGGGTATCCGGAGAAGCCAATACAAACTTAATGTTCACGCCGGTCAGCTCTGCCGCAGTCTTGTAGTACAGATTCTCGCTGAGGTCAGACATATAACCGGTGATCTGGGGGTTCAGGGTGGTAAAATACTCAAAGGTGACATCATCCGTGGTCAGCGGAAGCTGCATCTCGATGTCAGGGGCTACCTGAGCAATGGTCTTATGCCCGGTCTGCTCCGGCTCCACTGCGGATTCTGCCGCACTGCTTTCCGGGGCTTCCTGGACGCTTTCCGCCGTTTCGGGCTGCTTTGTCTCTTCAACAGTAGACGCTACCGGTGCATCTACACTGCTGTTTGCCGACGCTGCGGCAGACGATGTGCCAGTCTGATTGCCGCAGCCGCCGAGTAAGCCAGCCATCAGCGACAGCGACAGGATTCCTGCCAATAAGGAACTGGTTTTTTTCATGATTCTGCACTCCTTCGTAATGGTTTGATTGGATCAACTTGTATTACCTCTTACGTGTTACAAAATATATCAAAATATCCCGTCCTCGTCAATGGGTTTCGCTCATTTTCCACAATTTCACCAAAGGAAAATTACCGTTCTTGTATAGAACCACCAGTATCCGCTTTCTGCTGTTTCCGGTGCCTGAACCTCTAACGTCCCGCAGCCTGTCCCCTGCTCGCAATTTTTCCGGCCATTCGGCTATTTTGATTTGGAAGCATGTCCAAATTCCCCGTTTGCTCTTTTGCACTTTTACCGAAATTTCTACTGCTTCCTTGTAAAGTGAAATAGGCTGTGGTATGCTAAAAACAGTATGAATTCGCACTGATTATAAAGGAGAAATGATTGGAGGCATTGTGATGAAACAGACTGTTTTGAGTCCGTGGGCAGAGGTAGACCAATCTCAGCTCTATGGCCTCAGTCCCCGTTTGGACACGCTCAATGGCAAAACCGTTGGCATGTTCGGGGATTTTATGAATGTGGCAACCTATATGCTGCAAGTGGTTGAGCAGCATCTGCGGGCAGAATTTCCCCAGGCGCAGTTCTCCTACTTCCGTTACATGGCGGAAACCACAGACCTATCAAAAGATGCCGCAGGAAAGCCGGAATTCGATGCATGGCTTTCGCAGGTAGACTGCGTGCTGGCCTTTTACGGCGCGGTTCCCTCCTCTTCGCTGTTTCTGGGCTACAACGCTGCCTATATGGAAAAACAGGGAAAGCCCACCGTTATGGCCGTGGTTCCCCGAACCTATTCGGCAGGACTTCGGGGCATCAAAGCGCGTTGCGTTCCCGGACTCCGAACCGTCGCATTTCAGCCAGAGGTGCTGGATATCTTTGGCCGCTCTGACCTGGCCCAGACTGAGAAAAACATGGGAGCGGGTACCGGAGCCTTTGTCCGCCAGCTGGTGGATGCCCTGACCCTTCCGCTTACGGAGGAAGAGCGGCATCCGACCCCGGCCAGCCAAGCGCTTGCCACCCAGACCTTCACCGGAACCCCGGACGAGCTTTCCGACCTGTTCTATTCCTACGGCTGGACCAACGGCACCCCGATGAAACTGCCAACCCGCGAAGCCGTGGACGAAATGATGCAGGGCACTGATCTTCCGCCGGATTATGTAGTTGCCAAGCTGCCGCCGATGATGGGTCTTGCCACAGTGGAGAAAATCGCCATCAACGCAGTCATGGCCGGGTGTCTGCCCATTTATCTGCCAGTGCTGATTGCCGCGGTGGAAGCTGCCATGGATCCGCGGATTTATCTGGAGGGATGGTGCTGCAGCCAGTCCACCTGGGGACCGGTTTTAACCCTGAGCGGGCAGATCTGCCGGGATATCGGCTTCAACACAGCCGATCATGCCCTGACCCCCGCCTTCCGTGCCAATACCACCATCGCCCGTGCCTTTGGCTACCTTATGATGAACATCGGCGGCATTCGCCCTGGTGTAGAGGATCTTTCCGAAATGGGTCATGAATTCCGGCTGGGATTCTGCATGGGCGACGATCCGGACAGCAATCCCTGGCAGCCGCTGCATACGGACTTCGGCTTTGCACGCGAGGATTCTGCCGTTACCATGTTCTGGCCCCAGGAGCACCGGGTTTCCACCTGCACCACCGTTCCCGCCGTCCTCAAAGCCCTGTGCAAAATGGATCCCTACGGCTGGGACCCGGGCCTTGCGGTGATTCTGACTCCAAAATGCGCCAAAATGATGGCCGATGCAGGCTGGACCAAAGCGCGCATTCTCTCCTATATTGTAGAATACGCGCGGAAGCCTGCAAAAGAGGTGGACCTTACCTGGCTGATCCAAAACAATCATCCACCCAAAACCGTAGATCTGCCCCTGGATATGGACGCCTCTACCCGCACGTTCTGGTCCACCGACCATATGTTTCTGACGGTAGCCGGTGGACAGGCAGGCTGCATGGTAACCGTATTGGGCGGCGGAGGAGATCACGGCGGTCCGTCCTGCGCCAAAATTCGGCTGCCAAAGCACTGGGACACCCTGATTGCGCAGTATCGTACCGAAAAGCCAAACTACATCGCTTATTGAGTCTGGAGGAACCCATATGACCTATCTTCTAAAAAACGCACGGCTGCTGGATGCCGAGCTGAACCATGCCCCCCTGGATCTGCTTATAGATGGTGAAACCATCTGCGCAGTGGGAACGGAGCTTGGACCTGCCGATCAGGTAATGGATCTTACCGGCTATACCCTTCTTCCCGGCTTTGTGGATGCTCATGTCCATGTGGCCGTCAATGACCATGCGTTCCAATCGGACGCAGTAAACGCCTGGGCCTACAACGGTGTTACCACCGTTCGGGAGCTTGGCATGCTCTCCACCTTGCCCCAGCAGGACTATGCCCAGTGGCTTTTGGAAAACAACAAAAAATCCGATACCGCGCATGTGGTGGCAACGGGAAAATATATCGACGTAGCGGGCGGTTACGGAGCCGGTCCAATGCCCAATCATCCGGTAGGCAACCTGATTACCACGCCGCAGGAGGCCGCCGATGCCGTTACCCAGGCCCATGCATTGGGATTCCCGGGCATTAAAATTGGCATTCACGACGGCACCATGGATACCACGCCGCACCTGACGCCGGAGATGGCAAAGGCAATCTGTAACCGCGCCCACGAGCTTCATATGTGGGTTGCGGCGCACATCGGAAATTGCAGGGGCGCCCGATTCATGCTGGATGCCGGAGTTGATGAGCTGGCTCACACCCCCGCTGCCCCCATGCCGGAGGATATGATTCAGGAGATGGCGGAAAAGGGCATTGTGATGGACACCACAGTGGGTGACCCTGACAAGGGACTGGAACCGCCTCCCATGCCGGATCTGCCGGAAGGCATGGAGCCGCCTGAGGGAATGGGGCCTCCGCCCGGTCCCAGGATGCCCATGGATCCTGCCGAAATGAAGCGCCAACAGGCGGAAAAAATGAAAATCATGGAGGAAAACCTGGGGCGCTTTTACCGGGCTGGCGGTAAAATTGTGGTGGGCACCGACCTGATCCACAGCCGGGATTATCGAAAGGATGCCGTCATCCCGGTATCGGAGCTTCGGCATCTTTCCGCCGCCGGGCTTCCCCTGCAGGCCATTCTTCGAGCCGCTACGCTTTCCGGTGCAGAGGTGTTGGGCACCACAGAAGGACGAATTGCTCCCGGATATTTGGCCAATCTGGTAGCCGTCCCGGGTCCGGTGGATGAAACCTTTGACGCTCTTCGGCAGGTCAAGCTGGTGATGCACCGGGGTCATATCATTCGGAATGAACGATAAAAATCGGGGACAGAAGTTTTCGTGCTTCTGTCCCCGATTCTCTGTTTGTTATTTGAGATGTTAAGCCCTTTCGCGAATGGTTTTGATCCAGCGCTGAAGCTCCCCATCCGATGTACGCTGACGGTTCCCGTCAAAGCGGACATCCAGTCCCGGCTTCACCGTGGCGCCCTTGCAGTTCTTTGCAAAATCCTTCATGGTATGGCCCAACCAGCCTCCATTGGTGGCAAAGGGATAAATCGTTTTGCCTGCAAGATCTGCCTGCTTCAAAAACGTATGCATAGCAGGTGCAAAGGTATACCACCACGCCGGACTGCCCAGCACAATGGTATCATAGTCGCCCAGCGCTACCGTCAGCGGCTTGAGTTCCGGACAAAAACCGTCCTCCACCTCGCGCTGCCCCTGATCCACCACCTGATTGTAGCTTCCGGTATAAGGCACCACCGTGTCGATGCAGGCAAGCTCTCCGCCGATTTCCCTGTGGATTTTCTCGGCAATGCCCTTGGTATTGCCGCCGTAGGAATAGTACAGAATCAATGTTTTCATGTCCATTTTCCCCTTCCTTATGCCAGCGGCTTTCCGCTGAATACCGGAAATACATGATAGTCGCCATAGTCTGTCAGCCGTTCCATGTGCATCAGCGTTTCCATATCCTCGTCAGAAATTGTAAAGTCCACTGCGGCATTGCTCTTCATATGCTCCGGATTTGCCGTTTTGGGCAAGGCCACCGCGCCTAGCTGGAGCACATAGCGAATGCAGAGCTGTGCTGCGGAAACCTCATACTTCTCTGCCATTTCTGCAATGGCCGGATTTTTCAGTGCCTCGCCATGGGCAATGGGAGAATACGCCTCCACCCCAATGCCCTGCTGCTTGCAGAAGTCCAGCAACTCCAGATCGGTTCCGGTGATGTGCAGCAGGATCTGATTTACCATAGGCCGAACCCGGCAATCCCCCAGCAGGTTCTCCAGATCATCCTTCAAGAAGTTGGACACGCCAATCACGCGAACCTTGCCTGCTGCCTTCGCATCTTCCAGCGCACGCCAAACCGCCCGGTTCTCCGCAAAATAGCGCTTTTCCGTCCGGAATTCCGTCCAGGGCTGCGGCGCGTGAATAATCATCTGATCGAGATAGGTCAGGCCCATTTTCTCCAGCGTTTCGTCAATGGAGCAGGCCGCTTCCTCATAGGTTTTCAGCTCGGCGGCAACCTTGCTTGCCACAAACAGCTGCTCCCGAGGGACTCCGCAGGTCCGGATCCCCTCCCCCACGCCGCGTTCGTTGCCATAGGCCTGCGCCGTGTCAATGAGCCGATAGCCCAGGCTGATTGCTTCTCTGACTGCCTTCGCTGCCTGATTGTCCTCAATAAACCAAGTACCCAGTCCCAGCTTGGGAATCTGAATGCCATCGGTCAGTAAATACGTTTCTTTCATCATCGTTGGTTCCTCCATTTCATTCGTTTATTCTACGGTATAGCGCAGCCAGACCGTTCCACCGTCCATACCCTGGGCTGCTTTGAGCTGGAAGCCCAGTGCATGATCCTCTGAAAGGCCCTTTTGTGCCCGGAACAGCGGCGGGGTATCCGGATTTCCGTCAGCAGCAGCCGCCACTACTATGCTGATCTCATCGCACATTCCCGCTTGAAGGAACGACCAGTTCAGCACGCCGCCGCCACCCAGCATCAACGTTTCAATGTGAAATATCTCCTTCAGCTTGGACAGGGCCAGCGCATAATCCAGCTCCGCCTTTCCGGCCAGAATATAGGAAATCCCTTTTTCCCGCAAAAACGCCCGATACGCATTGCTGGCCTGCTCCGTCAGCACCTCAATCACATGAGCCGTGGTATCGCCATAGTGAAGGGTCGCACTCTCCCAACCCAGCTTTCCGTAGGGGTCCACCGATACATAAAACATGCCAAAATCCGGCTGCGCAATATAATCTCCCGACGGAACCTCGGGTGCGTGCTCGTCCAGCTCCGGCGTTTTGTAGAACGTGAAATTATCGTCTGTGGTCACTCTGCCGGACAGCCACCCCTGGTGATGATAAAATGGCTCCTTACCAAAGGCAATGCGATAAAACACGTCTCCTGCGGTACTGCCCTGGGGCGTTCCCATGTACTTTTCCATGATCTTGCCATCCAGGGAGGTCATCATGTGACAGAAAATATAGGGTCGATTCATGTCTGGTATTTCGCCTTTCCTGCTTGACATCAATTGTAATTCGGTGTATGCTATCTTTAAAGTTCGATTCTATCCTACAACTTAAACCTAACTTTAAGTCAAGTGGTTTTACAAAATTTCTGGAGGATTTTCAATGGTATATACTGTAGGTGAAGCAGCAAAGCGCCTGGGCCTTTCCCCCTCTACCCTGCGCTATTATGACAAAGAGGGACTTTTGCCCTTTGTGGAGCGCTCTTCCGGCGGCATTCGCATGTTTCAGGAAAAGGACTTTGAATGGCTTCAGGTCATTGAGTGTATGAAAAAAGCCGGAATGCCTATCAAGGACATCCGGCAGTACATTGAAATGGCACTCCAGGGCGACAGCACCATCGAAGCCCGACTGGACCTGTTTCGCCATCAGCAGAAGGTAGTGGAGCAGCAGATGGCAGAACTCCAGCACACCATGGAAATGCTCCGCTACAAATGCTGGTACTACGAAACCGCCATGGCCGCCGGTACCATAGAGGCCCCCAAAAACATGCGGGATGAGGACGTGCCGGAGGAGTTTCAGGCAATCCGAGCCTCTCTGCGCCAGGTGCCGGACCACACAGATGAGAGGTGATTTTCCCATGCCAATCCAGGAAACCATTTTGGAAACCGAACGTCTATCCATGCGGGAGCTAAAGCAGTCCGATTTTGACGACCTCTGTAAAATATTGCAGGACGAGGAAACCATGTACGCCTATGAAGGCGCCTTTTCGGACCGTGAGGCCCATGAGTGGCTGGACCGTCAGATTGCCCGATATCAGGCATGGGGCTTTGGCTCCTGGGCTGTGATTCTAAAGAAAACCGGTCAGCTCATCGGCCAGTGCGGTCTTACCATGCAGCCCTGGAAGAATACCGAGGTGCTGGAGATCGGCTATCTGCTTAACCGCGAGGCCTGGCATCAGGGCTATGCCACCGAAGCCGCCATCGCATGTCGGCAATATGCCTTCGACGTTTTGGGCGCGGATGAGGTCTGCTCCATCATCCGCGACACCAATCTTGCCTCCCAGCGTGTTGCCATTCGGAACGGCATGACACCAGCCGACACCTTTGTTAAGCACTACCGTGGGGTGGACATGCCCCACACCCGCTATATTGTGCGGAAATCAGAAGATCAAGCATAGACCATCCAATCAGGACAAGGAGGAACAACTATGAACACACGCAGACTGGGAAAAACCGAGCTGCAAGTCAGCGAAATCGGCTTCGGCGCAGAATGGCTGGAGCGGCATTCTGAAGAAGAGGGTGTTGCACTGATCCAGTACGCCCATGACCAGGGCATCAACATTCTCGACTGCTGGATGCCGGACCCGAAATCCAGAAACATCATTGGCGAAGGCATCAAAGCCTGCCGGGACCAGTGGTATATTCAGGGGCATCTTGGCTCCACCTGGAAGGACGGACAGTATTACCGCACCCGAGATATGCACTATGTCCGTCCCGCCTTTGAAGATCTGCTCACCCGGCTTAAGACCGACTATATCGACCTTGGCATGATTCATTATGTGGACTCTGAGGAAGAGTGGGAGCAGATTCAGCACTCAGATTATATGGACTATGTGATGGAGCTGAAACGCACCGGTGTGATCCGTCACATTGGCATGAGTTCTCACAACCCCAAGGTTGCCATGAAGGCAGCCCAGTCGGGATATGTGGAAATGATTCTGTTCAGCATCAACCCGGCGTTTGATATGCTCCCTGCCAGCGAAAATATTGAAACCATGTTCGCCGAGCATTATGACGATACGCTCAAGGGCATCGACCCGGACCGTGCGCTGCTGTATCGCCTCTGTCAGCAGAATGATGTGGGTCTTACGGTAATGAAGGGCTTTGCCGGTGGCCGGCTGTTTGATGAAAAGCGCTCTCCCTTTGGTGTGGCGCTGACTCCGGTGCAGTGCATCCACTATGCCCTGACCAGACCGTCCGTCGCCTCGATTCTCTGCGGCTATGATACCAAAGCACAGCTGGACGAAGCCGTAGCCTACGAAACTGCAACCGAAGAAGAAAAGGACTATGCATCGGTGATTGCCAACGCACCCCAGCATTCCTACCGCGGCGAATGTACCTACTGCGGTCACTGCAAGCCCTGTGTGGTAAATCTGGACATTGCCATGATTAACAAGTTCTATGACCTTGCCACCATGCAGCCTCAGGTTCCCGCCACCATTCAGTCCCACTATCAGCTGCTGGAGCATACCGCCTCGGAGTGCATCGGGTGCCACGCCTGCGAAGCCCGATGTCCCTTCGGCGTTCCCATTGCTCAGCGGATGGAACAGGCAGCAAAGCTGTTTGGCTGCTAATTCTCTGATTCAATCCTACATTGCCTGCCAGCATTCCCATTTGATTTGCGGGATGCTGGCAGGTTTTCCCTTCGCTTTTCTTCCAAATTGTAGCCTGCGCAACAGATCGAACCTTGCGCAGCTCTTTTGAATTCGATATAATCGAATTATCTCATTGACACAATGGAAGGAGTCATGATATGAGCGAACTGGTAAAATTTCAGCGCGGCGTATATACCCCGGAAGAGCAGGCCGCTCTCGACGCATGGGTAAAGATGGAGTATCATTCCAACATGCCGCCCATGCCCCCGCAGGCCCAGCCGAAGGATATGGATGTCATCTCCGGCTATGAGATGTATTATTACGCCAAGGGCTGGGACCCCTGGAATCCCCTTTATTACGACTACAATTATGCAAAAAACACACGCTGGGGCGATGTTCCGGTTATGGCGGGCATGCGGGAGCCAATGGGAATGGGCATGCTGCCGGATGAGCTGGGCTTTGAGGCAACCCCGCCCACCGAT
>CAVEIY010000017.1:0-12488 GCA_963615825.1 Flexilinea sp.
CTGCTCCGGGCTGCCATCCGTAAAGCGTACGCCCAATCATCACCCCTCCTGTCTATTTCGTTTGCACCCTTACTGTTTGCATGCAAACGATTTGTCTATGAAATGATACCCTCCCCCGCTGGAAATGTCAAGGAAATTCTGCGGTTTTTTCAAAAATTATTTTTTCTAAATATTTGCATGCTAATATTTTATTGATTCTGTTTTAGGATCGTCAATTGTAAACCGATTATCTGCACGCTCAGGTTGACATTTCACATACCACTGTGTTATGCTTTTCCCCGTGAAAGGAAGGGATCTTCATGTCCGATCAGAAAACATTTTTAACCGTCCGGGAGCTATGTGCCACCGCGTTAGGCGCCGCACTGATGACCATTTGCGCCTGGATCTCCATTCCGGCCCAGGTGCCCTTTACCCTTCAGACCTTTGCGGTATTCTTTGTGACCGCACTGCTGGGGCTCAAATGCGGCACCCTCAGCGTGATCGTCTATTTGCTGCTGGGCGCGGTAGGCCTTCCGGTCTTTGCCGGGTTTAAGGGTGGACTTGGCAGCCTGGCGGGCGTCACCGGCGGCTATTTGCTGGGCTTTATCTTCTCGGCACTGGCTGTGGGACTGGTTACAAAGTTCTTTGGCCGCAGCTTTCCGGTGCTGATTGTCTCTATGATTCTGGGGCTGATTCTGTGCTATGCCTTTGGTTCCGCCTGGTTCCAGATTCTCTATATCCAAACCAAGGGCTCCATTACCACCGGCGCGGTTCTCAGCGCCTGCGTCATTCCCTATCTGATTCCCGACGCCATTAAAATTGCGCTGGCTGCAATTCTGGTGCGCAGACTCCAGGGACATGTTTCTCTGGCGAAGGCTTAACAAAATCCAAGTGTAAAACCGCTGAACCTCTGTCCGGCGGTTTTCTTTTCACCTCTTATTTTGATATCGAAACTCACTTATTGTCAGTTGCTTCCGGCGCAGCCTGGGGCTATGATAGGTTCATACAGGAAAAGAAGAAAGGATGCGTGAGAGATGAAAGAGACTCCCCAGTGGGCAATCCCCATGGACCCCGTACCAGAAACGCAGATTGTAAAAACCTATTCCGCCGATGTGGTCATATTAGGCGCTGGTCATGCCGGAACCGCCGCTGCCCGTGCCGCTGCCGAAGCCGGTGCCAAGGTGTTGGTGGTAGAACAGCAGCAGGAGAAGAAATTCCAGGTATTTGGCGCACAGTACGGCTCCATCAACTCGGAATTCATGAAAAAGCGCGGCGCACCGGAGGCCGATCCCGTGGAGATCATCGCTGATTGGCAGCGCCGGAGTTTAAACCGCGCCAATCCCGCCCTGGTACGGCAGTTCGCCTATGAAACCGGCTCCACCTTTGACTGGTTTGTGGAGCCGCTGCCGGAAAAGCTCAAGGACGTTATGACCTTTGAGAATCCCTGGCCCAAGCATTTTGAGGGCGAACTGAACGGCTACCACAACTATGTAGGCACTGCCATTTTTAAAAACACCAAGTTCGACATGAGCAAAATGGGGCCTCCTCCCGGAGAGGGAGAAGACGACGGTCAGGAAGGTCCTCCGCCGGAAGGCCCTCACGAGAATCCCCTGAGCCTTACGGAGGCGGTGGTATTCACCCATCAGCTCACCAAGGACCTGGGTGCAGAGTTCGTCTACGGCATCACCGGCGACTATCTGGAAAAGGACGAAACCGGCCGCGTTGTCGCCTTGATTGGCCACAACTATAAAAAGGAATTCTTCCGCTTTACCGGTAAAAACGGCATTATTCTTGCCGCCGGCGACTTCTCCGGCAACCGTCAGATGGTCATGGATCTGCTGGGAGAATATGCGGCCCTGACGGAAAACGGCGAAAAATTCCCCTACATTCCCGCAGGACGGAAGGGCAAAGGCATCCAGATGGGTCTGTGGGCTGGCGGTAAGATGGAGCCTGGTCCCCGGGGCGGCATGTGGTGCTGTGTTGGCGGCAGCGGTGGTCCGATGGACGGAAGCGCCTTCCTGCGGCTGAACAAGCACGGCAAGCGCTATACCAACGAGGGCATCATGGGCTATTGGGGTGCCGGTCTACAGGGCGCACGGCAGCCCAAGGGTGCAATCTACACCATTTGGGATTCCAACTGGCGGGAAGAGCTGGAGTATCAGACTCTGGATCACACCGCTGTGGATATGTCTGATGTACAGGCGTTGGACCGCATTGAAATGCAGCTTCAAAAGGCACAGCGCATGGGCGTGGACGACAGCTACCGTCCCCAGGGTCCTCCATCCGCCAACAAGGGGCAGAATAATCTGCTGGCCTGCGCCGACACCATTCCGGAGCTGGCAGAAAAGCTGGGACTGACCGGCACCGACAAGGAGAACTTCATTGCCTCCGTTGCCCGGTATAACGAGCTTGCCCACAAGGGTCGCGACGAGGACTTTGCCAAGGATCCCCGGCAGCTTCACCCCATTGAAAAGGGTCCCTTCTATGCCTTCTGCGAGAATGTACGTGCTGTTGGCTTCCTGATGGTCACCGTCTGCGGTCTGGTGGTGGATGAGCATCAGCAGGTCATTGGCAAGGACGACGAGCCGATTCCCGGTCTGTATGCCACCGGCAACTGCTCCGGTGAACGCTTCCCCATTATGTACACCACTCCGGTGGCCGGCGTTTCCATCGGCATCGCCTACACCCTGGGGCGGATCGTTGGCGATTATGTCGCAACCCACGAGTAATCACATTGGATCAAACCCCGCTGCGGAACACTCCGCAGCGGGGTTTGTGTATGGATTTGGTTAGATGGAAATTGCCGCAGCAAACGCAGCGCGAACTGCCTTTTGTACGTTCGCTGCCTTGTCACAGTCACCCACGGTGTATACCCGATAAGCGGGATCATACAGCGCCAGTGCATCCGCCTGACGAGGCCGCATACCAGCCGCCATTACAACGCTGCCGCAGGAGAGCAGCTGTTCCTTTCCCTCGCCGTCCTGATAGGTAACGCCAGCCGGAGTGATGCCGGTGCAGCGTCCGCCGGTAACGGTTTTCAGATTCTCGTGATAGCCCATGTTCCGGGTCAGCCGGTTCCGATAGGAGGCCGAAGCGTCCACCAGAATCTTCTCCTGCATCTCCAGCACCGTGACATCATGTCCCTGCTCCACCAGATGCAGCGCCGTCTCACAGCCTACCTGGCCGCCGCCAATGACCACCACGGACTGATCCAGGTCTTTCTCATTGCCGTAGACATAGGGCGCCGGAACTGCCATCTCTGCGCCTGGAATGGGCAGAATCAGCGGGGATGCGCCCACTGCGACAATCACCGCGTCGAAATTGCCCTTTACCAGCATTTCTCTGGTGGCATGAACCCCCAGCGCAACCTCAACCGGGGATTTTCCCAGCTGATAGATCAGGAAGTCCTTATACTTGGCCAGGGAGTGCTTAAACTGGGCATAATCCGCAAAATTCAGCTGACCGCCCAGGGTTTCCTTCTCTTCAAACAGCGTAACCTTGTGCCCCCGGTTTGCCGCAGTCAACGCTGCCTGCATACCGGCAGGACCGCCGCCCACAACGGCAACCTTTTTAATCTCCTTGGGAGGCTTGTCCAGCTTCTCCATCTCGTGCTCAATGCCCATCAGCGGATTGACGGTACATACAAAGGTAATGCCGTCAATACAGGCAGAATCGTGGCAGCGCATGCACTTAACGCAGGGAACCACATCCTCGCCCCGTCCCTCATAGGCCTTGGTGCCCAGGTTCGGGTCTGCCAGCCAGCCCCGCGCCATGGAGATCAGGTCTGCCTTGCCGGAAGCAATGGCGTCCTCCATCTCGTCCAGATCCTGATAGCCGCCAATGGTCAGCACCGGGATCTTTGCGCCGCTTTCCTTGATTCTCTGGGCCATCCACAGGTTGGGGGTGTCCGGCTCAAAGCTCATGCAGTGGGCCTGCCAGCCGGTAGCCGCATGAACATGGAGAATATCCGCATGGTTCTCCACCAGCTTCGCCATCTCACAGGCGTCGTCAATGGTAAATCCGGCACCCTCGGGCAGTTCTCCGGACATCCGCAGCTCAATCAAGAAATCCTTTCCCGCCGCCTGGTGAATGGCGTCGCAGCATTCGTTCAGGAAGCGCAGGCGATTCTCCAGGCTCTGTGGACCGTATTCGTCCTCCCGCTTGTTGGTTCTCAGGCTCAGGAAGCCGCCGAACAGGCCCATATCATAGGCCATATGGAGCATGCACATATCATAGCCGATGCGTTTTAGAATCTTCACCTGATCCTGGAGGTTCTTCTTGATGTCCTCCAGCATTTCATGGGTCAGCTCCTTGGTGGGCTGACCGGGCACCATACCGGGTCCCGGTACCATCAGTCCGGCCGAGACATAATAGCCCGGCTCACGGGTGGCTGCCTGAATCTCCATGGACGCTTTGGCCCCATAGAAATGGATTGCGTCTGCCAGCTGGGCCAGATAGTGCTGGCTGTGACCGATATACAGGTCATAGGCAAGGTGATCCTTGTCCGGGGTCACCGGATAGGCCCCAGTGCCGGAACAGGTAACCACTGCCGCGCCGCCCTTTGCCTTGTTGGCATAGTGGGTGATGATTGCCTCAGTGGGATACAGCTCGCCGCCCTGAAGGGCATGCAGCCCCATCGGTGCAGTAAACATCCGGTTCCGGAATACAACGTTCCCTACCTGAAAGGGAGAAAGAAGATGCGCATAACGACTTTCCATGCAGGACACTCCCATCTTTTTGTTATAGGGCAACACCGCACAAATGCGTTTGTAACACCTTGAAATACACAAAGTATTCCTGCGGTTTTACACCTTTTTCTGACGAAAAATCTCTCATCAGACTCTCTTGCCGATTTGCACGGTATTGCCCTTAGTTTGATAGCTTAATTATACCATAGCTGTTCCGGGAAACAACGGGAAGAATGGACCTTATCCTCCCATATGTGTTGTTTTCGTGAAGCATTCCGGGATTCGGATTGGCAGTTGACAGAAAATCATTTTCGTCCTATGATAGCCATGAAATGATTTTTGTCACCGATGGAGGTTTATATGAAAAATCTGATTCTGCTGGAGGGCGGCTCCTATCGGGGCATCTATACCTCCGGCGTACTGGATGTGTTTATGGAGCACGATATTTATCCGGACTGCGTGATGGGTGTTTCTGCCGGCGCCCTCAACGGCCTTGGCTATGTGGCACAGCAGCCGGGACGCTGCCGGGATATTGTTCTGTCCTACGGCATGGACCCCCGCTATGTGGGCACCAAGGCGCTCCGGAAAGAGCATAATCTGGTGGGCTTTGATTTTATTCTTCGGGATTTACAGCATATTCTCCCCTTCGACGCCGAGTCCTTTTACGATCCGGCACGGAAATTCTACGTAGGCGTAACCAATTGCCGCACCGGTGCGCCGGAGTTCATTGACCGGGATCAGTGCTCGGATTTTCTCACGGCTGTGGCCGCCTCCTGCTCCATGCCCTATCTTTGCCGAAAGGTAAAGCTGGACGGCGAATACTATCTGGACGGCGGAGCATCCTCCCGGCTGGGACTGGAATTTCTGGACCAGCACCCGGAATATGATCGGGTGGTAATTCTGCTAACCCGGCGGATCAGCTATCGCAAGAAAAAGCCCTCTGGTCTGATGCGCAATCTGGGCAATCGGCTCTATCATGATTATCCCCTGCTGCTGGATAAGCTCCAGCGGGAGGATGAGGTCTATGCCGCCGAGCGGGAGCATCTGGCACAGCTGGCTGCAACAAGCCGCGTATTGGTATTGCAGCCCCAGACCGAGCTGGAAATCGGCCGTCTGGAGCGGGATCTTAACAAGCTGAAGGTCGGCTATGAGACTGGTCAGCGGGATGGCGAGCGGTTCTGGAAGGCCGTGCAGGAGCATTGGGCTATCACCCCGGAGCGTGCCGCCGAAAATTCTGCAAATAACTAAATAGAATGAGCGCATTGCAACACAGTCGTTGCAATGCGCTCTTGTTTATTTTCCGGACGTCAGTGTAAACAGCTGCCGTACCAATGGGATTCGCTTGCACACCCACACAATTCCCCAGGTCACCAGCAGAATTCCCAAAGACAAAATCGGGAACAGCACTGTAGTCGCCATTATGTTCGGGAACAGCTGACGCAACGCCTCCAACACCAGCCAGTGGAGAATATAAATCCCCAGTGAACACTCCGCCAAGGATGCAGCAATCTTTCCCGCTCTCTCCCCAGGCTTCCAGTCCCGCAGCAGCAAAAACAGCGCCGCAGAAATGCCCAGAACGAAAATACTGCTGTAATTATAATATACATGGTTATAGGTGGTAAGTCCCACCCGGCTGCGGGCCATGGCCGTAACAAACAGGCACAGCATACACACCGGGATCACCAGAATCAGCTTCCACTTCTTCTGAAGCCACAGGGTTCCATGGGTCATCAGCCAGTCCCCCAGGGCGTAATACACCAGGCTGTACCAATAATAAATGCCGAAGAAATTTGCGTACCAGAAGAAGCTCCGGTCCCAGCTGCGGCCATCCAGCAGCCCCAGGCCCCAGCGAATCACATATTCGCCGTCGTTGAGCAGTACGTCGCCAAAGGTCAGCACCGTCATCAGGAGCATCAGATAGCGATAAACCTTCGGGGACTGAAATTTCAGCGCCCCCATCACCGGCGTGAACAGGCAGATAAACAAAAAGCAGGGCAGGAACCACAGGTGCTGAATATAGCCGATGCGCAGCTCCCAGGCAATGGAGAAGAACTCGCTCCATCCAACCCACTCCCGGCGGATCAGCAGCATTCCAGCCAGCGCCAGGAACACCCAGATCACGGTAATCACCAGAAGATGCAGGCAGCGGCGGGTATTCTTTTTCAAATCCACAGGCTTTTTCAGCGCCAAAGCCCCGCTGACCATAAAGAACAGCGGCACACAGCAGCCCAGAAACGTTTCAAGAAAATACCGGAGATATCCCACCATCGTGGGCGCATGGACCACATCCGGCATATGCGGATACAGCACATGATACAGGATTACCAGGTACATGCCCAGCACTTTGATTCCGTCCAGCCCGTGCTGGCGCTTGTATCCTTCCATGGCAATCCCTCCTTTTTGTTTATCCTACCATGGCTTTCCCGCAAAATCAACCACTGCCTGACGAAACCCGACCCGTTTTTCCAGTCATAAACACGAGAAACTGAATTGTTTTTTGTGCAAGAAGTCAATTATTACGGAATTGTTATTTGTTTTCTTGACAGATTCCACAGGGAATGGTATACTGTTTTACGAAATGTGAAAGTTTCGTGAAGAATATTACAATAATATAACGCGCAGTAATGTTCCTTGCCCGTTCCACCGGCGAATGCTGGTTTACCTTCTTTCTTTCACCCCTTCGCGTTGGGGTTGGACTCCCCCGGCGCGGCAAAAAACCTCCCTCTGACCAGGGGAGGTTTTTTGTATCTTCCGAATGATTTCCACGAAAATACCCGGACGAAATTCGTCCGGGTATTTTAATTGCATCAGCGATTTTTCAGAACGGCAACGCATTCCCGATCCGCTACCCGGAACACCAGATAGCCTGCCACAAATACCACCACCAGGGCGCCTACGCCCATGGACTGGCTGCCGGACACCTGCGTCACCACAGAGATCAGCGTGGTTCCCATAAAGGCTGCGCCCTTACCGCAGATGTCAAACAGGCCAAAGTATTCGCCGGACTTCTCCGGGGGAATGATCTTTCCGAAATAGGACCGGGACAGCGCCTGTACGCCGCCCTGGAACATGCCAACCAGTACGGCCAGCACCCAGAACTGCCACTGTGCCGCCAGGAATACCGCAAAAATCGTAATTCCGGTGTAGGCAATAATACAGACCTTAATCAGCAGGCCGGTATCATATTTGGAAGCCAAACGTCCAAACAGAATCGCAAAGGGGAACGCCACAAACTGGGTCAGCAGCAGTGCCAGCAGCAGCCCCGTGGTGTCCAGTCCCACTGCGGTACCGTAGGCCACCGCCATGTCGATGATGGTATAAACGCCGTCAATAAACAGGAAGAATGCCACCAGGAACAGGAAGATATGCTTTTCCTTGCGGATGTTCCGGAAGGTATTGGCCAGCTGGCCAAAGCTCTGCCGGAAGGGGTTTCCAACCGCCTCTACATAGCGGGTCTGGTGATAGGTTTTCAGCAGCGGAATGGTCAGCACCAGCCACCAGGCCGCTGTGAGAATAAACGCAATCGCCATGGCCGCAGATTGGGTCAGGCCCAGCTTGTCGCTCATCAGCACAATCACCAGGCAGGCAATAAAGGGAATGCAGGAGCCGATATAGCCAAAGGCATACCCCTGGGAGGATACATTGTCCATCCGATCCTCGGTGGTCGTCTCCGGCAGCATGGCATCATAAAACACCAGCGACGAGGAATAGCACACCTTGGAGAACACAAAGATCACCAGGAATGAAATCCAGCTCCAGGCAAAGCCCAGCACGGCGCAGGACACCACGCCGAGAATCAATGCCACTGTAAAAATCGGCTTTTTATAGTTTTTCCGGTCCGCCAGAGTACCGAAAACCGGTCCGATAATCGCCGTCAGCAGGGTTGCAATGGACCCTGCATAGCCCCAATACGCCAGATAATTGGTATCGGACACGCCCTCTGCCGATGCAAGGGCATTGAAGTAGATGGGGATCAGCGTGGATACCAGCATGGTAAAGGCAGAGTTGCCCACATCATACAGAATCCAGGATTTCTCCCGTTTGTTCAGCTTAAATTTACTCATTATCTCTCTCCTTCGTGACTCCAGCCCGGTTATTCCGCGCCAAAGGTATGGTAAAAGCCCAGTCCCAGGGGGCTTCCATCCCGAATATAGGCAAACAGCTCCTGCCGCAGTGTCTCAATGAGCTTCAGCGCATCCTGATAGTGGCCCCAGAGGATTTTATCGCTGTCCCAGCACTTTGGATTCTGCCGCAGCGGAATCAGCATATCTCCCGTGGAGGCATGCCCCACGGCCTTGAGTCCCGTCAAAATCGCTTTGCGCTTGGGTCCCGGCGGCGCGATGAGTCCATTGAGGTAGAACACCATGGATTTTTCCGTGTGGAAAATATCCTTGGCCGTCAGCGGCGGATAGAAGTCTGCAATCACCAGCGCGCTGCTGTGGGACGGAATCAGGTGCTTTGTCACCTTATGCCGCAGCGGGTCCAGCCCGTCCTTTTCCATCAGGTACCGGTCAAAGGAGGATTCAATCTCCGAATGGCTGGCGCCGGTCTGTTCCTTTTCCGCCACGTAGGGATGGCATTCTCGGTCCAGCGCAAAATGGCACAGAACACCCAGAAGATAGCTCAGTGCAGCTTCTTTCTGTGTGGAAGCCTTCAGCGCCTTTACCGCCTGCGTGAAAAAGTCCACGCCGGTCCGCTCATGGCTGGCATAGCCGATGGCATTGATCCTGGTAGAGGAAAAGGGCTTATCGTAAAACAGCAGGTCCGGCCCGTGTACGCCAAAGTCATAGAGCTGACGGTGCTGTTCCACAATCTCGCGGAGGTCCGTCGGCATTGCAGCCAATACGTCACAGCCAAACCGGTAATGTGCATATGTAGTAGGCATAAAAGCAGCTCCTTTCTTTCAGGTAATCCCGCATAAATGGGTCTGCAAGCTTTGCCTGAGCTTTGCAGCCGTTTTATGTGGTTTTACTCTTAAACTCTACCACAGATATTGTAGAATAGCAATGTAAAATCCGCATTCTGCAATTTGTAGAGATTTTGAAAAGTTTTTGGTGCTTTTTTCTGTTTCCTATTGACACGGTGGGAAAGCTATGGTAGAATGTGCTCATAGTTAGTAATTACTAACTATATTTTATCCGCACTAATTAGTTATGTCTAACCACAGAAAGGATACCAATTATGAGCGTTGTAATTATCGGCGGCAATGAATGTATGGTTTGCCGCTACCAGGAGATATGCAAGAAGAACGGCTATAAGGCAAAGGTGTTTGCCAAGGAGAACGGTCCCATGAAAAAGAAGATCGGCTCTCCGGACCTGATGATTCTGTTTACCGGCACGGTCTCTCACAAGATGATGATCTGCGCCACCCAGGAGGCCAAGAAAAACGGCGTTCCTGTACTGCATGTCCATTCCTCCAGCGCCTCCGCTCTGCAGCAGGCTCTGGAATCCAGATGTGTCGGATAATTTCATAATCGCCCATTTCGGGTTTCCCGGACACCCCCCGGGTAATTCCTCCCTGACAGCCGCTGTTTCCAGCGGCTGTTTTTTCGTCATTTAATAGCACTTTTTACACTTTACATAGCCCAGAGCAACTGCCTCGTCATAGGTCATGGTGGTGTAGTGCTTCATGCCGGAGCAGTTGGACTTCGTGTGAATCTTTCCGTTGTTGCTGACATAAACCGTAGCGCTGTTTTCGCTGGCTGTGCTGCTGGTCGTCTGAACCGTTTCAGTCTCGGTCAACCCGCCCCAGCTGCCAAACGTGTACCGCTTTCCGCCGCTGGTAATGGTTTCATTCCGCGCCATGGTTCCATTGGAATGGAGATAGTACCAGGCGCCATTGTCCTTGAGCCAGCCGGTTTCCATGGCGCCGTTTCCGTCTAAGTAATACCACTCGTCTCGATTCTCAAGCCAGGAGGTCTGCATCACACCATTTTCATCGAAGAAATAATAGGTTCCGCCAATTTGCACCCAATCTGTGCGCATGGCGCCATCATATCCAAAGCAGTACCATTTGTCCTGAAGCTCCGTCCAGCCCAAATCCATTGTGCCGTCCTGGTCAAAATGATACTGTTTCCCGTCCAGCTGCAGCCAGCCGGTCTGGAGCTTTCCGCTGCTGGGCTGGAAATAGTACCATTCGTCATAGGCTGTCTGCCAGCCCTTGACCTTTTCCCCATTCTGATAGAAGTAATAGCTTCCGTTTTTCTCCTCCCAGCCGTTTTTCACTGTAAGATTGTCCTTGCCGGAGGACGCTCCGTTCCCCGCTGCCAGCGCAGATCCGGCACACAGGGAAAGCGACAGTACCGCCACAAGCAGCCATGTTGTCCATCTTCTCACAAATTTTCTCATAATTATCCTCCTTACCGTTTACAAAAAGCGCATACCACCGCTGGGCAGTATGCGCTTCCTTTTTAGCTTCGATTGATATACCGTTTTCCGTCCTTCAGGAAGCTCAGCACAATCAGGATCATAACAATACCGATGGGGAATGCCGCAATGATACTGACGGTCTGTAGACTGTTCATAGAGCTTTCCGCAAAAATCAGTGCAATGGGCAGCAGGATCAAGAGAATGCACCACATCAGCTGAATGATCTTGCTGGGCATCTCGTTCTCCCCCAACCGATGATAGCTGTAGCAGGAGGCGGTCAGCGCAATGGAGTCGAAGGAGGTAGCATAGAACGCGATCATGGTCAGCAGCAGCACCACCATCACCAGCTTGGCACAGGGCATGGTCTGAATGATGGAGATAATCAGTCCATAGGGATCGCCGTTTTCCAGATAGGAGGCCACAAAATCCATAGCTCCGGTCACCTGGAGATGCATGGAATAGTTGCCCAGGATGATAAAGCTCATAATGGTCGAGCCGACGCCGAACACATAGCCCCCCAGAATGGTCTGCCGAATGGTGCGGCCTCTGGAGATATTGCCGATGAAGAAGGGCGCCGCCACACACCATACCATCCAGTAGGCCCAATAGTAAATGGTCCAGTTCTGCGGGAAATAAGAGGTCCGCAGGGGATCAGTATAGGTAGACAGCTGAATGAAATTCCCCAGCATGGTCCCCAGGGAGGTCAGCCCTGTTTCGATGATGTACTTGGTTGATCCGGTAAACAGCAGCACATAGGCCAGAATGCCAAAGAACAAATAAATGCACGCCTTTGCCAGCAGGCTGATGCCTGTGAAGCCCCGGAGCAGGAACGTGGTATAAATCACGCAGGTAATCACCAGGATTACAATGGTCACCACTGTCTGATTCAGCTGAACGCCAAACAGCGCATTGATTGCACTGGCCATCAGAGGCGTCGCCACGGAAAAGGTAGTTGCCGTACCGGCCAGCAGTGCAAACACTGCCAGCAGATCAATCAGCCGTCCGCAAATGCCATCGGTATGCTTGCCCAGAATCGGACGGCACGCCTCGGAATACTTCTGCCGGCTGACACTGCGCACATGAAGCATAAATCCAAACGCCGCTGCCAGCACCAGATAAAACGCCCAGGGCACCAGGCTCCAGTGGAAAATCGGGAATACCCCGGCCCACTCCTGGATACTGCCCATTTCCGCCAGGTGCGGATCTGCCGCATACATCACCCACTCCGAGAAGGAATAGAACAGAATGTCCGCTGCCAGTCCCGCCGTGAACATCATAGAACCCCATGCAAAGAAGGAATACTTGGGCTTTTCATCGGGCTTTCCCAGAACAATATTGCCGTATTTGGACGCAGCAATATAGATGGAGAGAATCAGCATGCCCAATCCAATGATAAGATAGTACACGCCAAAGGTATCGCCAAAGAAAAACCGCACCTGACTGAGCAAAGCG
>CAVEIY010000017.1:12544-23373 GCA_963615825.1 Flexilinea sp.
CAGCGCCCGCCTGTTCCGGCAGAATCAGAAAGATGACACACAGCCCCACAATCAGCAGCAGCGGGACCAGCGTAATCATCCAGTCAATTCGTTTTGTTTCCGAGGTGTTCTTTTTCATTCGTCAGCCTCCTGTTCTAGCAGTAGGTTGGGTCTACCGCGCGGAGTTCCTCTACGCTGTCAATCTCCTGGAGGCTTTCTGCCGGAATCGGTCGAATTCCCAATGCATAGTCCTCCGGATGACAGAACAGCGCCACATCATCCCAGTAAATATCCGTATTCTTTTTTTCCACATATTCCTCTTCCAGCTGACGGCGGAGACGCGCTCCGTCCTCCTTGGACCAGAAGGATACGCTGTGCAGCTCCCAGCCATGGTCAGCGCCGGTTCGGCTGCAGGCTGTTACCACATCATCCTTAAGGGACAGCACCCATTCGGCTGTGGGTTCCTCACGCCAGATGCAGCAGTAGCCGGAGCGTTCAAACTGCGGCGTAAGAATAGCCGGGTCCCGGATCAGCTGATCGCCGTCGAGAATCACCACATCCTCCAGATGCGCTCTGGCATAGTACAGTGAGGAAATGTTATTGCAGGTCAGGTAGTCCGGATTGTCAATGAGCTGAAGCCCCGGATTCTCCTCCGGAAGCGATGCAAATGCCTCCTTCAGATGTCCCACCACCACATAGATCTCCCAAATGCCGTTTTGATGAAGGGCAGAGAGAATGGTGTCGATCATCCGGCGCCCCTGTACCTGCACCAGGGGCTTGGGGACGGTTTCCGTAATAGGGCGCATACGGTTGCCCAGTCCGGCCGCCATAATAATCGCCCGTTTTGCTTGATTCAAGGTTTAGATTCCTCCATTGCGTTTTTTCATCAATTCCTGAAACAACGCCGAATACTCCGAGGCATAGCGGTACTGCATCAGCGCATAGCCGCCAAAGTCTACGCCCAGCTCCTTTTTATACTCGCACCAGTTACTCCAGAGCAGTCCGCCCAGGGCCACATAGCAGTAGATTTTCAGCTGGGTATCCGCATCACAGGGTCCGTCAAAATACCAGGCAATCAGCTGGTCCAGTTCCGTCCGGTCATAGCCTGCATAGATGGCAAACATGGCAATGTCCAAATGGGGATCGTTCATGCCGGCATATTCCCAGTCAATGAGATGCAGCGTTTCTTTTCCGTTTTCCCGGACAAACAGGAAATTATCCGGCACCGCATCCACATGGGTCAGCACTCGTTTCCGGTCCAGTCCATTCAAAAAGGACCGCATGGCCAGGCAGCGGAGCCTCACCTCGTCATAATCGGGATAGACAGAGGTTCCCATCAGACTTTCGTAAAAGTCAATCTCCTGATAGATGTCAAACTCATGGGGCACCTCCAGGGCCTTTTCGTGGAACTGCCGCAGCAGCTTCATACAGGTCTGGACCTCCTGGGGATTCTTCGGGTCACAGTTTCGGGTTTCCTGCCAGTATTTCGCCAGCTTATAGCCTGTCTCCGGGTCAATGGCAATCACATGATCGGATATGGTATCTCCGGACAGCGCCTGATAGTTCTCCGCTTCCTGACGGCGGTTGATAAGCTTGTCCGTCCCCTCCCCGGGCACCCGCAGAATATACTGGGTGCCGCCGCTTTGAAAGCGGAAGGAGCGGTTGGTCATGCCTGCCGAGGTCGGCTGGACATCAGTGATCTGTTCTCTGCCGACTCCCAGTGCCTTTTCCAGAAAGGACATGGCCGCATCGGTGAGAAATCGCTTTTCATGACAAGCTTCCATGGGCGTTAGGACTTCTTCTCGTCATCCATGGGGTTTACTACATCGTCCATGGGGTTGAACTCTCCGCCAATCTCTTCCTTGCCCTCAGAGGCAGCCGTATCCTTCTTCTTGCCGAGGTTCTGGAAAAACAGCTTGATCTTCCGGCGGAAAATGGCCAGGGCTGCACCGCCTGCAATGAACAGACCTGCAATCATGGACACCACATAGGTTACTGTGCCGGGATCCAGATAAGCAAAGGCAGGTGCGCTCATCAGCAGCGCCGTGAAGAATCCAAAATAGGTATAGCTCAGCAGTTTTTTTGCGTTTTTCATGGTATGTTTCCTCCTAAAAATACTGGTCATTCTGATTACTGTGCCGTATGGCTGCCCAGCCGCTTTACGATATACCGTCCGGCCGCCTCGGCGCCATGGCCAAGATTGTAGATTTCCTTTTCCTTCACCGCCTGAATCGTCTCCCGGAATTCCTCGGGGCGAGACAGCAGATCCTGTGCCACTTCTCCGGCGCGATCCAGCTGATCCAGTTCCAGTTCGCCGCCCAGCTGTCCGCGGATTCGGATATCAAAGGGCACCACGTCGATCTTGTCGTATTCCGGGTTCATGATCTTCATAGGCGTATTGATATAGAGCACCGGCTTCAGCGTAGAAAGCGCAAACTCAAAGCCAACGTTGGACCAGTCGGTTACCAGCAGGTCTGCGCTGTAAACCGTATCGGTGGAGCTAAAGTCAGTCTGAATGATAAAGTCCTCACCCAGCTTGTCCTGATACCGGCTCTGGAGTCCCTCAATTTTTTCGCCGTACAGCCGCACATACTGGGGATGGGGGCGGATAATCAGCCGGACGCCGGGACGAAGGAACTGCTCAATCAACGTGTCAATGCAGGAGTCCATAATGTTGTCCTTCTGCCAGGAGGGCGCCACCAGAATGGTTTTCTTCTCATGGGGCACCTTGGGGGTGTTTTCCCAGGCCTCGGTCATTTCATCCAGCAGTCCGTAGCCCACCTGCACCAGACGGCGGGGCTTGAGGTTGTAGAGCTTTTCAATGGCGCGGGCTTCCTCCATCTGGTGGGGGCCCACGCAGAACAGCGTGTCATAGTGATCCAGCGCATGGGTTCTCAGGGTCATGTTATCGGAGCTGACGCCATGATCGGTGTAGATGTACTCAATGTCCTTCCGCACCAGGCTGCGCTTGATGTGATAGGTTTCCAGGTCCGGCATGGTCATAATCACCATGTCCGCATCCATCTTCATCATCAGGGTAATGAGCTTCATTTCTCCGATGTAATAGGGCTTGATCCGCGGCTCATTCATGGAGAACACCGCATCCTTGGGATCGGAGGTAATGTAATGGATCACAATGTCGGAATGCTTCAATACATAGTCGATCATGCCCGCAAAGTACTTATAGAAGCCGCTGCCCTCGCTGTAGAATACCAGCTGCTTGTGCGCCTTATCGGACAGGAACCTGTGATAATCGTCGTGCTCCTGCTTTTTGTAAGGCTCCAGCTCCTTCTTTTTCTGGGCATCCTTCGCCTTTAGCTCCTCCAGGTCCTTTTTGCTCTCCTCCAGAGCCGCATAGTCAATGTACTTGGAGGGCTTATAGAGGAAGTTCATAAAGTAGAGGTTGGCAATGGCAAACAGGTTGCTGGCAATCCAGTACAGGCCCACACCCGCAGGCACCAGATAGGTGAAGTAGGTGGAGAAGGCCACCGTAAAGATCGTCACACCCCAGCGGCTCAGGAAGCCCTGCTCCTTCTGGAGGACGTTATCCCGGTTCTGCGCCCAGCACAGCAGGAACGTAGACCCACAGGACAGCAGCGGAACCAGAGAAATCAGCGAAATGGGAAGCACCGGAGGCACCTGCGACAGGTTGATACCCAGGAACATGGTATCCAGGCTCTGTGCCGCAGAGATAATTCCGGCAATGTCCACACTCGGCAGCTGGCTGGCAAGGCCCATGAAATAATCATAGTTTGCACTGTTGCGCATGGCCTCAATGACCTTCAGCTGTGCGCCGCTGCCCAGCTCCTGAACCCCAAGCAGCTGCGCCGTGGCGGCCACAAAGGTCTTGCAGGTGACCGCATCAATCCGCAGAAGATGCTGCATGGGATTGTAAATCACATTGATGAGTCCCAGCACCAGAATGATTTGAATAATCATTGGCACCATACCCAGCATGGGGCTATAGTGCTCCCGCTTATACAGGGCGATGGTTTCATCAGAAATCGTATCCTTATCTCCATAGTGCTTGACCGTAATCCGGTTGATTTCCGGCTGGAGACGAATCATCTTAATGGAGTTCTTCTGCACCACCACAGACAGTGGCAGGAGAATGATCTTACTGAGCAGGGTAAACAGCAGAATGGCAATTCCATAGCTCTTTACCAGCTTGTAGCAGAGCCACATCAGCCATCCCAGCGGGATACCGATGCAAGTGTTAATCAGTGACATGAACTTACTTCCTCGTTTCTAGCGAAATGTATAATGTATGTTGTTTTAACGCTTCGGCGGCTTATGCTCCGAAGCATCTTTTCCGTGTGGATGGTCTGGTTTTCCATGGCCCTTCTCCGGTGGGCGGTTCCAATCCTGCCATTCAGAGTCGCCGGCTTCTTCCCAGGATTCCTCGCTGTGCTCCGGTTCCGTTTCCTCGGGATGTTCCTTGGAATTAAAGTAGTCTGGCAGCACATAGCCCTCTGCCGGCTTTATCATGGAAAGCTCCAGGTCAAAGGCCGCATTGAGCACCATTCTGGTGGCATTGATTCCGTTCTGCCCCTCCAGCTCCAGCTGCTGGCCAGGAATGTAGGCGGAAACCAGCGCATTCTGCATCACCGGTGTCTCCCTCTCCGTATCAAACCACGGGCCGCCAAACTGCTCCACCATATGGAGCGGCACTCTTGCGCCATGATCGGACAAAAGAAGAATTACCGCATCGGGGTCCTCGGATTGAATGCTGTCGATGGTTTCAAGAATCACGGAATTGATATACTGGAGCTGATCGGTATAAAGCTCCGGCTCCTTCCAATACCAGTATTTACTCTTATCTGCCTGAATGCTGCCATCCTTGTGGAATACAAAGGGTGCATGGGGAGACTGGATATAGCTCACGGTAAGCGTTGGGCCATCGGTTTTCTCCGCGCACCCTTTCAGCGCGTCAATGGCGTTTTCCACCGGCCCCACATAGTTATCCCGGTAGTTCATAAAGATTTTCATTTCAATCTTTTTCCGAATGGGCGGAATCTGCTGAAACAGGCTGCGCTTTAGCAAATACGAGGAAATGGTATCCTCATGCTGCCCCCGGGTTAGCTCCCGTCCCGGAATCCGGAGATAGCGCCAGTGGTTCACCAAATTAACCTGATAACCATTCTGCCAGAACAGCTGCGCCAAGGCCGGGTTCTCCAAATACTCCCGGCGCGCCCGTGCCGTCATATCGCCATTCACCACATAGTCGAGATTCAAAAGATTGGGAACAATGTCCTCCGTCCAGCAGGATTCGGTATTGCGGCTGGTTTCGGAAACGGAAAAGCCCCGCTGTTTCAGCGCGTCATAGAAATCGCCGTTGTCGTAGCCAAAATAGGTGCTGAGGTTTTCCGTGCCGCCGTATTCGTCAAACAGGAGATAATAGACATTGCGCTTCTCCCCGGAGAACCGGGCCGTTCGGATTTCCTCCGACGCATCCGGCGGCGGAGGCTGGGTCGCACCGGAAATGATTTTAGGAACCGCAGTAATTCCGCTGATAAAGCACAAGGCGCCAAAGGTCAGCGCAATGATGCCGCAGCCCGCCGTCATGTTCGGCTTCTTCCACAATAAAAGAATGGCCAGAAGCACCAGCAGTGCCGCAACCAGCAAAAGCTGATAGCGATCCCGCAGCCATGGCAGCTTTCCCTTTACCGCCTGGGACACCATGGTAAAGTTGATGACCACCAGCATGCCAAAGCAGGTCATAAACGCTGCCCGACTCATATTCCGGAATAGAATTCCAGCAGCCAGCAGCATTCCCAGCGCCGTAACCAGGAAAATACAGATAAACAGCCGGGTATCCCCGAACTCTGCCTCTCCGGCATTTTGAGCATAGAGAAAAATGCAAGGATACAAGCAGGTCAGTATCACCGCCGCCAACCCCGCAGTCCAGCTTTTCAGATGTCCGCGCAGCCTCTTCATTGTGCAGAATCCTCCCTATTTTCGGGCACCCTCTGCCACAGGGCCAGTAACCTGACGATGTGCGCCTGCCAGAAATTTTGTCAACCTTTATTCTATCATACATTCCTTAATTTGCAATCTTAATTTTCACAGATTCCACACATTCTACCGCATAATGTACAAAAACATCCGTTTAATTTCCCGCAATGTCCACATAACCGCCCAAGGGACAGCGCAGATGCTGCATTCACCGCGCTGTCCCCCGTTCTTGTTTCTTTTCTGCTCAGCCGCCCAGCCATGCCCCAATTCCCAGGCATAGCAAGCACACCACCGTCAAAAGTGCCAGCAGCTTCCACACAAATCGAATCCAGGTGCCATAGGATACCCGTCCGATGGCCAGTGCGCCCATCACCACTGCCGAGGTCGGCGTAATGAGGTTCACCAAGCCGGATGCCGACTGATAGGCTGTTACCAGCAGCGCCCGGCTCACACCGGTCATCTCTGCAAGCGGCGCCATAATGGGCATAGACAGGGTTGCCAATCCCGAGGAGGATGGAATCAGGAACGACAGCAGCACGAAGATTCCAAAGGACAGGAGGATAAATCCCACGCCTCCAGCCTCAGACAACGCCTGCTCGCCCCAATACAGAATCGTATCGGTGATCTTTCCCTGATTCATAATCACCGTAATGCCCCTGGAAATACCGATGATAAATGCAACACCCAGCAAATCCGCTGCACCGGCCACAAATCCGCTGACAATCTCCTTCTCCCCCACGCCGCAGAGCATACCGGTCAGCACTGCTGCCACCCAAAACAGTGCCGACAGCTCCGGGAACCACCAGCCCAGGGTTGGGATGGCCGTAAGGCCCATGTCCGCAAACGGAATCACGCCGTAGATCATCACCAGGAATGTTCCGCCAAACAGCCACAGAGCCAGCTTCTGAGAACCGGTGAGCACCGTTTTCTCCTCATTTTTCAGTGCAAAGTGCCTCAGATTTTCCTCCCGCTGGGCTGCAACCAGACTGAGCTTCGGCTCCCGATGGACCCGCTGCCCATAGATGAGCACATAGCCGATGGACAGCGCCAGGCAGATGACCAGCAGCACCAGCCTCAGACCAATGCCCTGCCCCATGCTGACTCCGGCAAAGCCCGCAGCAATTCCCGTGGCAAAGGGGTTCACCGTGGACCCCAACACGCCGGCTCCGGCGCCAAGCAGGATCACGCTGACTGCCGTAATGGTATCATAGCCTGCTGCCACCATCACCGGCAGCAGCAAGGGATAAAATGCAATGGTTTCCTCCGACATGCCGAAGGTCGTACCGCCCAGAGCAAAGGCACACATTAGAATTGGAATCAGAATTCCGCCCCGGTTCCCCAACTTTCCCACAATGGCCGCAATTCCGGCATCCACCGCACCGGATTTTCCCATGACGCCCAGGAAGCCGCCTACCATCAGAATGAATACCGCCACCTCAATGGCCTCATAAAAGCCCTCCAGCGGCGCTCTTGTCACCGCCCAGATGCTCTGCCCGCTTCGGCTCACCTGGGTATAGCTGCCCGCGATGGGTGCGCCGTCCTCCAGATAGTGATACTGTCCCGCAGGCAGGATCCAGGTCAGCGCCGCCACAATTAAAATCAGCAGCAGCAAAATGGTCTCCGCACTGGGCATTCTCAGTTTACGCAATCAGATCCCACCTATCACTGTTGTTCCGCATTTTCCCTCCAGCGCATCCAGTCCTCGGGCCAGGGAGGTGATAATCGCGCGCCCCTGGGGATTGCGCCGGACAAATTCCATGGCTGCCTGAACCTTTGGCAGCATGGATCCGGCAGCGAAATGTCCCTCGGCGCAATACTGCTCCAGCTCCGCCACGGTCACCTGTTCCAGCTTTTTCTCGTCGGGCTGACGGAATCGAATGGATACTGCATCCACCTCCGTGAGGATCAGCAGCACATCCGCCGCCATTTCCGTTGCCAACAGCTGCGCCGCCAGATCCTTATCAATCACCGCCGGTACGCCCCGGAGTCCGTGATTTTCTTCCTCCACCACCGGAATTCCGCCTCCGCCGCAGGCAATAGCAATGGTGGTATCCCACAGGGTTTTCAGCGTGCCGATTTCTACGATTTTCTTTGGCTTTGGCGATGCGACTACCCTTCGCCAGCCCCGTCCGGCATCCTCTTTTAAGGTGTAGCCCTTTTCCTTCTGGATGCTTTGGGCAGTTTCCGCATCATAGAACGGCCCAATGGGCTTCGTGGGATTCTGAAACGCAGGATCCCGATCATCCACCACCATCTGCGTGACCACTGTGACCACGGGAATATCCCGTCCCCGGCGCAAAAGCTCTGCCCGCAGCTTTTGCTGCAAATGATAGCCAATATAGCCCTGGCTCATGGCATCGCAAACGTCAAAGGGCATGGGCGGGGTCTGCTCCGCCGCTGCCTCGGAGGCCAGAATAATCCGACCTACCTGCGGTCCATTGCCGTGAACCACCGCCATCTCATATCCCCCGCAGCTGAGATCGGCCAGGGTCTTTGCCGTCCGTTCCACCACCTGAGCCTGAGATTCCGCCGTAGGCGGCAGTCCCTTTTCCTCCAGTGCATTGCCGCCCAGGGCAACCACAATTCTGACCGGCCTGCTCATAACGTCGCCACCAGAATTGCCTTAATGGCATGCATTCTGTTTTCCGCCTGGTCAAACACCACGGAGCTGGGGCTGCGGAATACGCTGTCACTCACCTCGCGGATGTCTACACCCTTCTCCAGCCAGGTCTGCGCCATCACCGTGCCGGTATCATGGAACGAGGGCAGGCAGTGCATGAAGATTACATTGGGATTGTGGGTATCCGCCATCAGCTGCTCGTCCACCCGGTAGGGGGTCAGCAGCTGGGTCCGGGCAGGGATCTTATCCTCTTCGCCCATGGAGGCCCAAATATCCGAGTAAACCGCATCCGCGCCGTGCAGCTCCTGCCGATCCGTGGTCAGAACAATCCTGGCCCCGGACTGCTCCGCCTGACGCCGTACCCGCTCCATGACGCCCTGATCCACACCGTCGATCAGCTCCTTGGGACCATATCCAACAAAGTCTACTCCCAGCTTGCAGCAGCCGAACATCAGCGCATAGCACATATTGTTCCGCACGTCTCCCACAAACACCAGCTTCTGACGGCTGAGCGGCTTTGCCACATGCTCCTCCAGGGTCATAAAGTCTGCAATAATCTGAGTGGGATGGTCGTCATCTGTCAGGCCGTTATACACCGGTACGCCGCTGTGCTTTGCCAGGGTTTCCACCACCTTCTGGTCATAGCCGCGGTACTCAATGCCGTCGAAGAACCGTCCCAGTACCTTTGCGGTGTCCTCCATGGATTCCTTTTTGCCCATCTGAGAGCTGCCCGGCTCCAGGAATGTCACATTGCCGCCCTCATCATGGACCGCCACCTCAAAGGCGCATCTTGTCCGTGTGGACGTTTTTTCAAACAGCAGAGCGATATTTTTCCCCCGCAGGCAGTCCCCCAATACGCCGCTGCGTTTCTTTGCCTTTAAATCGTGCCCCAGATCCAAGAGATAGCGAATCTCCCCGGGGGTAAAGTCCATCAGTGTTAAAAATGATCTGCCTTTTAAATTGACTGGCATACAAGCTTCCTCCTATTTTTTATTCTCTCACTAAGGGCATGGTCATGCATCTGGGGCCGCCCCGTCCCCGTGCCAGCTCCGAGCTGGGGATGGTCAAAACCTCCACACCGTTTTCCCGCAGCAGTTCGTTGGTCACCTGATTGCGGTCATAGGCAATGACCCGGCCCGGTGCAATAGCAAAGGTGTTGGAGCCGTCATTCCACTGCTCTCTGGCCGCATCAATGACGCTGCCGCCGCCACAGGGAATCAGCGTCACCTTTTGAAGTCCCAGATGATCCATAAGAATGTGCTCCAGGGATGCCCGCTCCTGGCGAATGCTCAGGTGTCCGTCGCCTTTCTCCAGCACGAACACCTCCATATTGCCCTGAATGTTGGGATGGACTGTAAATTTATCCCGATCCACCATGGTAAACACCGTGTCCAGATGCATAAAGCTCCGGCTCTTGGGGATATCAATGGCAAGGACCTGCGAAAAGCCCAGCTCCAGCAGATTTTTTGCCAGAACCTCAATGGCAAACGGTTCTGTACGCTGGGAAATGCCCACTGCTACCGTATCCCGGTTGAGCACCAGAATATCGCCGCCCTCCAGACTGGACTCCATCTGACGGCTATACACCTTGGGTACGCTTTTGTACATCGGATGATATCGGAAAATATAATCGCCAAACAGCGTTTCCCGGTTTCGGGTCTGGCTGTACATCCGATGGAGGGACACTCCGGTGCCAATGCAGGCAAAGGGATCCCGGGTAAAATACAGATTTGGCATGGGATCAATCACAAAGGGATAGTCTCCCTCCAGATAGTCGGTGAGATTTTTCTTGCCATAGCCATAGATCTCCGACTTCCGAACACCTGCCATCATTTTCAGCACCATATTCTTTGTGCTGAAGCCCAGAAAATATTCCATCATTCGGGCAATCCGCTTTTCGCCCCGGATGCCCGCATCCCGAAGATATTCCTCCACAAACTGTCGGCGGATAGATTCCTCCGTGAGGGATTCCGCCACCAGATCCTCCAGATATACCACCTCGACCCCCTGCTCTGTCAACAGCTGGGCGAACCGGTCATGCTCCTGACGGGCCAGACGCAAATATGGAATATCGTCAAACAGCAGCCGATCCAAATGCTCCGGCATCAGGTTCAGCAGCTCTTCTCCAGGACGATGCAGCAGCACCCGGCGCAGGGTTCCAATTTCAGACCAGATATTGATTGTTTCGTTCAAGGCACACACTCCTTTTATTTCATCAAAGGCAGTATGTCCCCACATTCAAAAATCATGCACAGACGCAAAAAAGACGCACTGC
>CAVEIY010000018.1:0-21244 GCA_963615825.1 Flexilinea sp.
CAGGCAACATCGGCTATAAGATCGCAGCTCGTCTGGGCGGCTTCGCTGCTTACGGTCCTATCCTGCTGGGTCTGAATGCGCCCATCAACGACCTGAGCCGTGGCTGCAACGCCGACGAGGTCTACAAGATGGCCATCATCACCGCTGGTCTGGCTTAATCGCCCCAGAAGTTCTTGTACATCCCGGTCCTGCCGCATCCGCTGCGGCAGGACCTTATTCTTCTTAATTGGAGGTTCATTATGGAGCAGTCCTTCTCCGTCCGTGTCGAGCACCTCACCCCCAGCGAGGTCATGCAGTCCATGCGCCGGATGATGCGGAAAACCTATCTCATTCTATGGGCCGCCGTGTATGCCGTGGTTCTGGTGGTTGCACTGTTTCAGCACCGCTTCTCCGTATTCACCTGGGTCTGTCCGGCCATTATCCTGATTCTGCTGGCGCTGGCCTATGAGTTCTCCGGCAGGAAAAACTACGGTCCCATGAAGTACGACGAAGCCATCCTGGACTATACCTTTACGCCTGAGGGCTATACCCTGACCGTTGGGGAGCAGACCGCTCGCTTCACCTGGAAGCAAGCCACCCTCCGCCGGACTCGCAGCGATTTTCTGCTGTATTCCGACAAAAAGAACTCCTCCGTACTGCCCAAGCGCTGCCTGACGGAGGAGCAAACCAAGCAGCTGCTTGCCTGGGCCGCCGGAAAAGCATAATATTCCTATCAATCTTGTATAGTTTCTACAGATTTTGCACCGCAGCAGCCGGAAAGATTGGATTCCAGTCTCCCGGCTGCTGCGGTATAATATACCCATCATTTCCACATGCAAAGGGGTATTGGTATGGACAAGAAAACCATAGGGGCCGCCTTCCGGGCAAGCCTTCCTGTTATGGCCGGCTATATTGTGCTGGGCATGGGCTTTGGGGTGCTGCTCTCCGACAAGGGCTATAGCTGGATCTGGGCCTTTCTCATGTCCGCCACCATCTATGCAGGCTCCATGCAGTATGCCGCGCTGGACTTGATCTCCGGCGGCGCCAGTCTGATTACCTGCGCCCTGATGACCCTGATGATTAACGCCCGGCATTTCTTCTACGGTCTTAGCATGCTGGACAAATATCAGGACGCCGGGAAGAAAAAGCCCTATCTCATCTTTGCGCTCACCGATGAAACCTACTCTCTGGTGTGTACCCCCGCTCCCGACGGGACCAACGCCACCAGCTACTATTTCTGGGTTTCTCTGCTGGATCAGATCTATTGGATTCTGGGCAGCGTCATCGGCGGCGTACTCGGCCCCATTCTGCCCTTTGATTCCACGGGCATGGATTTTGCTATGACCGCCCTGTTTGTGGTAATCTTCGTAGAACAGTGGCTTTCTGCAAAAAGTCACATTCCCGCGCTGCTGGGACTTGGTATCTCTCTGGGCTGCTTGCTGCTGCTTGGTCCCACGAATTTTGTCATTCCGTCCATGGTGCTCATTACGCTTGCTCTGTGCGCCTGCCGCAACATATTGGAGGTGCGTCCTCAGTGAAATTCACCCTGATTCAAATTCTTGTGATGGCAGCGGTTACTGCGCTGCTTCGGTTTCTTCCCTTTCTGGTGTTTCCCGGTGGTCGGAGCCGCCCCCAGATTATCACCTACCTCGGCGCCGTGCTGCCCTATAGCGTTATGGCCATGCTGGTAATCTACTGCCTGAAAAACGTATCCCTCATTGCTTCTCCCCACGGTATTCCGGAATTTCTGGCGATTATCGCCGTGGTCGGACTGCACCTGTGGAAAAAGAATACGCTGCTGAGCATCTTCGGCGGTACTGCATTTTATATGCTGCTGGTTCAAGTCGTTTTCGCCGGATAAAAAGATCCCCAGGAACAGATATCGTATCTGCTCCTGGGAATTTTCGTTTATAGGGCCGCCGTTCCCGCATAGTCCGGGTCCTCCGGCATTTCCTCCTGGACAATTTCCCGGAGCACCTTCGCCGGAACGCCGCCCACCAGGCAGTTCTCCGGCACATCCTTCGTAACCACCGCACCTGCTGCCACCACCGCATTTTCTCCGATGGTAACGCCAGGCAAAATAGTGGCATTGGCCCCGATCCATGCCCGGCTGCCAATCCGGATGGGATGGCTCTGGAAATGGCGGCTGACCCGACGCTGGGCATTCAGGGGATGGGTTGCCGCACTGATGACCACGCCGGGCGCAAGGAACACATCGTCCCCCAGCTCCACCCGGTTGGTATCCAAAATAGTGACATTACAGTTGATGATTACGCCGCTGCCGATATAGATATTGCAGCCATAGTCACACTGAAAATTGCCCTTAATGGTAACCCGCTCTCCAATGGCACCGAAAAACTTTCCCAAAAAAACATCCCGTTCCGGGTCCCGCGCAGGACGGCTGTTGATGTAGGCAAGTCCCTGGCTGCACCGAATGGCCAGCTCCGCCAGCTCCTGATCCGGAAAATACTCCTCCTCGTGGAGCATTTTCTCCCGGTTACTCCGCTCGCTCATTTTACGCTCTTCCTTTCCCATGGGCTTTTCTACATTGTACTTCAGCCATTCCCGAAACGCAACAGACAAATCGGCGCTGCGGCAGAGTCATTTCCTCTGCCGCAGCGCTGTCATTTTGCTTATCGCATCAGATAGCGTTCATAGGCCGCCTGATACACCGCTGTTACATCCTCAATTCCCATGGACTTCAGCGTCTCGGTAAAGTCCGCCCACTGGTCGTTCACATCCTCCTCGCCGCTGATAAACTTTGCAATATGCTCGGCAAAATAAGTGGAAAGATCGCTCATTGCCGCGCTGATCTGCTCTGTCTCCTCCGATGTAAAGGAAATAAACGTACCCGGCAGGTTGTAATTTCCGTCTATCATGCTGGTATCCGCCCAGACATCAAATGCAGACAGATAGGACTCCGGATAGAACTGATTCAGCTGACTTACAAATCTGGTGCCGGTCAGGTCGCCCACAATACCGTAATAGCCCTGCGCCACCGATGTAATACCAATTCCGTATTCATCCGCCAGCTTCTGCAGCTCCTCCTGCTTCCAGGTGGGCTTACCGTCTACCATCTCATAGCTCTCACCCAGAATTCCATAGTTCACAAGGTTTGCACCGTCGTCCGTATAGAAATAGTTCAGGAAATGTGCCGCCAGCTCCGGATCTGCGCAGGTGCTGGAGATGGTCCATGCGCCATTCGAGCTAACCTTTGTGCTGTTAGAGGGGAAGTGCAGCTTTTCCCCTGCGCTCTTGGGCAGCATAGGAACTGCGGTCAGCTCAAAGTCAGCATTTTCCGATGCACTCTTATAGCTGTCCCACTGATTTACGCCGCTGCTGAAAAACAGTGCGTTGCCGTCAGAGATCAGCAGTGCCGTCGCGGGATCTCTGGGGTTGGAGGTCATGGTCATGAAGTCTGTGGAAATCAGCCCCTCCTGCAGCCACCGATGCATGGTGTCCAGATACTCCCGATAGCCGTCCTGCAGCAGACTGCACTTTACGGTACCGTTCTCCTGGTAGAAGATCGCATTTCCATCCATGGGATCATAACCTGTTACCCCGAAGGACGTGCTCAGCAGATTGGCATAGTTACCGCTGTTCATGAGAACCGGAGAAGTGCCGCCGTAGGCATTCTTCATTGCAATCAGCGTTTCCTCCAGCTCCTCCAGATTCGTGGGAACCTCCAAATTCAACGCATCCAAATAATCCTTTCGGATGGTCCAGCCATTGCTGATGTTGTCCTCATCATAGATGATGGAAATGTAAAGCATCTGTCCGCTGTCATTGGTCACGTTAATTCGGTTGCTCTCATCTGCATACAGCTCTTCTGCATAATCCGGCATCTGCTGGTCAATCAGATCGTTCAATTCCAGGATAATATCGTCATGATAGGCCTGGGTCACGCCGCCGGAATAATATCGCGGCAGGTTCCGGATAATATCCGCATAATCACCACCGGAAATCATCAGCATAAACTGGTCGCTGGCTGCATTCTGCGCTACATTGGTCCACTCCACATTCACACCGGTTTTCTCCTGCAAGGCCTGTATAACCGGCCAATCCGTATACCCCTCTACCATGCCCGTTTGAGACTGGAATGCAGTCCAGGCGGTCAAGGTCAGCTGATCTCCCTCCAGCGGATAGGAAATCATCGGGCGTTCCGGCGCCGCAGATTCCTCAATCGAAGAAGCTGCTTCCGGCTGCTGTGTTGGTTCTGTTGTCTGTTCCACAGCATTCTGTTCCTGCACCGTTTCCGAGTTCGATGCTGCATCGGATGTTGATGCTTCTATACTCTTTGCCGCACTGGAATCTCCGCCACAGCCAGTCAGCAAGCCGAAAATCAGCGCCGTCACGGTCACTAGGCTCATCCATTTTTTCATAAAGTAACGCTCCTTCCGCCTGAATTCTACGTTTTGTTTCACTTCCAAACACCTTAACACCGCTATTGTAACAGAAACAAATTTGCATGTAAAATGCATTGTATGTTGCAATTGTCATAATTTTTAGTTATAATGCGCTTAGGGGGTGATCTTTTGGAACTACAGCAGCTGCGTTACTTTAAAACCGTTGCCGAGTATCAGAACATCTCGAAGGCCGCAGAAGCGCTGAATCTAACCCAGCCTGCCCTGAGTCGCTCCATAAAAGCGCTGGAGGATGATCTTGGCTATGCGCTGTTTGACCGCAAAAACCATCGGCTCTTCTTAAACCGCTATGGACAAACCTTTCTAAAGTACACCAACGAAATCTTCCATGAGATCAATAATGCGCAAAAGGCATTGGCAGATCTGGCTTCCAGCGAAAACAATACGGTCTACCTTTCCGTCTCCCTGCCGGAGGTGTTTATGGAGTTGATTGAGCGATATCTGGCGCGCTATCCCTCCACACAAATCCACCAGCCCCATAAGCCCTGCAGTACAGACTACAGCAATGAGCAGCTGCTTCTGGAAAACAAGGTGGACTTCTGCGTATCCGGTCAGCCGATCCACAATCCGAATATATGCTGGCAGAACCTGCTGACGGAAGATTGCTATCTGCTGGTCCGCAATGACCATCCCCTGGCGTCAAAAGAGATTGTGGAAATGAGCGACTTGGCGGATATTCCCTTCATCGCTCTCACAGACGGCACAGAGCTTCGCATGGTGTTCGATCAGATATTCGACCAAGCCAAAATGCGCCCCAATATTGCCTATGAGGTACCGGAGGCCGCAATGCTGCGCCGTATGGTAGAGCTTGGCCTTGGTTCTGCCCTCTATCCCGCCTCTATGTGGATTCGTAGCTTCCGAGGTATTCCCGAATATGGCGCAACCTCCCTGTGCGCCATCCCCATCCACTCGGATTTTTGTAAGCGGAATATTGGCATCGCTTACGCCAAAGATGCCTATCGCTCCCATGCTGCAGCACAGTTTTTGGCATTTGTTCAGGAATACTTCCAAGAGCTGTCCCAGCAAATTGCATTCTATATAACAAATAAGCATTGATTTTATAAAATAATATGCATTTTACATTCTATTGTCTCCATGCTAGAATCAAAGTACACCTTAACAACCGACCATCCTGCGGCGGATATTCGCCGTTATTTTATGAAAATGAGGTGACTGCTATGACAATGGAAGAAATGCAGCGTAAATTGGAGCAGGTAGAACATGAGGCCGCAAAAGCCCGCATCTATCAGGAAGTTGCAAACGTAATGGGAAAATACTGCTTCTACCACACCGCAAACATGTGGCCCGAAAAGAACGCACTGATGGCCTGGGATGTTCCCGGCGTTCGGGAGGAGGGCATGCAGGGCGTATCCCTTAAGCCCCACAGTATGCCGGAATTCAAGGCAGACGGCACCCCAAATCACCAGGGCTTTTTGAATATCCATGCACTGACCAATCCGGTCATTGAGGTGGCGGACGATCTAAAAAGCGCCAAGGGCGCCTGGGTTTGCCCCGGTGTAGAAACCAATAATTTCAAGGCGCCCAAGGGCTATTGGGCATGGATGAAATATGCGGCAGACTTCATTCCTGTAAACGGCGAATGGAAAATCTATCATCTCCACGCCTACAGCATCTTTATGTGCCCCTATGATAAGTGCTGGACTGATGTTCCCGCCTACAATCCCAGAGTGCGCGATATGGACGGCAACCCGCTGCCCGAAGGCGGTATGGGAAAGCCCGATCCCGACATGCTCAAGGCCATGGGGCTTGACCCCAACGAGCCGATGCCGGAGAAAAAGGATGACGGCCAGCTGCCGCCCACAACCCCGGTTTATGAGTATTCTGCCACCGCGGTATATCCCAAGGACCAGCCACGGATGCCGGAGAAGTACACCACATTGTCCGAGACCTTTGAATACTAATTCCCCGCATATTGCTGCACACCTTGCAGCTTCTCTATGAAAATCCCTCCCCCATACATACAAATCAGCGCTGCGGCAGAGTCGTTTCCTCTGCCGCAGCGCTGTGTTTTATTTTTAGCTTGTTAATCCTCCCAGGGGCGAATCCGATAGGCTGCACCGATTTCCTGACAGATGCTCCGGCACTGCTCCTCTTCCTCGTGGGTAATCGTGGTATCCACCGTGGTCATAATCACCTTGATTCCCTGGGCCACGCACTTTTTCGCAAAGTCCAGCATCCCCGGGAACGCCCGATCCCCGAATTGGCTCCGTACCAGCTTCTGATACTCCGCCGGGTCCGGATCATTCAGAGAAATTGAAACCACATCAATGCAGTCCTTCAATTCACCGGAGATATCCCGTCCGGCAATCAGGCTGCCCTGGCCGTTGGTATTGACGCGGATGGGCAGAGAACACCAGGTTTTCAGCCACCGTGCCACCTCCAGCAGCACCGGAAGGGCACAGGTGGGTTCCCCAAAGCCGCAGAACACAATCTCCTGGAACTGGCTCATGTCCCACTTCCGGAATTCGTCCTCTACCTCCTGCGCCGTAGGCTCCCGCTCCAGCCAAAGGCTATGGCTCTCGCCCACATGGTCCATGGTCTGCCGCAGACAGAACGTGCAGGCAGAGGAACATCGGTTGGTGAGGTTTACATAAATTCCATTATGGACCCGATATAGAATTTCCATCATCAAAGACTCCTATCTCAAAAATGCAGCTGGTGAATGACTTCCTCAAAGCACACCCCATCGGTGGTGGGAATATCCAGCTGAGAGGACCGCTTCAAGCAAGCCCGGATAAACCCGGCGGCCGTCCGAACGCTCTTGGCAAACGGTACGCCATGAACGGCACCTGCCGCCACAATGGAGGAAAATACATCGCCGGTGCCGGAACGCTGGGGTGCAATCCGAAGCGTACGCTGTACCGATGGTCCGTTTTCCCGCTCATAGCAGTAGTTCTCCAGGAACGATCCCCGGGACACGCCGGTAATCACCACCTTATCCGGTCCCCGATCACAGAGCTTCTGGGCCAATTGCAGCAGCTGCGCCTCCGTAAAATGCTCCTGATAGGGCGTCCCCGTGAGAATGCAGGCCTCGGTCACATTGGGGGTCAGAATATCCGCATATTGTACCAGCCGTCCAATGCCCTCGCACAGTTCCTGGGTATAGGTGGCATAGAGCTTTCCATAGTCGCCCATGACCGGGTCCACAATCACTGTGGTACGCTGGGTAGTAAACTCCTTTAAAAACTGCTCCACCAGCTCAATCTGGCGCACAGAGCCAAGGAAGCCCGTGAGAATTCCCTCAAATTCCAAGTCGAGCTTTTTCCACTCCGCCATATACGGCGCCATGGAGTCCGTAAAATCCTTGACATAAAAGCTTTCAAAGCCCGTATGGTCAGAGAAAATGGCCGTGGGCAGGGGACAGCACTGGATTCCCAGATGGGAGATCAGCGGAAGGGCCACTGCAATGGAACACCTGCCAAAACCGGAAAGGTCATTGATAACCGCTATTTTTTTCTGGTGATTATGGGACAAGGGATGGTTCCCCCTTTCAGAATTCTGCCGCAGAAACGCCAAAGGCTCCCCCATATGGGGGAGCAGTGACCCAGGCATCCCATCCGGACGCCGGATATTTCTTTACACTGTGGCAAGCTTTTTCGTCAGTCCGGCAGCCTCCAGTGCAGCGGCGATCACATAGAACAGGATGATGCCAACCACACCCTCAGCGGCCAGGCCGGGAATCTGGGTTGCGCCGGTGATAATAGAGCCGTAGAGAATCGAACCGCCAATGAAATAGCCAACGATCATCACCACAATGCCAGCCACCACGGCCAGCAGCGTCCGAACCGAGCGCACCTTGGCCTGCTCGCCCTTTTTCTTGGCAATGATGGCCACTACAAAGCCCATGATGCTCTTGATAATCAGCGTGGGGATCACCCATTCCGGGTAGCCCAGCAGATCAGAGATGGCAGAGCCGACTCCGCCTGCAAACGCGCCGATCCAGGGATCGAAAAACACGCCAAACAGAAGGATCATGCAGTTGCCCAGGTGTGCATAGCCCAGGGGAATGGGAAATTTGAATACGCTGGTGCAGATACACACCAGTGCCGCGCCCAATGCGGCCACGGTAATACGGCGGACATTTTGATTCATAAGTTTTCTCCTGCTTTCAAGTCGGATTTCAGGAGATTTGCGCAAACCTTTGATGTCCTAAAGTATACACGCATTCTGGTATTTGATGAAGTATCAGTTTTTGATTATTTTATGGTATCAGTTTATTTTTTCGTTGACAAACTCTGTCGCCTGCTGTATCATACTGATTCAGAATGATTCACTTTGTGAACTATTAGTTTGCTTTTAGAAAGGAAGTTTCCCATGCCTAGTCCCCGCGCACTGACCTGTGACCTCGTGCTTCAGGTGCTATACCGCGGCATTCGGGTGCTGTCTCATGCAGACAGCCGCGTTCGTCAGGAACTGCTTGCTCTTCCAGAGGGGCATACCATCCGGCTTGCCGTCTCCCCGAAGCCCGATGCACCCCAGCTCACCTTTATGGTCCAAAACGGCACCATCCAAAAGGCCCCGCATACCGCCCAGCCGGATATTGAAATTGTCTTTAAGAACGAAACCATGGCATTCCGTGTCTTTACCGGCCGCATGGGCATCTCCGGTGCCTACGCCGCCCACGCCTTTACGCTCCGGGGGAATATCAACGAAACCATGGGCATTGTCCGGGTGGTAGATCTGGTAGAAGGGTATCTGTTTCCCGGCTTTATGACCCGCAAGATCCTAAAAGAGCTGCCAAAAAAGCAGTGCCCGACGCTGCTCATCTATCTTCGATTGATTCCTGCACTTTAATTCGATATAATAAAGGAGAAACCGATATGCTCCCCCTGTATTATGAATACCATAACCCCGTCAAAATTCTCTCCGGCGAAGCGGCGCTGGAAAACATCCCTTACGAGCTTTACGCCCTGAACGCCCATGCCCCGCTGCTGCTCAGCGATCAGGGGCTGCAAAAGGTGGGTGCAGTGGACACCGTGCTGCATGCCATGGCCCCCACAGTACCCAAAGCCATATTCCCCGACATTCCCGCTGACAGCTCCGTAGAGGTCGTCAATCGCATTGCTGCTTATTATAAAGCGCAGGGCTGTGACAGCATTCTGGCCGTAGGCGGCGGCAGCGTAATTGATACGGCAAAGGGGGTTCGGATGGTCATCAGTCAGGGTACCGACGACATTGAATCGCTGATGGGCTGTGAGGTGCTCACGGCCGGACAGCACATTCCCTTTCTCGCCGTCCCCACCACCGCCGGTACCGGCAGTGAGGTCACCCCGGTGGCCGTTATCTCCAATCCGGCGCAGCAGGTCAAGCAGGAATACATCTCTGCACATCTGCTGCCGGACGCCGCAATTCTGGACCTGCGAATGACCATGACTCTTCCACCCAAGGTAACCGCCTCCACCGGCATCGACGCGCTGTGCCATGCCATTGAGAGCTTTACCTGCCTCCAGAAGAATCCCATGTCCGATGCCTACGCAGCCGGTGCCATCCCCATGATTCTGCATTACCTGCCCATTGCCGCAGCGCATCCCGGCAATAAAGAGGCCCGAATGGCAATGGCAAATGCAAGCTTAATGGCCGGTACCGCCTTCGGAAATTCTATGGTAGGTCTGGTACATGCCATTGGTCACGCACTGGGCGGCGTTTGTCACATTGCCCACGGAGACGCCATGAGCATTCTTCTGCCCCATGTTATGGCCTATAATTTGGACAAGTGCCGGGAGGGGTACAGTGATCTGCTGCTCTATCTGGCCGGACCAGAGGTTTATTGTGCCACTCCGGCAAACCGGCGCGCAGAAAAGGCGGTGGAGGTAGTTGCCCAGTTCATCGCTTCGTTTGCCGCCTATGGTCTGCCCATGCGCTTAAAGGATACCGGACGGGTAGACCCTGCGCAGTTCCAGCAGGTGGCAGAAACCGCAATCTCCGACGGTGCGATCATCGTCAATCCCAAGGCAGCGGGCATACCGGAAATTCTGACCATACTAAAGGAGGCATTCTAATGGAGCTTTCTCAGCTCATTGAAGCCCAGCGCACCTATTACCGCACCGGTGCAACTCGAAGTCTTGCCTTTCGGGAGCTGATGCTGGACAGTCTCTATCGAAAAATCCGGGAAATGGAGCCGGAAATCAACGCTGCGCTTCAGGCCGATCTGGGAAAAAGCGCGTTTGAGAGCTATATGTGTGAAACCGGTCTGACCCTCAGCGAAATCTCCTACATGAAGTCTCATCTTCGGGATTTTGCAGCAAAAAAGCGGGTACACACCCCCATTGCGCAGTTTTCCTCCCAGAGCTACGTCCTCAAGGAGCCTTATGGCTGCGTGCTGATTATGAGTCCCTGGAACTACCCCTTTATGCTGACCCTGGAGCCGCTGGCCGACGCCATCGCTGCAGGAAATACGGCGGTACTCAAGCCCAGCGCCTATTCTCCTGCCACCTCCGCCGTCATGAAGAAATTGATCGCCCAGGTGTTCCCGGAGGAATATGTTGCGGTCATCGAGGGCGGAAGGGAAGAAAATAAGAGTCTTTTGGAGCAGCGCTTCGACTATATCTTCTTCACCGGCGGCACCACCGTCGGAAAGCTGGTGCTGCAAAAGGCCGCTGAGCATTTTACCCCGGTGACTCTGGAGATGGGTGGAAAAAGTCCCTGCATTGTAGACGAAACCGCCAACCTCAAGGTAGCCGCCAGGCGCATCGCCTTCGGAAAATATCTCAACTGCGGGCAGACCTGTGTAGCGCCGGACTATCTTTTAATTCAGGACAGCGCAAAGGACCGATTCCTGCCGCTATTCTATGATGCCATCCGGGAAATGTACGGAGAAAAGCCCCTTGAGAATCCCGATTACGGCAGAATCGTCAACCGGCGACACTTTGACCGGATTTCCGAGATTTTGTCCGGCGAAACCATCCTGTTCGGCGGTGAAAAGGACCCAGAAACCCTGCAAATTGCCCCCACCGTGGTCGGCCCCGTCTCTCCGGACGGCCCCGCTATGGGTCAGGAGCTGTTTGCCCCGATTCTGCCGGTGATGACCTACCACACCACAGAGGAGGCCGTAGCCTTTGTACAGTCCCGTCCCAAGCCGCTGGCGCTCTATATTTTTTCCACCGATCGCGGTCATATTCGCTATGTACAGGAAAATGTAAGCTATGGCGGCGGCTGCGTCAACGATACCATCATCCATCTTGCCACCCCGCATATGGGCTTTGGCGGCGTTGGCATGAGCGGCATGGGCAGCTACCACGGAAAATGCGGCTTTGACACCTTCACCCATGAAAAGAGCATTGTAGACAAGGGCAATTGGCTGGACCTTCCTATGCGGTATCAGCGCTATACCCCCTGGAAGGAAAAGCTGCTGCGTCTGTTTCTCAAGTAAATACACGTTGCCCGGAGCCGGTACAAAGCCAGCTCCGGGCAATTTTTATTTTGCTTCCTGCTGAATGAGTCCCTGGCGCTTCCAAACGCCGGAATAGAAATATCCCGCGCTGATGAGTCCTGCCGAGAAGGGCGCCGCCATACAGCCCAGGAATACGCCCTGGATGCCCATGCCCAGCACCGAGCCAAACAGCCATGCCAGCGGAATTCGGACTATCAGTCCATCCACCGTGCAGCAGATAAAGCTCAGCATACTAAAGCCCACACCGTTCGCCATGGACTGATAGCCGTCCAGGAAGCAATGGGCCAGATAGGCAAAGGCCATATACCGAAGATACTGCACACCCACTGCGATAACCTCCGGTTCGCCGTTGAAAATGGAGATGATCTGTGCAGCAAACAGCTGCACCAGGGCAAAAATCACCGTTTCGCAGATCAGCGTCATGACTACGCACCAATGCACCACAGATTTGGCCCGCTGAGGCTGCCGTGCGCCCATGTTCTGCCCGACCATAGTAGAGGCCGCAGAGGAAAAGGCATAGACAGGAAGCGTTGCAAAGTTATCCACCTTGCCGCCGACCCCATAGCCCGCCGATGCGCTGACCCCGTAGCTGTTGACCATGGACACCACAAAGAGCATGGAAATCATCAGCATCGAGAACTGAAGTGCAAAGGGGATGCCCACCTTCAGCATGGTTTTCAGCCGCTCCCCCACAATCCGGAAGCTTCTTGGATGGAAGTCAAACACAAATCCCTTTCGGTGCCGATAGAGGTAGATAAATGCCGAAATAAACGAAATTCCCTGGGCAATGATGGTTGCAGCCGCAGCACCGCCGGCACCCCAGTGCAGCGGTCCCACAAAAATCAGGTCCAGAATGATATTGGTCACCGTGCTCACTGCCACAAAGTACATGGGCCGCGTGGAATCTCCCAGGCCCCGCATTATGGCGCAGACGGAGTTATAGCCAAAAATAAAGATAATTCCGATGGCGCTGATGATAAAATACCGGAATGCATCCTGCATGGATTCCTGGGGCGTGTTGAGCAGATTCAGCAGAGGATTGGCAAAAATCAGGCAGGGAACAGTGAGACATAGCCCCAGCAGCAGCATAAACGTCAGCATGGTGCCGATGGATTCCCGCTGCGCCCGTTCATCGCCGGACCCCTTGTACTGCGCCAGCATCATCTGTCCGCCCATGCTCAGCCCCATACCGGTGGAGGTAAACAGGCTGGCAATCTGGCTGCCAATGGATACGCCGGATAAACCTGCCGAGCCGACAAACTGCCCCACAATAATCATATCCACCACAGCATAAACGGACTGGAGCACATTTGCCGCCAAAAACGGCATGGAAAACGCCAGCAGCCGCCGTGGTACGCTGCCGGTGAGAAGGTCCTGGTCCTGGTTCTGGAGTGACGCCATGCATAAGCCCCCTTAGAAAATACCTGCCTGCTTCAGCAGCTGAACTGCCTCCTCCGCATCCTCTTTTCGCACGTCGATTCGGTAGAGAACATCCTGAGAAGGGGACTGGCCTACCCGGTCATGCTCCCAGATTCCGCCGTTGGATCTGGACTTCCAGTTATCCTTGCAGGGAATCTTGTTGGCGTCCAACACATCCAGAATGCTCCGGCGGACGGCAGGATCATAACCGGTATAAATATTTTCACTGTTAAAAATCGTTACAAAGCCCATGGTAACGCCCCCTCATTTCAATCAGACAGTTTCATTTCGTACAATTTGATATTATCATAGCATATCCTTTGTCAAGGCGCAATCCTCCATTGTGCTTCACTGTGTCGCTTTGTGTTGCACTTTTCGGGAAATTCAGGTATACTAAACGGATAAGAACATGCGAAAAAATACACAATGATAGATAAGGCAATACCGTACAAATCGGCAAGAACGTCTGGACGCGAGATTTTTCGCCAGAAAGCTGAGCCTTTGCCCCAAAAAGGCAAAACTAAGGATGCAAAGCTTGCGACGATGCAATCCGCAGATGCATTTGTGCGGTGCTGCCATCAGTAAGGAGAACGCAATGACTGAATTTACACTTTCCGTCCCCTGCCTGTTTGGCCTGGAGGGACTTTGCGCCCAGGAGCTTCGGCGGCTTGATATGAAGGATGTTGCCGCAGAAAACGGACGAGTCCTGTTCAAGGGCACCTTTGAGGATATCATTCGCGCCAATCTCTGGCTTCGGACCGGCGAACGGGTGCTGCTCCGGCTGGCCTCCTTCCCAGCCCACACCTTTGAAGAGCTGTTTCAGGGAGTATATCATACCCCGCTGGAAGCCATCATTCCCAAAAACGGCGCATTCCCGGTGAAGGGTCACTGCCTCGCCTCTCAGCTCCATTCCGTCCCGGATTGTCAGGCCATTCTGAAAAAGGCGGCAGCCAAGCGGTTGGGGGAAAAATATCATGTAAACTGGATGCCGGAAACCGGAAGCCTGTATCAGCTGCAATTCTCCATTATGAAGGATCAGGCGGAGCTGTTTTTGGATACCACCGGCGCAGGACTCCATAAGCGCGGCTACCGTGCTGTTGGCAATGATGCGCCGCTGCGGGAAACCCTTGCCGCCGCTATGGTAAACCTCTCCCGGTATCGGGGCCGGGACAACTTTGTGGACCCCTTCTGCGGCTCCGGCACCATTGCCATTGAGGCTGCCATGATTGCAAAGAACCGCGCTCCCGGTCTGAATCGGAGCTTCTCCTGCCAGAAATGGGACATCAGTAAGCCCGAGCTGTGGCAAAAGGCCCGCAGCGAGGCCCTGGACAAGGAATTCCACGGGGACTATCACATTTATGCGTCAGACATTGACCCCAAATCCCTTGCCATCGCCCAGAGCAATGCCAAAAAAGCCGGCATGGACAAATATATCACCTTCTCTCAGGCCGACGCCACCAAGCTGAGCCTGCCGGAGGGAAAGGGCGTAATCGTCACCAATCCCCCCTATGGTCAGCGGATGATGGAGCAGCGTCAGGCCCAGCAGCTGCTGCGTGGCTTCGGCCGGGCGGTAGGAGACCAAAAGGACTATGGCGTTTACATTATCTCCTCCGAGGAAGAGCTGGAGCGGTACTATGGAAAGCGCTGCACCAAAAAGCGGAAGCTCTATAACGGTATGATTAAGTGTAATCTGTTTATGTATTACGGCACGGAGCCGCATCGGAAAGGGTGATCCCATGAAACTCATGATTCTGGACGGCAACAGCATCATCAACCGGGCATTTTACGGCGTGGGCTATCTATCCGCGCAATCCGGGCAGCCCACCGGCGCCATTTACGGCTTCCTCAACATCATGCAGTCTCTGCTGGACGAGGAAAAGCCCGATGCGCTGGCCGTGGCCTTCGACGAAAAAGGCCCAACCTTTCGCCATACCGCCTATGAGGGCTATAAGGCAACCCGAAAGCCCATGCCCGAGGACCTCGCCTCTCAGATGCCCATTCTAAAAGAGATTCTGGGTGCCATGCATATCCCCACCTATTCGCTGCAAGGCTGGGAAGCCGACGATATTTTAGGCACTGCCGGACGGATCTGCGGAGAAAACAACTGGGATTGCGTGGTGGTCACCGGTGATCGGGATTCCCTCCAGCTGGTGGACGACCATGTTACGGTCAAGCTGGTCACCACCAAGGCAGGCCGTACCCGCTCTGTCAACTATACCCCCGCGGTTTTTCAGGAGGAATACGGTTTCCCGCCCAGGGGTCTCATTGACCTGAAAGCCCTGATGGGAGACTCCTCCGATAACTACCCGGGCGTTCCCGGTGTGGGCGAAAAAACCGCCAAGGACCTGATGGCGAAATTCGGTACCCTGGACAACGTCTATGCCCACGCCCAGGACGAAGCATTGAAGCCCGCTCTGCGCCGAAAACTCCAGGAAGGGAAGGATTCCGCCTACCAAAGCTATGATCTTGCCACCATCCGCTGCAACGCGCCTGTGGATTTCCATCCCCAGGACAATCTGCTTCGTCCCTGGGATCGCGCCAAGGTACTGGAGCTGTTTCGCAGTCTGAATTTTGGACGGCTCATCGACAAATATCGGCTGCTGGAGGCCGAACTTCCGGAGTTGCATGCCGATCTTCCTGCGCTGGAAGTTCATGCGATGGAAACCCCGGAGGAGCTGGATGCATTCCTCTCTCTGCTGCCCGGCAGCAAGCCGCTGTTTATCGCCGCCAATGCTGACCTCACCGATCTGGCCATTTCGCTGGATGGCGTTGTTTACACCGCAGAGCAGGGGATTTTAGGGCTGATGGACTGGTCCCGGCTGCTGGACGGTGTATTCTCCCCGGAAACCCAGAAAATTGTCCACGACTGCAAATCCATGATGACCCAGTTGCTTTGGCAGGGACGGAGCATTCAAGGCTTTGCCTATGACACCGCTCTGGCCGCTTATCTTCTGGAGCCTGCACGGTCCGGCTATGCGCTGAAGGACCTTGCAGAACGCTATTGCGGCGCTGCCATTTCTGACGGACTGGCCGGAGAAGCCGCTGCCATTGCCCAGCTCTATACCATTCTGCCGGAACAGGTTGCAAAAGAGGGCATGGAGCAGGTTTATCGCGATATCGACTTTCCCCTGTGCCCGGTGCTGGCGAAAATGGAGTACGCCGGTATCCTTGTGGATCGGGACACCCTTACCGCCTTTGAACAAATGCTCAGCCAGCGGATTGCCGACTGCGAAAATCTGATCTACGGCTACGCAGGCGGCCCCTTTAACATCAATTCCACCAAGCAGCTGGGTACGCTGCTCTTTGAAACCCTGGAGCTTCCCCATGGCAAGAAAACAAAATCCGGCTACTCCACCAACATTGATGTGCTGGAAAGCCTGAAGGACAAGCACCCGATTATCCCCGCAATCATCGACTACCGGATGCTCACCAAGCTCCGTTCCACCTATGCCGAGGGACTTTTAAAGGTGATTGGTTCCGATGGACGGATTCATACCACCTTTCAGAACATGGTCACTGCCACTGGCCGCCTCAGCTCCACCGATCCCAATCTCCAAAACATCCCCGTCCGCACCGAACTGGGCGGCGAGATTCGTAAAATGTTTGTGCCCAAGTCCGGCTGTGTTCTGGTGGATGCCGACTACAGCCAGATTGAGCTTCGGGTCCTCAGCGACATTGCCGACGACAAAACCATGCAGGACGCATTCCGTTCCGGAGAGGATTTCCACACCGTTACCGCCGCTACGGTATTCGGCGTAGCCCCGGAGGAGGTCACACCCCAGATGCGCCGCAGCGCCAAAGCAGTCAACTTTGGAATTGTCTACGGCATCTCCGACTTCTCTCTGGCCGGGGATATCGGCGTATCTAGAAAAGAGGCCCGGGCGTATATCGACGGCTATCTGGGCCACTATACCGGCGTCAAGGCCTATATGAAGGACGTGGTGGAGCATGCCCGGGAGAAGGGCTATGTGGAAACCAGCTATGGCCGCCGCCGCAGTCTGCCGGAGCTGAAAAGCACCAACTTCAACGTCCGTTCCGGTGCAGAACGAATGGCGCTGAACACCCCCATTCAGGGTACCGCAGCGGATATCATCAAGCTTGCCATGATCCGTGTCCGGAATCGCATGCAGCAGGAGGGACTTTCCGCCCGACTGGTACTCCAGGTCCACGATGAACTGATTGTGGAATGCCCTGTAGAGGAAGCGGAAACGGTCATGGAGCTGGTTACCCAGGAAATGACCTCCGCCGCCCAGCTCAAGGTTCCCCTGGTGGCCGACGCCCATATGGGAAACAGCTGGTTTGAAGCAAAATAAGTTTCCATCTTATAACGCCGCATACTCTATGGTCAGGGTATGCGGCGATTTTCGTAAAGAGCAAGAAATGACCCTTTGAAATGAGAAATGATGCTTGATGATAGCGAGAATTTGCGCTATGATATGGTTAGTTTGCTGACAGTCTGAATGCGAAGTGTTCAGGCCGTTTCCATTTACTTTTTTACTGATTTCAAAGAAAGAAGGTCATTCTATGGCACAGATCAAAGGACTCGATCCGGTTATCGTCCCCAGAATTCCCTACGTTCCCATTGAGCCTTGGGAGTGGTTCAAGGAAAACGGTTTGGAGGATAAAATGGGCGGACCTCCTCCCATGGGCGCAGGCCCGGTTATGACCCCCTCCGTCTACATTAAGGACGGCAAGCGGGTAGCAGGCAACGACGCTACCGTTTACGGCGGCGATATCACCGACACCACCGCAGAGGACGTGCGCATTGTCTCCTATGACGGCTCTGTGGGCGGCATTTACGCCGAGGGTGCCGGCACCGACTTTACCGTAGAAGGCGCTGTCGTCTCTCTGTCCGGCGACGGTCAGGGTCTGGGCGAAAAGTCTGCGGGTGCCGGCGTTTCGGATCACGCAAAGCTCACCTTGAAGGACTGCCTGGTGGACGTCAACGGTCTGAGCCGGACTGCTACCTCTGCCAGCGGTGGCAGTGTGCTGAAGGTTTATGACTCCATTCTGGTGAGCCACGGCGCCCCCTATGGCGCTGACTGCCCCGGGGAGCCGCCGAAGATGAATCCTCCCGCTCCGCTGGAGATCCAGGGCAACAACCGTACCCACTGCACCGTTCAGAACTCCTACAGCTATTTCTACAATTCCCTGATTTCCTGCGACGGCTGGGCAGCCCTGTCCACCGACGCTTCCGAGGGCTTTGTCTATCTGGAGGCCAACGATTGCAAGGTCGTTGCCACCAAGTCCGGCTATGGCGCATATGCCGACTGGGGCTGCCACGATGTATTCAACGATTGTAAGTTTGACGTGGCCTGCCAGGCTGCCATTGTGGCCGGGGAAGCCAGCGTAAAGTTCACCGGCTGCGAGCTGAAATGCGGCACCTATCTTTCCCTGATGCACTGCGTCATGGGCCGTCATACCGAGGTGGGCGAACTGAGCCTCACCGACTGTGACGTAAAGACCGGAAAGACCGCCATTGAGGTTCACGGTCAGAACGTCGAGGTTTCTCTGGACAACTGCAACATTGTCACCGGCGGCGCTCTGATGCGCACCTGCAAGAACGCCGATCCCAACGCCGCACGGGTCAACGGCCGCCCCACCCCCGGCGATGAGCTGCGGATGCGGGATATGACCGTTACCGGCGATATTCTCCATGAGGATACCGAGCGGGATTGCCGTGTTTACATGACCTCCACCTGCCTCACCGGCGCCATCCAGAACGCCTACGTCTCCATGGATCAGGGCAGCCGCTGGTATGCCACCGGCGATTCCAACGTGATTCTGTCCGGTGCTGTGGAAACTGCACAGATGGACGCGCCCGAAGGCGTTACCATCCACGCCAAGGCCGCAACCGGTGCAGGGGAGTACACCCTGTCCTCCGGCGGCAAGCTGATTGTAGAGGCTTAATCCCCGTTATCTCAAAAAATTCCTCTCCGTTCGGAGAGGAATTTTTCTTATGGCAATACCGCATCATTTGGCAAAACCCGCAGACGCAACTGTGCTGGGTTGCCTTATGTCTTTTCCAGAATGGATTGGAGCCGCCGGGTTAAAATACCGCCTACCACGCCAATGGCACAGCCTGCGCCCAATCCGCACAGCAGCAGCACCGGAAGGTAGGCCATCAGTCCCACCGTCTCCAGCACTGCCGCTGCCACCAGCAGCTGGCCCAGATTGTGGAACATTCCACCCATTACGGACACAAATACCACGGAGCAGTATTTTTTGAGAATCAGCATCACCGCATAGCTCAGCACGCTTCCTGCCAGCGCATAGAAAAACGAGAATGCATTGCCGAGCAAAAACGTGGAGAGCAGGATCTTCAGCAGGCACAGCACCGCACCGGGTCCTGGGCCAAGCAAATACAGCCCCAGCAGCACGCTGAGGTTTGCAAGCCCCAGCTTTGCACCTGGCAATACACCGGAAACCGGAATCAACGAATCCAGCCAGGACAGCACCAATGCTGCCGCCGCCAGCATAGCCAGGGTTGTGAGCTTTCTGGTTTTATTGGGCGATGGCATCAAAGCCCTCCTCCTCTCCGCCGGTAACTGTAATCACAATTCGGGCAGGCAAGCAGATAATCTGCTCGGAATCCCGGGAGATGGGCGCATGATTCTGGCAAATCAGGTCCGGGCAGGTGGAATCCTCCACATGGGCCTTTCCATCCTGAATCACCAATGTCAGGGAATATCCGCCGTAGCCCTCCAACGGAATCTGTCTGCTCTGGGCCAATGCATAGCTTCCCGCAGTTTGCCCGTCAATGGTCACGGATACCCGCTGCCCCTGGGCCTTGGGCCACAGCGCCCAGGCCAATAATGCAGCCGCCAGCACCAGTACAAATATCACTTCCCGTTTTCTTACCTTCATGGGGTCACCTCCGTCACCGGATAAGCGGTATCCAACGCCACACCCGGCGTCACATACAGCCCCGTTCCATCGTATAGAATCATGTCAAATTCGCCCTGATGCTGCCGCCAAAAGTCCTGTGCTTGATCCAGTCCCATCACAAACAGCGCGGTACTGAGTGCATCGGCCAGGGTTCCGTCCGACGATACCACAGTAACGCTGGTCAATCCGGAATCCGAGGGATAGCCGGTGGCAGGGTCCAGAATGTGGTGATAGCGCACCCCATCCTCCTCGAAATATCGCTCATAGGCCCCGGAGGTAATGGCAAACATCCCGCCGTCCAGCTCCATGGTACCAAGATAGTCTCCGCTCTGATCCGGATTTTCCACCGCTACGGTCCAGCGGCTTCCATCCGGTTTTCTGCCCAGAGTTGCCACATTGCCGCCCAAGGACAGAATTGCCGAGGATACCTTCTGCCGTTCCAGCACCTCTATCACCTCATGGGCCGTATAGCCCTTTGCAATGCCGCCCAAGTCTATACCGCCCTGATCCGGCAGGGTGATATTCCATTCGGCGCCATCCTGCGTTACCCGTACCTGGTCATAGCCCACTGCTGCCAGGCACCGGGTCAGCGCTTCCTGAGAGGGCACCTGGTACTGTTCTGTGGTAAAGCCCCATAACGCCATCAGCGGGTAGACCGTGGGATCAAACGCCCCTTCGGTATCTGCCGCAATGGCCAATGCGCATTCCACCAGCAGGCCGGTTTCCTGGCCAACAGGCGCTGCGCCGGTATGGTTCAGCCTGTAAATCTCCCCCTGCTCATTGGAAATCGACAGCAGGGCATCCAGCCGGTGAATTTCTGTTTCCGCCGCATCCAGCACCGGGGACAAATCCTCTCCGCTTTTTTCCGGATAGGCGGTAATGGCCATCACCGTATCCATGGCATAGACGGTTTTCTCCTGTTTTTGCACACCAGCACCGCCGTCCACGCAGCCGGTGAGGAGCACAAGCGCCAAAACAAGGGGCAGGAATCGCTTCATAGGGACCTCCAGAGAAAGAGTGAAAAAGCCGTGCCTCCGAAGAGACACGGCTTTGAATTCTAATCGAAACCCGCAGATTACGAGGTTGCAACCAGGCCGCCATCGGGATAGATGGTGGTAGCGGT